>JANNXF010000042.1:0-7930 GCA_031409395.1 Polaromonas sp.
CACCCGCTGCCAGGCGTCGCCAATCTGGGCATCCGGCCTTCCCTCAACCCGGACGATGTCAACGGCGGGCGTGTGCTGCTTGAAACCCATTGCCTGGACTGGCCGGCCAGCCTGGGGACGGAAGGGGCGTACGGTAAAATCGTGCGCGTGGAACTACTGCACAAACTGCACGACGAACTGAAATACGACGGTCTGGACAGCCTGAAAGCGGGCATTGCCAAAGACTGCGCGGACGCACGGGCTTTTTTTGCGGCGCGAATTTGACGGGGCAGGGATTTTTATCCTGGCCCCGCACTGACCATTCGCCCTCTCCCGTCGCCTTAGCCCCGCTCCTCCGCCATTCCCGGGGGATTCTTTTCAAGGCAGCCCATCGGGCCGCCTCCGACCCTCACCGTTTGCCCCCAAGAGCGCCAAAATGACCGAAAAAGTGGATTACCGCAGCACCCTAAACCTGCCCGACACGCCCTTCCCGATGCGCGGCGACCTGCCCAGGCGCGAAGCCGGCTGGGTGCAGGCATGGGAAGACAAGGGCATTTACAAAAAGCTGCGTGACGTACGCGCCGGAAAACCCAAGTTCGTGCTGCACGACGGCCCACCGTATGCCAACGGCCAGATCCACATCGGCCACGCCGCCAACAAGATTCTCAAGGACATGATCGTCAAGGCGCACCAGCTCAAGGGGCTGGATGCGAGCTACGTGCCGGGCTGGGACTGCCACGGCCTGCCGATCGAAAACGCCATCGAAAAACTTCATGGCCGGAAAGTGGCCCCCACGCTCCCCGAGAGCGCCGCCCAGCAGCCAGGCAGCGGCCCGTCGCTTCTGGATGCACGCGCCGAGTTCCAGGCCAAGTGCCGCGCCTTCGCCACCGAGCAGATCGCCGGCCAGATGGCCGACTTCAAGCGCCTGGGGGTGCTGGGTGAATGGGACAACCCCTACCGCACCATGGATTTTGGCAACGAAGCCAATGAAATCCGTGCCCTCAAACGCATCATGGAACGTGGCTTTGTCTATCGGGGCCTGAAACCGGTGTACTGGTGCTTTGACTGCGGCTCGTCGCTGGCCGAGTTTGAGATTGAATACGCCGACAAAAAATCACAGACGCTGGACGTCGGCTTCAAGTCTGCAGCGCCCGACAAGCTGGCAGCCGCCTTCGGGCTTCCAAGCCTGGCCAAAGACGCCTTCGCCGTGATCTGGACCACCACCGCATGGACCATTCCCGCCAACCAGGCGCTCAACCTGAACCCCGAACTCGACTATGCGCTGGTCGATACCGAGCGCGGCATTCTGTTGCTGGCCTCGGTATTGGTCGAGAAATGCCTGGCGCGCTACCAGCTCACCGGCACGGTGCTGGCCACCACACAGGGCAAAAACCTGGCGCTGCTCGATTTCATGCACCCGCTGTATGAGGTTGATGCGGGTTACCGGCGCCTGAGCCCGGTATTTCTGGCTGACTACGCCACCGCTGACGACGGTACGGGCATCGTGCATTCGTCACCGGCCTATGGCGTGGAAGACTTTAACTCCTGCGTCGCCAACGGTATTGCTACCGACGATATTTTGAACCCGGTGCAGGGCAATGGCCGCTATGTGGATGAGCTGCCCCTGTTTGGCGGTCTCAACATCTGGAAAGCTGCGCCGCTGGTGATTGAAAAGCTGCGCGAGCACGGCCGGCTTTTTGCCACCGAAAACATCGTTCACAGCTACCCGCACTGCTGGCGCCACAAGACGCCGGTGATTTACCGCGCCGCCGCCCAGTGGTTTGTTCGCATGGACGAAGGCGATGGCGTGTTCACCAAAGACAAGGCCGCAAAAACCCTGCGCCAGCTGGCGCTGGCCGCGATTGAAGAAACCCGCTTTTACCCTGAAAACGGCAAAATCCGTTTGCAGGGCATGATTGCCGGTCGGCCCGACTGGTGCATCAGCCGCCAGCGTAACTGGGGCGTGCCGTTGCCCTTTTTCATCCACACCGCGACCGGCGAGCTGCACCCGCGCACCATGGAAATCATGGACCAGGCGGCCCGCATGGTCGAAGCCGGCGGCATCGAAGCCTGGAGCAGGGCCAGCGCCGAATCCATCATCGGCGCGGACGCGCCCGACTACCTCAAGAGCACCGATATTCTTGACGTCTGGTTTGACTCCGGCACCACGCACGACCACGTGCTGCGGCACAGCCACGCGGCGCAATCCGCCTGGCCGGCCGACCTGTACCTGGAAGGCCACGACCAGCACCGCGGCTGGTTTCATTCGTCCCTGCTCACCTCGTGTGCCATGTATGACCAAGCGCCCTACAAGGGCCTGCTGACGCACGGCTTCACGGTAGACGGCAAGGGCCGCAAGATGAGCAAGAGCGAAGGCAATGTGGTGGCGCCGCAAGAAGTCTCTGGCAAGCTGGGCGCTGAAATCATCCGCCTGTGGTGCGCCTCAACCGATTATTCGGGCGACCTGAGCATTGACGACAAGATTCTGGCGCGCGTGGTCGATGCCTACCGCCGCATTCGCAACACGCTGCGGTTTTTGATGGCCAACGTGAGCGACTTTGACCCGGCCCAAGACGCCGTGCCGCTTGACGAGATGCTGGAAATTGACCGCTATGCGCTGAGCCAGGCCGCGCAGCTGCAGGCCGAGATTCTGGCGCACTACGACGTCTACGAATTTCACCCGGTGGTGTCCAAGCTGCAGATTTACTGCAGCGAAGACCTGGGCTCGTTCTACCTTGATATTTTGAAAGACCGGCTCTACACCACCGACCCGAAATCACTGGCGCGCCGCAGCGCACAAACCGCCCTGCACCAGATCACCCATGCCATGCTGCGCTGGATGGCGCCATTTTTGAGCTTCACGGCCGAAGAAGCCTGGCAGGTGTTTGGCACGTCGGAATCCATCTTTCTGGAGACCTACGCCCAATTGCCTGCGCCCGACACCGCGCTGCTGGCCAGGTGGTCACGGATTCGGGGGATTCGTGACACGGTGAACAAGGACATTGAAGCCTTGCGGGCCGATGGCCAGGTGGGCTCGTCATTGCAGGCCAATGTGAGCCTCGAAGTCAACGCCGAAGACCACGCACTGCTGGCCGGCCTGGGTGGCGACCTGAAGTTTGTTTTCATCACATCCGCTATTGATTTGATAGCTGGTGGCGCCCTCAAAGCAACGGTAAAAGCCAGTTCGGCCACCAAATGCGAGCGCTGCTGGCACTACCGCGAAGACGTAGGCCATGACGCGGCTCACCCGACCCTTTGCGGCCGCTGCACCAGCAACCTGTACGGCGCCGGTGAAGACAGGACCTTTGCATAATGGCCAAAACCACCTTCACCAAATCATCGGGCAGCATGCTGCCCTGGCTGGGCCTGGCGCTGCTGATCCTGATTGCCGACCAGTTCACCAAGGTGCTGATTCTGGGCTACTACCGCCTGGGTGACGCCACCTACGTCACCAGCTTCTTCAATGTGGTGCGGGTGCATAACACCGGCGCCGCGTTTTCGTTTCTGGCCTCGGCTTCGGGCTGGCAGCGCTGGTTTTTTACCGCGATCGGCATTGCCGCAGCGCTCTTCATTGTCTGGATGCTCAAGGCGCACCCGGGGCAAAAGCTGTTCTCGTTTGCACTGGCCTGTATTTTGGGCGGTGCGGTGGGCAATGTGATTGACCGCACACTGTACGGCTATGTGGTGGATTTTCTGGACTTTCACTATGGCGGCTGGCACTTCCCGGCCTTCAACATTGCCGACAGCGCCATCACGGTAGGCGCTGTCTGCCTGATTCTGGACGAGTTGCGGCGGGTTCGAAAAGCAAAATAGGCGGGCGCAGCGCGGGTCTCACGGCCTGCGTCGGGGCGCTGGCAGCAGCGTATAGTCAAGTTTCACGCCATGAAGCATTTGTTGAACTTATTGGCAGCCATTGCGCTGCTTGTCTGGGGCACCCATCTTGTACGTACCGGCATCCTGCGGGTGTTCGGGGCCAGCCTGCGCCAGGTGCTGGCACGCAGCATCAGCAACCGCTACGCCGCCGCGATTTCCGGCATAGGCGTGACCGCACTGGTGCAGTCCAGCACCGCTACCGCATTGATTGTGTCGTCGTTTGTTGGCCAGGGTCTGGTCACATTGCCGTTGGCGCTGGCCGTGATGCTGGGGGCCGACATTGGCACCAGCCTGATGGCCGTGCTTTTTTCGTTTGACCTGTCCTGGTTGTCACCGCTCTTTATCTTTGTCGGTGTGGTGCTGTTCATCTCCCGGCAAGAAACCAACACGGGCCGCTTTGGCCGCATCCTGATTGGCCTGGGGCTGATGCTGCTGGCGCTGCGTTTGGTGACGGCCTCGACGGCTGTGCTGGTCCAGTCCCCCGCCGTCAAGGCCTTGCTCTCCTCGCTCAGCAGCGATTTGCTGCTTGAAATCACCGTGGGGGCCTTTCTGGCGGTGGTGTCGTACTCCAGCCTGGCGATTGTGTTGCTGACCGCCACACTGGCAACGTCGGGCGTCATTCCTGTCGATGTGGCGCTGGGCCTGGTGCTGGGCGCCAACCTGGGCAGCGGGCTGCTGGCGGTGCTGACCACACTGCGCTCCAGCGTGCAAGTGCGGCAGGTGCCGCTGGGCAACCTGTTCTTCAAGCTGCTGGGCGTGGGCCTGGCCGCGCCCTTTGTCGGCCTGTGGATACGCCATGTCCGGCCCTACCTGGGTGAGCCAGCCACGGTGGTCGTGCTGTTTCACCTCACCTTCAATGTGCTGGTGGCCGCGCTGTTCATTGGCTGGACGCAGGTGATTGCGCGCTGGGTTGAACAGCTGCTGCCCAAGCCCGACAAATCCGTGCTCAGTGGCAGGCCGCAGCACCTGGACCCTTCTGCCCTGGCCACGCCGTCACTGGCGATTTCATGCGCCGCGCGCGAGGCGATGCACCAGGCCGACGTGGTGGAAACCATGCTGCTGGGGGTGCTGGAGGTCATCAAGAAAGACGACCTCGGACTGGCCGAAGCGCTGCGTAAAAAAGACGATGAGGTTGACGCCCTGTACTCGGCGATCAAGTACTACCTGACCAAAATCTCGCGCGAGGCACTGGCTGAGGACGAAAGCCGCCGCTGGACCGACATCATCAGCTTCACCATCAACATGGAGCAGATTGGCGACATCATCGAGCGCGTGCTGATTGACATTGAAGACAAGAAAATCAAGCCGGGGCGCCAGTTTTCAGAAGCGGGCATGGCCGAGATTGCCGAACTGCACGCCCGGCTGATTGACAACCTGCGCCTTGGCATGAGCGTATTTTTAAACAGCACGGTGCGCGATGCGCAAAAACTGCTGGAAGAAAAAGCCCGCTTCCGCGACCTGGAACGGGCTTACGCCAGCACCCACCTCGGACGGCTGTACGCCAACACCGTGCAGAGCCAGGAAACCAGTTCGCTGCACATTGACCTGATCAGCGAACTCAAGCGCATCAATTCGCACATCTGCTCGATTGCCTATCCGATTCTGGACTCGGCAGGCGCCCTGGCACCTAACCGGCTGCGCCAGCCGGTGCCCATCGAAATCGAACCCTGAGCGGCGCCAGGCCCAGGCGCTCAGTAGCCCAGGGCGGCAACCAGCACCAGGGCCGCCTCGGCGGTAAAGGCATCGCGCTGCAGCCAGCTTTGCAATTCGTCCTGGCTCAGGTGGCGAAACTGCAGCACCTCGCCGTCCTGGTTGACGGGCAACACCCCGGCAGGCAGGGTGCCGCGAAACCAGTCGGTGTTCTCGACCAGGTAGCCGGTGCCGGCACCGTCGCTGGAGGGGCGCTGCACACAGACACGACCGCCCCAAACCACGCCGTTCAGCGCATCCATCCGCAAACCGGCTTCTTCCCAGGTTTCACGCGCCAGCGCGGTCTGCAGCGTGTCGGCCGCAGACACCATGCCGCCCATCAGGGTATCCCACAGGCCGGGGTCGTTGGGCTTGTCAAGGGCGCGCTGCTGCACCCAGAAGCCGCCCTCGGGCGTCTGGCCCACCAGATGCACCGCCTGCGTGGTGATGCCCAGCGTGCGAACGGCTGCACGCTCTATGGTGCCCCGGCGGTGTCCATGCTCGTCATGCACCGCCAGTTGCTCGTCGCGCCAGGCACCGGCCAGGCCAGCCTGCCGTAGCAGGTCGGCCAACTGGTTCAGGCAGGCTGTCAGGTCACCGCCCGGGTCGGCTGTCAGCTGCCAGCCACCGTCGCCCACTTGCTCCTCTTTTAATAGCATGCCGCGCCCGTCATATATGGGCAAAGCCTCTATTTGACTGATGACTTCCGGCTCCACAGAGCCCACCAGCGATGCACCAGCCCGGAGGGGGGAACGCGGTCGCAGCGGCGCTGCAGCCGTGCTGGCGCGCAAGGCGTCAAGCCATTGGGGGTTGAGGGCGGGCCGGGGCATGACGGTCGCTTAGGCTTTTTTAAGCAAACCGTCGAGCCGCGCGTCCCACGAGGTGTTGGGCAACGCGCTGGCCAGTTGGGTATCGCCCAGCGCGAAGGTAGCGCGCAGGACCTGTGCCAGCACGGCCCGGTAGTCGTGGTGGGCGGGCAGATCACGGCCTTCATTGAGGTTACCACGGGCCAGACCCGTCCATTGCCCGTGCCAGCGGCCACCGTCCACCCGGTTGCCAATCAGCCACAGGGCGTTGCCAAAACCGTGGTCGGTACCCCGGGTGCCGTTTTCAGCACTGGTTCTGCCGAATTCACTCATCACCAGAATCACGTCACCAGGCTCAGAGAAGTCTTGCCGCAACTGTGCAAGGCCGCGCCCCAGGTTGCCCAGGTTGTTGGCCAGCTGACCGGTGGCCGCGCCCTGGTTGGCGTGGGTGTCCCAGCCGCCTGCCGACAAAAAACCGAGCCGCAGACTGCGGTCGTTGCGCATCAGGGTGCCCAGGTGCTGGGCGTCCAGCTGCAGGCCCACCGGGTCTGCAGCGCCATTGCTGGCGGCCAGCATCTGGGCCGATTGGGCCTGCGGATTGGCCGGTGTGCCGTCGCGGTCAAGGCGGCGGTCTGCCATGCCATTGCTGGCGGGCGCTGCCATGTCACGGCGTCCGTCGGCAGCGGCTTTTTCGGTGCTGAGCTCTTGCGCGCTCTGCATGCGGCTGCCCGCGCCCTGGCGAAAGGCTTCGCTGATCTTGTCATTGCCGGCATACAGGTCCATCAGGGCCTGGCGGGTTTTGTCATTGGCCAGCACGCCTGTGCGTTCTGCGGCCTGCCCGCGCGGAATCAGTTTGACGGCAGCCGGTCCGCCCAAAATAGCCGGATTGGCTTCGCCCACACCCAGCGCGGCGGGATTCGCCGCCGCAGTGGCGCGCAGGGCCGCCACATTGTTCAGCCAGCCCGGCGCGCTGCTGGTCTTGCCGGTTTGTGCAATTTCCATCTGGTACTGCGCGTCAAAGTGCGAGCGGTTGGGCGCAGGCAGGCCGGCGGCAGGCACAAAACCCAGCACGCCCTGCTGCCACAGCGGCAGCAGCGGGCTCAGCGCCGGGTGCAGGGCAAAGGTGTCGTCCAGGCGGAGAGCGGTCTGGGCGCTGCCATCTGGCGCGGCAATGGCGATGCTGGGGCGCAGGGCGTAGTAGTCGCGGTCGGCGTAGGGCACCAGCGCCGACAGGCCGTCGTAAGCCCCCCGAAGAAACACCACCACCAGTCGCCCGCCATCCAGTGCCGCCCGGGCGGGCTTGCCCGGCAGCGGCTGGGCCCAGACGCGGGCATTGCCACCCGCCAGCAGCAGCGCCGACGCGGCTCCCAGGCCCAGCAGGCGGCGGCGTGGCGATAACAGTGACAGTGACAGGTCAGCAGGGGGCGTGAACATCATGAGAGCGTCCTGGGTGCGGGCTTATTTGCGCATGAAGTCGGGGCTGGCCAGCATCAGGCCGGTGCGCATCTGCGCCGGTTCCTGGGCGATACGGGCCTGCGTGGCCGGGCTTAAAAAGGCGTTCAGGTACACCGGCTCCGGGGTGC
>JANNXF010000043.1:0-4980 GCA_031409395.1 Polaromonas sp.
GGCCTCTTTGGCGTATTGCCCGGCCGTGCTGCCGATGTCGCCGCGCTTGGCGTCCAGAATGATGGGCACCTGCGGCGCCACACGGCGCATGTGTTCCATCAGGCGCTCCAGCTGGCCTTCGGCGCGGTGGGCCGAAAAGTAGGCAATCTGCGGCTTGAAGGCAATCACCAGATCGGCGGTGGCGTCCACGATGGCGGCGCAAAAGTCATATATCTTGTTGGCGTCGCCCTTGAGCCGGCCCGGAAACCGGCTGGGTTCCGGGTCCAGGCCGACGCACAGCATGGAGTGGTTCTGGCGTTCTGCGGCGCCCAGCATGTCGAGGAAGGTCAGGGGCTTGGTCATGCGGCTATTGTAAGAAGGCCCGGACAAATGGCAGCCCCCGCGCGGCCGGCGAGGGGCCGCTTCAGGCGTCGGCTGCGGGCAGTGCGCCCAGCGCCAGGCACAGGTCGTCCCAGGCCCTGGCCTTGTCCAGCGGGTTGCGCAGCAGGTAGGGGGCGTCGTAGGTCACGACCGCGCTGGCGCCGTGCAGGCGGTGCAGCTGGCCGCGCAGCCTGCCCAGGGGTTCTGTGGTTTGCAGCAGGGCCTGCGCGGCCAGCCGCCCCATCACCAGCACCACATCGGGCTGGGCCAGCGCCATCAGCGCGGCCAGGCCGGGCTGCAAACCGGCGGCGTCGCTGCCGGTGGCGGCCTGGCGGCCATCACGGCTCAGGCTGGCCAGCAGCACCACACCGGCCTGGTTCAGGCGGGCGGCGCGCAGCATGTTGTCGAGCAGCTTGCCCGCATCGCCGCCAAACGCATCAGCGCCCGGCGCGGCCTCGGCCAGTACCAGCCAGCGTGCGCCGCCGGCCTGGGCGGCACCGTCATACAAGGCCCTGGCCTCGCCAAGCCGCCACGCCTGGGCCGCACCAGCCGGCAATGCCGCCGCCACGCCAGCCGGCTGGGACGGCACCGGTGCGGCCGCTTCTGGCGCTGGATTGCTTGAATGAAAACGGGTTGACGCCGCCGATTCACGGGCGCGAGCAGCTATTAAATCAATAGCAACTTCCGGTTCTGCCAGCACGACGGCAGGTGCGGCTGGGGCAGCCGGTGCCGCAGGCGCAGGCGCAGCGGGCTGCCAGACGCGCACGCCCATTTCGCGCAACATGGCGCGTTGGCGTTTGTCGAGGTCAAGGCTCATGGCTGGGGGCACGGTTGGGTTCACAGCGCCAGGCTCATGACGATGGCGTCTTCGGCCTGGGACGTCTTGCCGCTGGTGGGGTAGTAGTTGCGGCGCGTGCCGACCTGGCCAAAGCCGTGGCGTTCGTAAACGGCCTTGGCGCGGCCGTTGCTGACGCGCACTTCCAGCCACAGCCACTGGGCGCCCTGGCTGCGCGCCCAGAGGCCGAGCGCGTCAAGCATCACATGCGCCCAGCCGCAGCGCTGGTGGGCGGGCGCGACGGTGATGTTGAGCAGGTGCACCTCGTCCACGCCTTTCATGGCGACAAAGTAACCCAGCAGTTCGGCCTGCGCGCCCGTGCCGCCAATGAGCAGTTGCGCCTGGTAGCCGGCCCGCAGCGAGTCGCTGAAGTTGGCCGCCGTCCAGGGGTGGTCGTAGGCGCTGTCTTCGACCCGCACCACGGCGTCCAGCCAGGCCGGCGTCATGGCTTCAAAGCGGGCCTCCAGAGGCTGAAGGGGCGGCAGGGGCTGGAGGTGGGCGCTCATGGCAGCAACAGGTTCAGGCCGCAAGGGGGTTGGCCACGCCGGCCTTGAGCCGGGCGCGCTCTTCGGTCGTCAGGGCAACTTTGTCCCGCACATACAGCGGCAGGGCCCGCGCGGCATCGACGCCGTGCCCGGCCGCCAGCCGGGGCGGCGCCAGTTGCAGCAGCGCGCTGGCCGTGGGCAGCGCCGGCACGGTGAGCCGCGCCGCCAGCCCCGCTGGCAAACGGTCGGCGTAAACGCCAAACACATTGCCCGCCCAAAGGTCGGTGGCGTCGTCCAGCAGCAGGTTTTCGGGCCGCACCAGCGTGCAGTCGCCCAGCGCGGCACAGTGGCTGCTGCGAAATTCAAAGCGCTGCACATACATTTCGTCCATGCGGGCATCGAGCAGTGCCGTCACGGTCAAAACGCGGTCAGCCCCGCCGCCGGGATGTTGAAAACGCGCCTCTTGCGCCACCGCCATCAGCGTGTCCAGCGGCAGCACCGGCAGGCCCGCGCCCTGCCGGGTACCGAAGGCCAGGCCTTGCGCCACGGCACAGGCGGTGCGCAGGCCGGTGAACGAACCGGGGCCGCGGCCAAACACCAGGGCATCGAGCTGGTCCAGGCCCAGGCCGGACTCGGCCAGCAGCGCCAGAATCGCCGGAATCAGCGTGGTGGACGCCTGCGCGCCGCCCGGGCCGCTGTGCTGCCAGACGCGCGCGCCATCGGTCACGGCAATCGACAGGCGGTCGGTGCTGGTGTCAAAGGCCAATAGTTTCAAAGCGTGGGTCATCAAATCGAGGTTTTGCCCAAATAACACGGGCGCAGGCAGCTATTAAAAAAGTAGCGACTGCCGCCACCCGGCCGCAGCCTGCAAAGCCGTGATTATCCTGCCTGGGAGCGCCGATAATCGCCGCATGCTGTTTAACCCGTCCCGCACCGCCCCCTTCACCGGCCTGGCCACGCGCCTGGGCACCGGCCTGCTGGCGGGCTTGCTGGGCGTCATCGCGCCGCTGGCCAGCCAGGCCCAGGCCCTGCCGGCAGAGGTCGACGCGCTGCTGGCCCGCGCCAAAGTGCCGCAGAGCGCACTGGCCGCCATCGTCATCGACGCCGCGCCCGCCCTGAATGGCAAGTCGGTGCCGCTGCTGGCGCACCGCGCCAGCGCCGCCATGAACCCCGCATCGGTCATGAAGCTGGTGACCACTTACGCCGGCCTCGAACTGCTGGGCCCGGCCTTTACCTGGAGCACGCCGGTGTATGTCGATGGCACGGTTGCCAACGGCGTGCTGCAGGGCAACCTGGTTATTCAGGGCCGGGGCGACCCCAAGCTGGTGCTGGAGCGGCTATGGCTGCTGCTGCGCCGGGTCCAGGCGCTGGGCATCAAGACCATCAGCGGCGACATCCTGCTGGACCGCAGCGCCTTTGCGGCCAGCGCGCAAAACCCGGCCGACTTTGACGGCGAACCGCTGCGGCCCTACAACGCCACGCCCGACGCGCTGCTGGTCAACTACAAATCGGTGGTGATGAGCTTTGTGCCGAATCCGGCCACGGGCAGTGCCAGCGTCAACTTCGAGCCGGCGCTGGCCAATGTGCAGCTGCAAACCAGCGTGCCGCTGTCGTCAGGGCCGCCCGGCGGCACGCTGGCCGACTGCGGCGACTACCGGGCCACGCTCAAAGCCGACTTTTCCGACCCCTTTCGCATGGCCTTCAAGGGCAGCTACCCGGTGGGCTGCGGTGAAAAAGTCTGGGCCGTGGCCTATGCCGACCCCGCCAGCTACGCCGAACGGGCCGTGGCCGGCCTCTGGCAGGAAATGGGCGGCAAGCTCGAGGGGCGGGTGCGCGAAGGCCGTGCCCCAGCGGGTTTGAAGCCGGTGTTTGAAGCGGTGTCGCCCCCCCTGGCCGATGTGATCAGGGACATCAACAAATACAGCAACAACGTGATGGCGCAGCAGCTTTTTTTAAGCCTGAGCCTGCCCGCGCTGGCAAACGGCAGCCAGCGCAGCAACGGCAACAACGGCGCCAGCGCCCCCCCCGCCAGCAACGAGGCCTCGCGCGAGGCGGTGCGCGCCTGGTGGCGTGAGCGCTTTGGCGAGCAGGATCTGCCGGTGCTGGACAACGGCTCGGGCCTGTCGCGGCAAGAGCGCATCAGCCCGCAGGGGCTGGCGCGCATGCTGCAGGCGGCCTATCTCTCGGGGGCCATGCCCGAGCTGATGGCCTCGCTGCCCATCATCGGGGTGGACGGCACGCTGCGGCGCAGCAAGTCGCGCGTCTCGCAGGGCTGGGCACACCTGAAAACCGGCACGCTGCGCGACGCCACCGCCCTGGCCGGCTATGTGCACACCCCCAGCGGCCGGCGTCTGGTGGTGGTTGCCATCATCAACCACCCGAATGCCGCCGCCGCGCACCCGGCACTGGAAGCGCTGATTGACTGGACCGTGAAAGAAGGCAAACGTTGAGCCCCACCCTGATGGGGTTTGCCCTGGCCGATATCGTCGGCACGGCTGCGGCCTGCCTGACCACCGTGAGCTTTGTGCCGCAGGCCTGGCTCAGCTTCAGAACCCGCGACGTCAGCGGTGTCTCGCTCGGCATGTACAGCGTGTTCACCCTGGGTGTGGCGCTGTGGCTGGCCTACGGCCTGCTGCTGGGCGCCTGGCCGATCGTGGTGGCCAACGCCATCACACTGGCGCTGGCCCTGGCGATTCTGGGCATGAAGCTGGTCTATGGCAAAGCCCCTGCCCCGTCCGGCCCAGGCGGCCCACAACTGCCGGGCCGCTAGGCGGCGCGCATTTCCTGGCCCAGCCCGCACAGGTCGAAAACCCGTATTTACCCCCTGTTACAGCCTTGCAACTCGCCTTACCATTGGCAACACGTAAACGAACGGTCGTTCTATTTTTAAGGACTCTAGATGAAACTCTGGAAATTGGCAGCACTCAGCTGCGCCTTGGTGTTGGCCGGTTGTGGCGGTGGCGGCAGTGCCGATACCGCCCCCAAAACCAGCGTCTCAGCGGTCAAGGTGTTTGGCGACAGCATTGCCGACAGCGGCACCTTTGGCTTCAAGTTCACCATTCAGGGTGACACACCGGCCACGGCCTTCCAGATTTTCCCGGAACGCGTTGCGGCCAGCTTCGGCGTTGGCAGCCTGTGCGCCTTTTTCGGTCCCACGCTGGCCCCGAGCGCCACGGCAGGCTGCACCAATTACGCGGTGGCGGGCGGACGCGTCAACAACCTGACCAACACGGCGCTTCCCAGCAATGCGGTGCCGCTTTCCATTCCCTTCCAGATGGCTACCGGCTCGGCGGCCCTGAA
>JANNXF010000044.1:0-10901 GCA_031409395.1 Polaromonas sp.
CCAAAGTGCGGGCCAACGCATCCTGTCCGCCCTCACCGCCGAGATACCGACCGCCATTGACCATGCGTTGGCGGTCACGGACGACAGCCGCCAGGCGTTTTCCCCCATGCTGGCCATCCTGAGCAGCCAGCATGAAGTGCAGTATTCACGGCTCTTCAGATCGTAATCGACCTCTAGCCCCCGTATTCATTGCGCAAGCAGCTCCTTTATTCATAGCAAATACCATGTCCACCCTGCACCACATCGCCAACCGTACCAAGACCCTCCCCCCGCTGCGCGTGGGCATAGGTGGCCCGGTCGGCTCGGGCAAGACCACCCTGCTTGAAATGCTCTGCAAGGCCATGAAAAGCCAATATGACCTGGTCGCCATCACCAACGACATCTACACCAAGGAAGACCAGCGCATCCTGACGGTGAGCGGCGCCCTCGATGCCGAGCGCATCATGGGCGTGGAAACCGGTGGCTGCCCGCACACCGCCATCCGCGAAGACGCCTCCATCAACCTGGAGGCCATAGACCGCATGCTGGTGGATTTTCCGGATGCCGATGTGGTGTTTGTCGAGTCAGGCGGCGACAACCTGGCCGCCACCTTCAGCCCGGAACTGAGCGACCTCACCATCTATGTGATTGACGTCGCCGCGGGTGAAAAAATCCCGCGCAAGGGCGGCCCCGGCATCACCAAAAGCGACCTGTTCGTCATCAACAAAACCGATCTGGCGCCGTATGTGGGGGCCGACCTGAAGGTGATGGAGCGCGACACCATCCGCATGCGCACCACCGCCAAAGGCCTCAAGCCCTTTGTCATGACCAACCTCAAGACCCAGGCCGGACTGGCCGAGGTGGTGGCGTTCATTGAAACCAAAGGCATGTTGAAGGCCGGCTGAGCCTGTGCTTTTTTAAGGTTCGCGCCAGGGCTCGCTGATCCAGCGGTTAAACTATCGGGCTTGGAAGCGTGGCAGAGCGGTTGAATGCAGCAGTCTTGAAAACTGCCGAGGATGTGAGTCCTCCGTGAGTTCGAATCTCACCGCTTCCGCCAGACAGTGACAGATCAGGCGGGTGAAAACCCATCCTCACGTCTTTAAATTGACCCACCCCTCGTGAAAACGGCGGGTGGGTTTACTTTTTCAGGACGCAGCTTCAGTTTTCCCCATTTTTTCCGAACTGCTGCAACTGGCGTTTGCGTTTGCTCTTGTTTTTGGATTCTGGCTCTGCCGGCTTGTCGCGCAGCGCCTGGGCTTCGCGTGCCTGCGCCGTTTCGCGTCGCTTTTTGTTGCGGAAATGCACGAAAGTACGGCCCAGACCGAAGCTGACGGCGCTGCTGATGACCAGAAGAATAATGTGCGAGGTTTCCATAGGGCCTTGTATTGTCAGTCTGCCAGAAACAAGGCCTGCAGATCGTTCAAAAAATCAAAGCCGCGCTCGGTCGGTTTGACGCGCACAAAATCGCGTTCAATCAGGCCCTTGCGCTCGGCTTCTTCCAGGCCCTGCGCAATGGCGGTCAGGGGCAGGCCGGTCTTGTCCGCAAAATCCTGCAGCTTGAAGCCTTCCCGGAGCCGCAGGGCATTGAGCATGAACTCAAACGGCAGGTCGGCGCGGCTGACCTCGGTTTCCTGCGTGACCGCATCGCGCGCCAGGGCTTTTTCCATGTACAGCCTGGGCTCACGGTAACGCACTTGTCGCACCACCCGGTGGGCAAAGCTGAGCTTGCTGTGCGCGCCCGCGCCTATGCCCAGGTAGTCGCCAAACTGCCAGTAATTGACGTTGTGAAAGCACCGGTGCCCTGCCCTGGCGTAAGCCGAGACTTCGTAGCGCTGCAGCCCGGCGCCTTCGGTCATTTCCGTGATCTTGTCCAGCATGGCGTAGGCCATGTCTTCTTCGGGAATCACCGGCGGAAATTTGGCAAAAAGGGTGTTGGGCTCAATCGTCAGGTGGTAGATGGAAATATGCGGTGGCTGCAGCGCCAGCGCCTGCCGCATGTCCTGCGCCAGACCGTCCATGGTCTGGCCGGGCAGGGCGTACATGATGTCAAGGTTGAAGGTGTCAAAAGCCTGCGCCGCTTCTTCCACCGCCGCAATCGCCTGCGCGCGGTCATGCACACGCCCCAGCGCTTTCAGGTGCTGGTCGTCAAAGCTTTGCACGCCCACCGACAGCCGCGTGACGCCAGCGCTGCGAAAGGCCTTGAAGCGGTCTTTTTCAAAGGTGCCGGGGTTGGCCTCGAGCGTGATCTCGCAATCGGCCGTGAGCTTCAGCCGGGCCCGGATATCGGCCAGCAGGCGGTCTATGGCCTGCGGTGAAAACAGGCTGGGTGTGCCGCCACCAATGAAAATGCTGTGCACCGTGCGGCCCCAGATCAGCGGCAGAGACGACTCCAGATCGGCCACCAGGGCGTCGATGTAACGCTGCTCTGGCATCTCAGCAGACACCTCGTGCGAGTTGAAATCGCAATACGGGCATTTCTTGATGCACCATGGCAGGTGCACATAGAGCGACAGCGGCGGCAGGCTTTTAAGCTGCAGCGTGCCGCTTCGCATGTAGTGCTGGATATCTTGTTGCATGACCTGGGCTAGGGCTTCACAACCATTGTTGGCGCATTAAATCGATCATCTGGCGCGCTGCCTTGCCGCGATGGCTGTTGGCGTTCTTGACATCGACCGGCAACTGCGCAAAGGTTTGACCAAACTGCGGCAGGAACATCACCGGGTCAAAGCCAAAACCGTTGGCACCCACGGGGGCTCGGGTAATGTCTCCCACCACCCGCCCCGACGCAATCAGCGGCTCGGGGTCATCGGCAGACCTGACCGCCACCAGCGTACTGACCAGCGCCGCACGGCGGTTGTCAACGCTGTCCATCTGTTCGAGCAAGGCCCTGACGTTGTTGTCATCGCCCTTGGAATAGCCAAACCGGGTGGCATAGAACGCGGTGTCAACGCCCGGCAGGCCGCCAAAGGCGTCCACACACAAACCGGCGTCGTCGGCCAGCGCCGGCAGGCCGCTCAGCCGGGCCGCATGGCGGGCCTTGGCAAGGGCGTTTTCAACAAAGGTCCGAAAGGGCTCCTCGGCCTCGGGCAGGCCCAGAGAAGCCTGGCTCAGCAGCTCAAAACCCAGCGGTGCCAGCAACGCCTGCAGTTCGGCCAGCTTGCCCTGGTTGTTCGATGCCAATACGATTTTCATGGTTGAAAGTGCTTCAAGCCCAATAGATTCGGGCGCAAGCAGCTATTAATTCAATAGCGACTGCTTCTGCAGGGAGACCAGCTCGGCAATGCCTTTTTCGGCCAGCACCAGCAGCGCGTCCATTTCCTTGCGTGAAAAGGCCGCGCCTTCTGCGGTGCCCTGTACTTCCACATAGTTGCCAGCGCCGGTCATCACCACATTCATGTCGGTGTCACAGGCCGAATCTTCGGTGTATTCGAGGTCAAGCAGGGGTGTGCCCCGCACAATGCCCACTGAAATAGCGGCCACATGGTCAATGATGGGCGTTTCGGTGAGTTTGCCCTCGGCCAGCAGTTTGTTCACCGCATCTTGCGCCGCCACAAAAGCCCCGGTGATGCTGGCGGTTCGGGTACCGCCGTCGGCCTGGATCACGTCGCAGTCAAGGTGGATCGTGCGCTCGCCCAATTTTTTCAGGTCAAACACCGAACGCATGGACCGGCCAATCAGGCGCTGAATCTCTTGCGTCCGGCCGCTCTGCTTGCCACGGGCGGCTTCGCGGTCGCTGCGAGTGTGCGTGGCGCGTGGCAGCATGCCGTATTCAGCCGTGACCCAGCCCTCGCCGCTGCCTTTTTTGTGACCCGGCACTTTTTCTTCCACCGAAGCGGTGCACAAGACCTTGGTGCCGCCAAATTCAATCAGCACAGAGCCCTCGGCGTAGGCGGTGTAGTGGCGGGTGATGCGCACAGCGCGCAGGGCGTCAGCAGCACGGTTGTCGCTTCTTTCAAACTGGCTCATGGAAGGTGGCTTTCTGGCGAAACACGCCAAAATGGTGGGCAAGAAGGATGGGGAAAGCGGTGTGGAGGCCCGGGCATGCCAGGCCAAAAGCGTTAAAACGCCCTGAAATCAGACTCTACGCGCAGCCGATCGCCGAATGGCTTCATTGATTTCGGCAATAGACCGCTCAATCGTCGCCTCGTCCAGGTCATCGACCCCCGTGTCGAGCACACCGGCCTGAATGGTGGACGCGAACACGCCGTCCATGATGCTGTCGGTCGATACGCCCCGCGTCGACTCAAACGCGTCCGGTGTTTCCCATTCCATGGCCAGCACCGTCACGTTGTCGCTGTGTTCACCGCCACTGCGCAAGGCGTTTTCAACCAGGTCGGGAACCGCTTCGGAAACGCTTTTGGCAGCCAGATGCCGAACGATTTCGACGTCTGTCAGGCTGCCCCAGAGTCCGTCGGAGCACAGCATCAGTTTGTCGCCCTGCTGCAGGATCACCGGGCCGGTGATGTCAAACACCGGTTTGGTCGGTGAACCCAGGCAGGTAAACAAAATATTGCGGTTGATGCGTTCAAACTTGATCACCCCCGCGCTCTGCTGTTCAAGGTAAGAGTGGTCACGGGTACGCGTCAGCAGTTCGCCGTCGCGCACCACGTACAGGCGGGAATCGCCACAATGCACCCAGGTGGCCCCGGCGCCCTGCAAGATGGCCGCCACCAGAGTGGTTCGCGGCGTGTCCAGCATGCCTTTTTCGCTGGCGTAGCGAATGATCTGATGATGCGCGGCCATCAATGCCGTCGACAGAAATTCGGTGGTGTCGCGGATGGCCGGTCGCGCTTCCTTTTGGTAAAGCGCAGAAATGGTTTGCAACGCCAACTGAGCCGCAACTTCCCCTTCAGGGTGGCCCCCCATGCCGTCGGCGAGTACAAAAAGACCCGATTCGCGCGTGTAGCAATAGCCCATGCGGTCTTCGTTTTTTTCGCGCCCGCCTTTTCGGCTGACCTGAAAGACAGAAAATTTCATTTGAAGCGGGTCGCCATCGCCGTCGCCTTACGCGCGGTTTTTTTGGTATCAGACACGATGTTGTCGAACTGCAGGCGAACCTTTTCGCTGACCGTGAGCTTGGTGTAGCGACGCTCGCTTTCGCGGCTCAGTTCTTTTTGCAAGGCAAACACCGACTGCGGTCGCGACAGCGGATCGAGCGACATGCACCACTCCACCACCTCAATCAGGTTGTCAGAGTAAACACCGCGCAGGCGCGAGAGCGCCAGCGAAAGCCGGTCTTTTTCAAGGCGCTGCGGCGCATCATTGGGCGGGTAGCCCTGCATGGTGGCGTAAATGCAGGCGCCTATCGCGTAAATATCGGTCCATGGGCCCATGGAGGAATCACGGCGGTACATTTCGGGCGCCGCAAAACCGGGGGTGTACATGGGGCGAATGAAGTTGCCCTCTTTGCTCAAGACCTCGCGGGCCGCGCCAAAGTCAATCATCACCGCGCGGTTGTCGTCGGTGATGAAGATATTGGCGGGCTTGATGTCAAGGTGCAGCATTTTGTGCTGGTGCACGATGCGCAAACCACGCAGGATTTCGTCAAACAGGGAGCGAATGGTTGACTCGCGGAACACTTTTTGCTTTTTCAGTTCACGCGCGGTGATGATGAAGTCCTGGAGCGTCCCGCCCTCCAGGTAATTCATCACCATGTAGACGGTTTCGTTCTCGCGAAAGAAATTCAGCACACTCACCACGGAGCTGTGTGAAATCTGGGCCAGCGACCGGCCTTCCTCAAAAAAACTCTTCAGGCCGAGTCGGTAGAGCGAGAGCTTTTCGGGCTGCACCTGGGGCAGCAACTCGCCGGGCGAACGGCTGGCGAGCGAAGAAGGCAGGTACTCCTTGATGGCGACCTGCTGGCCCTCGTTGTCGACAGCCAAGTAAACTACACCAAACCCGCCGGCGGAAAGCTTTCGCACAACGCGATAGCCACCAATCACGGTGTCGGGCGGCAATGGTGCAGGCTTGACCTTTGACATAATTTGACGATGGGCACTGATGACGGCGTCACCAAGTCTTGCCTCTCTTATTCTCTCTAGTAAAGTGTATTAGAAATGTCAGTTTACAGCATGACAGGCTATGCAACCGTGCAGTCCAGCATGGCGCAGCCTGGACCGGAAACTGAAGCACGCCAGGACGCCAGCAGCCGGCTGGGGGTCGAGATACGCTCGGTCAACAGCCGCTTTCTGGACCTGGCCTTTCGCCTGCCCGATGAATTGCGACAGGCCGAACCGGCCTTGCGTGAGCTGCTGACGGGCAAACTCAAGCGCGGCAAGGTCGAGGTTCGGGTGTCGCTTGAAAGCACTTCGGCCAGCAATCTGCGTGCGCCATCGTCAGCCACGCTACAACGCCTGGGCTCCCTGGAAGACAGCATCAAGTCGTGGTTGCCGCAGGCGGCGGCCCTGAGCGTTGCGGACATCCTCAGAATCGCCACCAACGAAGACAAAAAACCCCACGACCACAGCGAAGACCTGCTCAAGCTGGCCAAAAAGGCCTTGAAAGAGCTGATGGCCGCCCGCGAACGCGAAGGCGCGCGCCTGGCCCTGATGCTGCTTGACCGCACCGCCCAGTTGCGGGCCCTGGCGGCCCTGGCGGTGCCCATGGTTCCCAAGCTGGTAGAGCAGCAAAAAACCCGCTTTTTGGAGCGCTGGAAAGAAGCGCTGGCCCTGGGCAGCAGCACCACGCTGCCAGAAATGGCCCAGGATAGGGCCCTGACCGAGGCCACCGCGTTTGCCATCCGGATTGATGTGGCTGAAGAAATCACCCGACTGTCGTCCCACCTCGACGAAATCGATCGCCTGCTGGCCAGCGGCGGCGAACTGGGCAAACGCCTGGATTTTTTGATTCAGGAGTTGCACCGGGAGGCCAACACCCTGGGCTCCAAATCGGCATCCCTGGAGCTGACGCATATTTCTGTTGACATGAAAGTGCTGATAGAGCAAATCCGCGAGCAGGTCCAGAACATCGAGTAACCCCCAGTTGCCACCGACTCACTATCAAATAAATAGCAATAGGCGCCCGTAATATATGGACTATCCCGGAAATCTATTTGTTGTCGCGGCCCCCAGCGGGGCGGGTAAATCCAGCCTGGTCAAAGCCCTGATGGAGCTGGATTCGCGTATTCAACCCGCCGTTTCGCACACCACCCGGCCCCCGCGCGGGCAGGAAAAGCATGGCCGGGAGTACTTTTTTCTGTCCCCTGAAGAGTTTGACGGCATGGTGCTGCGCAACTCTTTTCTGGAATGGGCGCATGTCCATGGTCAGCGTTACGGCACCTCGCGCCACACCATCGAAGAACGGGTGGCGCACGGGGCCGATGTCATTCTTGAAATTGACTTTCAGGGCGCCATCAACATCAAGCGGATTTTTGCCAATGCCGTGCTGATTTTCATACTGCCCCCGAGCTGGGAAGAACTGCGCTCACGCCTGCAGCGACGTGGCGAAGACAGCGCAGAAGTGATTGAACTGCGGCTGAAAAATGCCGCTACCGAGATGGCGCAAGCCCCTGAATTCGACTTCGTTATAATCAACGAGTTATTTGAAACAGCGGTTTTCGACCTGAAAACCATTGTTCACGCCCAAAGACTCAAGTTTTCGGCCCAGCGACGGGCTCGGGCTGAGACTTTCAAAGCCCTTCAAATCCCCTGACGCCCTTCGCCGACCCAAGCGGTGAAGCGACCAGGCATTTATTTACCGATCACACCGGAGATCCCCCATGGCCCGCATTACCGTTGAAGATTGCCTCGAAAAAATTCCGAACCGCTTTCAGCTGGTCCTGGCCGCCACCTACCGTGCCCGCATGCTCAGCCAGGGCCATGCGCCCAAGATCGAGAGCAAGAACAAGCCTGGTGTGACTGCCCTGCGTGAAATTGCCGAAGGCAAAATCGGCCTGGAAATGCTGAAAAAAGTACCCGGCTGAAATCATTCACCCTGCTGAAAAGAGCACCGTTGACCGGTGCTTTTTTCGTTATGGGCACCTTATTTCGCCGTATCAAGCGCCTGAAAACCCGTTTTTTTCGCATTTTATTCATGCCGCGATACATTTGAGGCATGAGCGTTACTCTTTCGCGCGCCCCTCTAGCCAAATCGACCCCCGCCGCGGCCAACGCCGCCGCAGCCAGCTTTGCCGCGCTCACGGCCAAACTCGACTACCTGAGTACGGCTGATATTGACAACGTGCGCAGGGCTTATCGCTTCGCCGATGAAGCCCACCTGGGCCAATTGCGAAACAGTGGCGAGCCTTACATCACCCACCCGATTGCCGTGGCACAGCAGTGCGCTGAATGGAAGCTTGACGCACAAGCTCTGATGGCCGCATTGCTGCACGATGCGATTGAAGACTGCGGTGTGACCAAGCCCGAGCTGATTGAACGCTTTGGTGCGCCCGTGGCCGAACTGGTGGACGGCCTGACCAAGCTGGAAAAGCTGGAGTTCAACACCCGCGAAGAAAACCAGGCCGAGTCTTTTCGAAAAATGCTGCTGGCCATGGCACGCGATGTGCGCGTCATTTTGGTCAAGCTGGCAGACCGTACGCACAACATGCGTACGCTCAGCGACGTGCCGCGAATCAAGTGGACGCGCATATCGCGTGAAACGCTGGATATTTATGCGCCCATCGCCCACCGCCTGGGGCTGAACACGACTTACCGGGAGCTGCAGGATCTGTCCTTTCAGCACCTCTACCCCTGGCGTTATGCCACTTTGACCAAGGCGCTGGTGCGGGCCAGGGGCCGCAGACGCGACGTCATCAAGCGGGTGCAGTCCGAGGTGGAGTCGGCATTCTCAAACGCCAAAATCACCACCCACATCTACGGCCGTGAGAAAACGCTTTATTCCATCTACTGCAAGATGGACGAGAAGCACTTGTCGTTTGCCCAGGTCACCGACCTGTACGGTTTTCGGGTGATTGTTCAAGACCTGACGGCTTGCTACACCGCGATGGGGGTTTTGCACCAGCTGTACAAACCCCTGCCCGGCAAGTTCAAGGACTACATCGCCATCCCCAAAATCAACGGTTACCAGTCACTGCACACCACGCTGGTCGGTCCGTTCGGCACCAATATCGAGTTTCAGATGCGTACCGAGGCCATGCATGTGGTCGCGGAGTCAGGGGTTGCTGCGCACTGGCTGTACAAGGCGACCGACCCGGACAGCGACGCCTCGCAGCGCTTGGGCGCACAGTGGCTGCAGTCGTTGCTAGATATTCAGCAGGAAACGCGGGACGCTGCCGAATTTTGGGACCACGTCAAGGTGGACCTGTTTCCCGAAGCGGTTTATGTATTCACCCCGAAAAGCCAGATCATGGCGATGCCACGCGGTGCCACCATTGTTGATTTTGCCTACGCCATTCACAGTGACGTGGGCAACCGCGCAGTGGCAGCCAAAGTCAATGGCGAACAGGTTCCGTTGCGCTCCGAGCTGCACAACGGCGATGTGATCGAAATCATCACAGCGGCAGTTGCCAGCCCCAATCCCGGCTGGTTGAGCTTTGTGCGCACTGGCAAGGCACGGTCAAAAATCCGCCATCACCTCAAAACCATGGCGCTCGAAGAATCGCAGGAACTGGGCGAAAAAATGCTCGCCCAGGCGCTTCGGGCTGAAGGCATAGACCGCGAACGCCTTTCCGATGACGACGAAGCCCATCACGTCAAATGGGAAAAAATCCTGCGCTTTACCGGAAACCGCTCGCGGGCTGATTTGCTCACTGACATCGGCCTGGGGAAACGCATCGCCACCATGGTGGCCAAACGCATCGTCACCCTGCTGGCCGAAACCGGCGAAAAGCCCGACCCCCTGATCATGAGCCGCGAGCGCTACACGGCCCACGAGTCCGTGTCGCAGGGCGCGCTTCTGCTCGACGGCAGCGAAGGCGCTTCCGTGCAGTTTTCAACCTGTTGTCACCCCATTCCGGGGGACGGCATTGTGGGCTACCTGGGCCGGGGGGAAGGCCTCTTTGTGCACACTGACGATTGCACAGTAGCCAAACGCCTGCAGCACCGCGACAGTGAGCGCTTTATTGCAGTCGACTGGTCCGACGAGCCTGTTCGCGCTTTTGACACGGATTTACTGGTGACGGTTTCCAACGGCAAAGGCGTGCTGGCACGTGTTGCGGCGGCTCTGGCCAGTGCCGAAGTCGATATCACCCATGTGGACATGGGGCATGAGCCCGCACACGACGCCACGGATTTGCGCTTCGGCGTGTCGGTGCGCGATCGTGTTCACCTGGCATCGGCACTGCGCAGCGTCAAGCGAACCCCTTCCGTGATGCGCGTACAGCGCGCCAAATCATCCGGCTAGCAACAGCCTCCCGAGCAGGTGCTACAGCGCCTCGGACGCAGGGTAGTCCACCTTCAACACCTCCAGCACCACAACACCGTGGGGCGTGACCAGGTTGACCTCGTCACCCACTCTTGACTTGAGCAAAGCCCTCGACACCGGAGAAACCCAGCTGACCTGCCCCAGGGCGCTGTTGGCTTCATCAATACCCAGGATGGTGATGGTGCGCTCTTCGCCACTTTCATCGGCATACGTGACGGTGGCGCCAAAAAATACCTGATCGCTGCCGTGGTGAATGGACGGACTGCTGATTTCGGCCATTTCCAGTCGCTGCGTCAAAAACCGGATGCGCCGGTCTATCTCGCGCAGCCGCTTTTTCCCGTAGATGTAATCGCCGTTTTCCGACCGGTCACCATTGCTGGCGGCCCAGTGAACAACGTCCACTACCTTGGGGCGTTCGTTGTCAATCAGGTCCAGCAGTTCGCTGCGCAGGCGCCCATAGCCGCGGGGCGTGATGTAATTTTTACCCGCCACCGGCAAGAGCGCTGGCTCCTCGTCATCGGGCTCGGTTTCCTTGGTGAAAGCTTTGTTCATTCGCTGCAAAGAATAGCATTTATGCCGGTCTGTGGCGTTCACTGCCGAGG
>JANNXF010000045.1:0-4365 GCA_031409395.1 Polaromonas sp.
CGTCAAGCTGGTGGGTGAAGAAACCTTTCGTATCAGCCGCGAACTGGTCGACGAGTTCATCACGGTTGACACCGATGCAGTGTGCGCCGCCATCAAGGACGTGTTTGTCGACACCCGCAGCATTGTGGAGCCGGCCGGGGCCCTGGCCGTGGCGGCCATCAAGCAGTATGTGGCCACCCACAAGACCCAGGGCGAGACCTACGCCGCGATTTTGTGCGGCGCCAACATGAACTTTGACCGCCTGCGCTTTGTCGCCGAGCGGGCTGAAGTGGGTGAGGAACGGGAAGCCCTGTTTGCCGTGACGATTCCCGAAGAACGCGGCAGCTTCAGGCGGTTTTGCGAACTGATCGGCGAATTGCCCGGTGGCCCGCGCAGCGTGACCGAGTTCAACTACCGCATCAGCGACGACGCCAGCGCCCATGTGTTTGTCGGGCTGACGACCTCGGCCAAAGGCGAGAGCAGCAAAATAGCCGCCAATTTCTCGCGCCACGGTTTCAAGGCGCTGGACCTCACGCACGACGAACTGGCCAAGGGCCATATTCGCCACATGGTGGGTGGGCACAGCGCCCTGTCAGGTGGCGAGCGCCTGCTGCGCTTTGTGTTTCCCGAGCGGCCCGGCGCGCTGATGAAGTTTTTGAGCCTGATGCGCCCGGGCTGGAACATCACCTTGTTCCACTACCGCAACCAGGGCGCTGACTACGGCCGCATTCTGGTGGGCCTGCAGGTTCCCAAGGCCGACAACAAGGCCTTCAAGGAATTTCTGGACACGCTGGGCTACCCCCACGTCGAAGAAACCGACAACCCGGTGTACCGGCTGTTTTTGCAACGCTGACCCGACGCCGCCATGACCCCAGAGGGCGCAGCACCCCCCGCAGCACCGTCGCCCAACTCGGTATGCACCCGTTGCAACGCCGAATTCAGCTGCGGAGCGGTGGCAGGCGATGGCGCGTGCTGGTGCGCGCAAATGCCGCCTTTAGACCTGCTACCCCAGCAGGAGAGGCAAACTCTCAATCCCCTCCCCCAGCGGGGGAGGGTTAGGGTGGGGGCCCCCCCCGTCACCACGCTCTTCAACCCCGCACCCCTGCCAACACACCTGCGCGACTTCGCCAGAACGCTTCGGCACAACACGACAAACGCAGAAGACGCACTCTGGCGTGTACTGCGCGGCCAGCAAACCGGCGTCAAGTTTCGCCGTCAGCACCCGATCAATCCCTATGTACTGGATTTTTATTGCGTTGAACGGCGACTGGCGATAGAGCTGGACGGTGGACAACACGCCCAGACATCAACCATGGCGCACGATGACGCGCGAACCGTCTTTTTGAAACAGCAGGGCGTGGCCGTGCTGCGGTTTTGGAACAACGACGTTTTGGGGAATATGGAAGGGGTTTGGTCGGAGGTGATGCGCGCTTTGGACCAGACGCCCGGGCTTTCACCCACTTTGGAGCGCGGGCCTGTTCGGGCAGCCCTCCCCCTAACCCCCTCCCGCTGGGAGGGGGGACAAACTGATCTCCCCTCCCGCTCGGAGGGGGGACAGGAAACACCCGCCAGCTGCTTTTGCCCAACGTGCCTGAAACAACTCCTTCATGACCAACACCTTTCCGCTTCCCCCGATTGAGCCCACCGCCGACGCGGCGCTTGAGGCGCAGCTGCGCCACAAGATTGACCACAAGACCAAGCCGCCCGGCGCGCTGGGCCGGCTGGAGGCGCTGGCCTTGCAGTTGGGCCTGATCCAGCAGCAGGACACGGTGGCCTTGCGCGAGCCCCAAATCGTGGTGTTTGCCGCCGACCACGGCATCGTGGCCGAAGGCGTGTCGGCCTATCCGCAGGCGGTGACGGTGCAGATGGTGGGCAACATGCTGGCCGGCGGTGCCGCCATCAATGTGTTTGCGCGCCAGCATGGCTTTGCGCTGCAGGTGGTGGATGCGGGCGTGGCGGCCGACCTGCCCGCACACCCGCAACTGCTGCAACGAAAAATCGCGCACGGCACCCACAACGCCTGCCAGGCACCCGCCATGTCTCTGGCCCAGGCCCAGGCCGCGCTGGCCAGTGGCATGGCCATCGTGCGCGCCCTGCCCGGCAACGTGGTGGCTTTCGGTGAAATGGGCATTGCCAACACCTCGGCCGCGGCCCTGCTGCTGGCCCGCCTGACGGGTGCCAGCCTTGAAGACGCCACCGGGCGCGGCACCGGTCTGGACGACGCACAGCTGCAACACAAGCAGGCGGTGCTGCAGCGCGCACTGGCTCGCCACGCGCAGGCCACCACGCCACTGGAGGCGCTGGCCGCACTGGGCGGGTTTGAAATCGCCATGATGACCGGCGCCATGCTGCAGGCCGCCAGCGAACGCCGCGTGGTGCTGGTGGACGGGTTTATCGCCGGTGTGGCGGCGTTGCTGGCCCACGCGCTGGTACCGCCGGTGCAGGACTACCTGGTGTTTTGCCACCGTTCTGCCGAACACGGCCACAGCCTGCTGTTGGCGCGCCTGGGCGCCACGCCCCTGCTGGAACTCGGCCTGCGGCTGGGCGAAGGCACGGGCGCGCTGCTGGCCTGGCCGCTGCTGCAGTCGGCGGCGAATTTTCTGAACGAGATGGCGAGTTTTGAGTCGGCCGGCGTGAGCGGCAAAGACGCGGCCTGAAGCCCCAGGCCACCCATGCTTCAATTCATTCGCGAATTTTTGCTGGCCGTGCAGTTCTTCACCCGCATTCCGATCACCGGGCCGCTGGCGAACTGGGTCGGTTACAGCCCGGAACTGCTGCGCGCCAGTGCCGGACATTTCCCGGGCGTGGGCATGCTGGTGGGCGCTGTGGCGGCGGCCGTCTACGGCTTGCTGCAAGCTGTGCTGCCAGACACCTCTTTCACACCGCTGCTGGCCGCCGCGCTGTCAACCGTGGCCACGGTGCTGCTGACCGGCGGCTTTCATGAGGACGGCCTGGCCGATGTGGCCGATGGCCTGGGCGGCAGCAGCGACAGGCAGCGTGCGCTGGACATCATGAAAGACTCGCGCGTGGGCGCTTTTGGCGCGCTGGCGCTGGTGCTGGCGCTGCTGGGCAAGGTGGCGGTGCTGGCCGTGCTCGGGTCTGTAGAAGGCACACCGGCCGGGCTTGACGATGCGCCCCTTGCTGGCGGGTTTACAAGCTGGTTTGGGGCTGGCTATGTGGGCGCCGCGCTGTGGGCCGGCCATGTGGTGTCACGCGGGTTGCCGCTGCTGCTGATTTACTGGCTACCGCATGTGGGCGACACCGCATCTTCCAAGTCCAAACCCCTGGCCGATCACATCGCGCCTGGCAGCCTGGTGGTGGCGGGCCTGTGGTGTTTGGGGGCGCTGGCCCTGGCCAGTCTTGTCATAGCCCCCCTTGATCTGGCGGTGGCCTGCAGCTTTGCGGTGCTGGCGCTGCTGTGGATGGGGCGGCTTTTCAAGCGCCGCCTGCAGGGCTTTACCGGCGACTGCCTGGGGGCCACGCAGCAGGTCTGTGAAATCGCTTTTTACCTGGGGCTGGCGGTCAGCCTATGACACAGGGCGCACCGCCTGGGGCCAGGCTTTTTCTGGTGCGTCACGCCAGGCCGCTGATTGCCGCCGGCACCTGCTACGGGCAGCTGGACATGCCGGCCGATGCGGCGGCGACGCGGCAATGCGCCCAGGCGCTGGCGCAGTGGCTGCCGCCCGGCGTGCAGGTGGTCAGTTCTCCGCTACAAAGATGTGAGCAGCTTGCGCCCGTATTGATTGGGCTGCGGTCCGATTTGGCTTATAAAACCGACGCCCGCCTGCAGGAAATGAACTTTGGCGACTGGGAAGGCCGCGCCTGGCAAGACATCGCGCCAGCCGAGCTGCAGGCCTGGACTGACGACTTTGCCCACTACGCCGCAGGCGGCAGCGGTGAAAGCGTGACGGCCTTCATGGCCCGGGTTGCCGCCGCGTTTGACGCGCTGAAAAATACCGCTCCCGACACGCTCTGGATCACCCACGCCGGGGTGATGCGGGCGGTGGAACTGCTGGCACGCGGCGAGCGTCAGATCAGCCGGGCCGACCAGTGGCCCCTGAGCGCGCCGGATTATGGACAATGGCAGACAGTGGCACTGTGAACCCGTGCTGACTTTCCCCAGCGGGGAATCTGCCGGGCACCCTCCCCCGCTGGGGAAAGGGGTCACACAGTGCGGTATTTGGTGATTTGAGACACAACAAGGTGGTCCATGGCAGCAACACTTGATGGTCAGCTGGTTGTCGCGATTTCTTCGCGTGCCCTGTTTGATTTTGAAGAAGAGAACCGGGTTTTTGAAGCCGGTCTGACGCAAGCACCCGCACCAGACGCCCACCAGGACGCGACCTACATGAAGCTGCAGCTGGACCGGCTGGACGTGCCTGCCAA
>JANNXF010000046.1:0-1560 GCA_031409395.1 Polaromonas sp.
TGATGCTGCAGGCTGGACCCTGCTGCTGGGCGGCGGCGTGCTGGCGACTGCCGGTTTTGTGCTGATTTACGTGCGCTCAAAAATGAAGGTTCCGCAATAAGCGCTGCCAACCGTGCCCGGATTTGAAGTCACCCGCAGGACAGCAGAACGCCATGGCGGACGTCATGTTGTGTTTTACTTCGTATTTTCCAACGGTGTCGCATTCACGGCCTGCCCGCATCACCCTGCAGCCCATTGAATGGCCAGACACCCTGACCTGATGACGCAACACCGTAACAGCTCACCCACACCCTGAAAAGAGACACTTCATGACACGCACCATTCAGCAACTGTTTGATCTCAAAGGCAAAACCGCACTGGTCACGGGGGGGTCGCGTGGCCTGGGCCTGCAGCTTGCCCAGGCACTGGGTGAGGCCGGCGCCAAAGTCATTCTCAGCTCGCGCAAGGCCGAAGACCTGATCGAGTCTGCAGCCGAACTGAAAGCCGCTGGCATTGAGGTGGACTGGATTGCCGCAGACTGCTCCAAAGAAGCCGATATCCGGGCGCTGGCTGATGAGGCCATCAAGCGCCTGGGCCATGTTGACATTCTGGTCAACAACGCCGGCGCGGCCTGGGGCGCACCGGCAGAAGACCACCCGGTAGACGCCTGGGACAAGGTGATGAACCTCAACATTCGGGGTTACTTCATTTTGTCGCAGCACATTGCCAAGCACAGCATGATTCCGCGCAAGTCGGGGCGCATCATCAACGTCGCCTCGATTGCCGGCCTGGGCGGCAACCCGCGCGAAATGACCACGATTGCCTACAACACCTCCAAGGGCGCCGTGGTCAATTTCACCCGGGCGCTGGGCTGTGAATGGGGCGCTTACAACATCACGGTCAACGCCATCTGTCCCGGTTTTTTCCCGAGCAAGATGACCATGGGCACGCTCAAGGCCATGGGCGAAGAAAAGCTGGCGGGCCATGCCCCGCTGGGCCGGCTGGGTGACGACGAAGACCTCAAGGGCCTTTGCGTGCTGTTTGCGTCTGATGCGGGCAAGCACATCACCGGCCAGTGGCTGGCGGTGGATGGCGGCGTATCTGTCGTGACAGGCGGCTAGTCGTGCCAGGCGACCAGCAATTTCCCACCGGGCCTTCCCAGGGAAAATTAGCACCCTCGGGCGACGCAGAGTTGCACAAAGCGAGCGAACAGGGGGGCAAAGAGTTACACGCAGTGAACGAACGTGCGGGCACGATAGCTTTTGGCGCCGAGATCCCGTTTGTCACTCACCTTGGTTTTGAGCTGAAGCTGTTTGAGGGCGGTGAATCGGCCATTGCCTACACGCCGCAGCCGGCGCACCTGAATTCTTTTGCCGTGACGCACGGCGGCGCAATCATGACGCTGCTCGATGTGACCATGGCCACAGCGGCGCGCAGCGTGCAAAAAGACATGGGGGTGGTCACCATCGAGATGAAAACCAGTTTCATGCAACCGGCACCGGGTGATGGCAGCCCGCTCACCGCGAAAGGGCGGCTGATACACCGCACCGCGACGCTGGCGTTTACCGAAGCCACCTTGTT
>JANNXF010000047.1:0-4243 GCA_031409395.1 Polaromonas sp.
CAGCTCCTGAATTCATAGCATCACCCCAGGGATTGGGGCCGCCGCCCAGGCCCGAGGCAAAGCCCTGGTGCTTGGGCGTGATCCATTTGAGCGCGGCTTCGGGCAACTCGTCAAAAAACCGGCTTTTCAGGTTGTAGCGCGTCTGGCCGTGCAGCATGCGGGTCTGCGAGTGGCTCAGGTACAGGCGCTGCCGGGCACGCGTGATGGCCACGTACATCAGGCGGCGTTCTTCCTCGATGCCGCCCGCGTCGCTCAGCGAGTTTTCATGCGGAAAGATGCCGTCTTCCAGGCCGGTGATGAACACGCAGTCAAACTCCAGCCCCTTGGACGAATGCACGGTCATGAGCTGAACCGCGTCCTGGCCGGCCTGCGCCTGGTTGTCGCCAGACTCCAGCGCGGCATGCGTCAAAAAGGCCACCAGGGGCGACAGGGTTTCGCCGGTGTCGCTGTCAGGCGCCAGGAATTCGGGGGACGGGTCATCCCGCAGGGCGGCCGAGGGGTCCAGACCCTGGCTGGCGGGCGACTGGCTGAGATTCAGGCGGCGCACAGAGCCCTCGCCCAGTTCATCGACCGGCAGCGCCACCGCATCGCGGCCAAAACCTTCCTGGCCGACAAAAGACTCGGCGGCATTCACCAGTTCGGCCAGATTTTCCAGCCGGTCCTGGCCTTCTTTTTCCGTTTTGTAGTGCTCTTCCAGCCCGCTGTGCTGCAGCACCAGCTCAATGATTTCGCGCAGCGTGAGCCCGGCGGTCTGTTCGCGCAGCACATCGAGTTTGGCCACAAAAGCCGCCAGATTGGCCCCCGCCTTGCCCGGCACCGCGCTGACGCCGTCGTGCAGCGAACAACCCGAGGCACGCGAAATATCCTGCAATTGCTCGATGCTGCGGGCACCAATGCCGCGCGGCGGAAAATTCACCACCCGCATGAAACTGGTGTCGTCGTGCGGGTTCTCCAGCAGGCGCAAATAAGCCAGCGCATGCTTGATCTCGGCGCGCTCAAAAAAGCGCAGGCCGCCGTACACGCGGTAGGGCACACCGGCATTGAACAGCGCGGTTTCCATCACCCGGCTTTGCGCGTTGCTGCGGTACAGCAGCGCAATTTCCGTGCGTTTGGTGCCGCTCGCCACCAGTTGCCTGACCTCATCGACAAACCACTGCGCCTCGGCAAAATCGCTGGTGCTTTCGTAGACCCGCACCGGCTCGCCGGGGCCGGCTTCGGTCCGCAGGTTTTTGCCCAGGCGCTTGCTGTTGTGGCTGATGAGTTCGTTGGCGGAATCAAGAATATTGCCAAAGCTGCGGTAATTGCGCTCCAGCTTGATCTGGTGCGTGACATTGAACTCGTGCACAAAGTCAGCCATGTTGCCGACGCGCGCACCGCGAAACGCATAAATGCTCTGGTCGTCGTCGCCGACGGCGATCACCGAGCCGCCAGGCATCGCCTGGCTGTTGCCATGGCCCTGGGCCGCATCGGCGCCCTGCCCGGCCAGCATCTTGATCCAGGCGTACTGCAGCTTGTTGGTGTCCTGAAACTCGTCAATCAAAATATGCCGGAAGCGCCGCTGGTAGTGCTCGCGCACCGAGGGGTTGTCCCGCAGCAGCTCGTAGCTGCGCAGCATCAGCTCGCCAAAATCCACCACGCCTTCGCGCTGGCACTGCTCTTCATAGAGCGCATAAATTTCGACTTTCTTGCGGCCTTCCTCGTCACGCACCTGAACGTCTTTGGCTCGCAGGCCATCTTCCTTGTTGCCGGCGATGAAATACATCAGCTGCTTGGGCGGAAAGCGTTCGTCGTCCACATTGAACTGCTTGCACAGCCGCTTGATGGCCGAGAGCTGGTCTTGCGTGTCCAGGATCTGGAAGGTCGACGGCAGGTTGGCCATCTTGTAATGGGCGCGCAAAAAGCGGTTGCACAGGCCATGGAAGGTGCCAATCCACATGCCGCGCACATTCACCGGCAGCATGCCGGAGAGCCGCACCATCATCTCTTTGGCCGCCTTGTTGGTAAACGTCACCGCCAGAATGCCGCCCGGCGAGACCTGGCCGGTCTGCAGCAGCCAGGCGATGCGGGTGGTGAGCACCCGGGTCTTGCCAGAGCCCGCCCCTGCCAGCACAAGGGCATGCGTTGCAGGTAAAGTGACCGCCGCCAGTTGCTCCGGATTAAGATTTTGTAAGAGTGGGGAGTTTGGCGCGACTTCTGAGAACATCTCTTATTGTAGAAAGCCCTGATGAAGCCTTTTGTCCTGTTGACCATTGCCCTGCTGGCCCCACTGTCTGGCGCGCACGCCCAGTCGTTTTGCGCCAGTGACGGCCAGCCGCAGCCGATGCAACTGATGGAACGGTTTATCAATGCCGACTGCGACAGCTGCTGGACCGACCCAACCACGCCCCGGCCTGCGGCCCATGTGATGGCGCTCGACTGGGTGGTGCCGGGCAGCCAGGGCGACGATGCGCCGCTGTCCCCGGTGGCCAGCCGCGACGCTATTGCCCGTCTGGAATCGCTGGGCCTGAAAGCACCCACGGCGTCTTCGCTCAGCCTGCAGCGCGTGAAAGGCCTGCGTTCTGGCAAACCAGCGGTGTTGCGTGTGGCGCATGGCCTGCCGCTGAACGACTACCTGGGGGTGTCCATCGAACTCAAACCCATTCCCGCCGTGGCCAGGGGCAAGCCGTGGACCGCCTGGCTGGCGTTGGTGGAAACGCTGCCCGCCGGCACCGAAGGCTCGCCGACCGAGAGAAATCTGGTCAGAAACCTGCTCCAGACCAATTGGGACGGGCGCAAGCAGCTATTAAAAACAGAGCAAAATCGGTTTTTTGATGCCCGTGCCATGTACATCGCCCCGGATGTCACCACCAGCCGCCTTCGCGTGATGGGATGGGTCGAGGACGACAAGGGCCGGGTGATGGCGGCCGCGCAATCGCGTTGCGGCTTGCCCCCCTGACACGCCATGCCGGCCCGCCATACATCGCTGCGTGCGTATAGACGCTATACGCAACACAGCGGCCCCACGCCGGCCGATAGTGCCTAAAATCAACCACAGGGCCCAAGCCATTGCGCCCGGTTTTTTGTGGCCTACAAAAACCGGCGCAGTCCAGGTGCCCTCTGTTCATCAACAGTTTTGGAGGCACCTGGACCCATGGAAATTTTTGACTACGACAATATTTTGCTGCTGCCGCGCAAATGCCGCGTGGAAAGCCGGTCGGAGTGCGATGCCAGCGTGACCCTGGGCGGGCGCAGCTTTCGCATCCCGGTGGTGCCGGCCAACATGAAAACCGTGGTGAATGCCGACATCTGTGCCTGGATGGCGGCCAACGGCTACTTCTACGTCATGCATCGTTTTGACCTGGACAACCTGCAGTTTGTCAAAGACATGCGCGCCAGGGGCGTGTACGCCTCGATCTCGCTGGGCGTGAAAAAGCCGGATTACGACACGGTAGACCGGCTGGTTGCTGAAGGCCTGGCGCCCGAGTACATCACCATCGACATTGCCCATGGCCATGCCGATACCGTGCAGAAAATGATCGGCTACCTGAAACAAAAACTGCCGGCATCGTTTGTGATTGCCGGTAACGTGGCCACGCCCGAGGCGGTGATAGACCTGGAAAACTGGGGTGCCGACGCCACCAAGGTGGGCATTGGCCCCGGCAAGGTCTGCATCACCAAAATGAAAACCGGTTTTGGCACGGGTGGCTGGCAGCTGTCGGCGCTCAAGTGGTGCGCGCGCGTGGCCACCCGGCCCATCATTGCCGACGGCGGCATCCGCGAGCATGGCGACATTGCCAAGTCCATCCGTTTTGGCGCGACCATGGTGATGATTGGCTCGATGCTGGCCGGTCTGGAAGAAAGCCCCGGCAAGACCGTTGAGGTGGATGGCCAGCTGTTCAAGGAGTACTACGGCAGCGCGTCAGACTTCAACAAGGGCGAGTACAAGCATGTGGAAGGCAAGCGCATTCTGGAGCCCGTGAAGGGCACGCTGAAAGACACCTTGCGCGAAATGGAAGAAGACATCCAGAGCGCCATCAGCTATGCCGGCGGCACACGGCTGATGGACATTCGCAAGGTTAACTACGTGACGCTGGGCGGCGACAACGCGGGCGAGCATTTGCTGATGTGAGCCACCCCGCACGGGGGGCTTGCCGGCTTATTTTTCGCTGGCGTCGATCAGTTGCCGCGCCAGCTGATGCAGACGGTGACCGGGCTGAACCAGCGCTTCGACAATGCTGAAGTGATTGAGCCCCGGCAACGCCTC
>JANNXF010000048.1:0-3191 GCA_031409395.1 Polaromonas sp.
ACGCGAACCCGCACCGGTGTTTTGTCACGGTCTTTGTGCAGCTGCCAGATGTCAAAGCGCTGGCCCGCCGCGTTGCCGTTTTCACGCACGATCAGGCAGGTGTGGTCTTGCAGGGCTTCCAGGCTGGCCGGTGCGCCGTGCTGGCGGATGTAGCGGGGCGACGCCACCAGCACGCGCTGGTTGCGCGCCAACCGCCGTGAAACCCACTGCGATGCCTGGCGGCCCTCTACCGCCCACAGCCAGATGGCACCGTCAAACCCTTCCAGTGCCAGGTCGGGCAACTGTTCGGTGAGTTGCAGCTGAATTTCAATACGGGGGTGGCGTGCCTGAAAATGGGCCAGCGCCGGTCCCAGCCACAAGCGGCCAAACCCAAAGGTGGCCGCCAGCCGGATCAGCCCTGTGGGTTCTGCCTTGCGCTCCTGCAACTCGGCCTCCAGTGCGGCGAACCCTTGCAGCAGCACCTGCGCGCGCTCACACAGGGTTTCGCCCTCGGCCGTCGGGCTGACACGCCGTGTGGTGCGCTGAAACAGGCGTTGCCCCAGTTTGGCTTCCAGTGCCGCCAGGCGCTTGGTCACCACCGATGGCGCGACATCCAGGCTGAGCGCCGCCGCCGCCAGGCTGCCGCAGTCGCGAACCGCCAATACAAGTGTCAGGTCACTGCGCTCCATTCATTCCTTTTTAGAAATAATCAATTGCCATATTATTGCTTGAATCAATGAAGTGCTTGCGCCAGAATCAGCTATCCATTTCAGTGAGCAGCAGAAAAAAAGGCCGATGAATGTTTGAAGGTTTCACCCCGTGCGACGTGCCGGGCCCCGCGGGCCTGCTGCGCACCTTGCAGGGCGGGCAGGGCGCGCCATTGCTGCTGCTGCACGGGCATCCGCAAACCCATGCGATGTGGCACGCCGTGGCGCCTGCGCTGGCCAAAGTGTTCACGGTGGTGATGATGGACTTGCGCGGCTATGGCGATTCGGCCCGGGTGGCCAGTGATGCAGCGCACCAGCCGTATTCCAAACGCGCCATGGCGCTGGATGCGGTGGCGGTGATGCAGCACCATGGGTTTGAGCGTTTTCAGGTGCTGGCCCACGACCGGGGTGCCCGGGTGGCGCACCGCCTGGCGGCTGACCATGCTGACCGGGTTCAACGGCTGATGTTGCTGGACATTGCGCCCACACTGGCCATGTACGAGAACACCACCGATGCCTTTGCACGGGCTTACTGGCACTGGTTCTTTTTGATTCAGCCGCCGCCATTGCCGGAAGCGCTGATTGAATCCGATCCGGTGCGCTACGTGCGCAGCGTGATGGGCAAGCGCCATGCCGGACTGGCCGCGTTTGCGCCCGCCGCACTGGCCGAGTACGAGCGCTGCGTGCAGATTCCGGGCACGGCGATGAGTATTTGCGAAGACTATCGCGCGTCGGCCACGATAGACCTGGCGCATGACCGCGCCGACACGGCCCTGGGGCATCGCCTGGCGCAACCGCTGCGTGTGTTGTGGGGCGCGCACGGCGCCGTTGGCCAGTGTTTCGATGTGCTGGCGTTGTGGCGGGAGCGGGCCAGCGACGTGTCGGGGCGCAGCCTGCCCTGCGGCCACTACATTGCAGAAGAAGCGCCAGCGCTGTTGCTGGACCAAGCCCTTGATTTTTTCAAACCCTGAACCGAAAGACCACCATGAACAAAAGCACTGGTAAAAAAAGAATTGCCGTTATTCCCGGCGACGGCATTGGCAAGGAAGTCATGCCCGAAGGCATTCGCGTGCTGGAGGCGGCCGCCGTCAAATATGGCATTGACCTGCAGTTCGACCATTTCGATTTCTCAAGCTGGGACTACTTCGAGAAGCACGGCAAGATGATGCCCGACAACTGGAAAGACCAGATTGGCGGACACGATGCGATTTATTTTGGCGCCGTAGGCTGGCCTGAAAAAATTGCCGACCATGTGTCGCTGTGGGGTTCGCTGCTGCTGTTCAGGCGCGAGTTTGACCAGTACATCAACCTGCGGCCTGCGCGGCTCATGCCCGGCATCATTGCACCGGTGGTCAGGCGTGATGGCAGCCCGCGCCAGCCGGGCGAGATCGACTTTTACATCGTCCGCGAAAACACCGAAGGCGAGTATTCGAGCATTGGTGGCACGGCCTTCCCCGGAACCGAGCGCGAGTTTGTATTGCAGCAGTCGGTGTTCACCCGCATTGGCGTAGACCGGGTGCTGAAGTTTGCGTTTGAACTGGCACAGACACGGCCCAAAAAACACCTGACCAGCGCGACCAAGTCCAACGGCATTTCCATTTCCATGCCCTACTGGGATGAGCGCGTGGCCGAGATGGCCAAAAACTACCCGGCAATCAGGCTCGATAAATTTCACATTGACATCCTGACGGCGCATTTTGTCCAGCGCCCGGATTTCTTTGACGTGGTGGTGGCCAGCAATCTGTTTGGCGACATCCTCAGCGACCTCGGCCCGGCCTGCACTGGCACCATTGGCATTGCCCCGAGTGCCAACCTCAATCCCGAGCGCAAGTTTCCTTCACTGTTTGAGCCGGTGCACGGTTCGGCCCCCGACATCGCCGGACGCAATCTGGCCAACCCGATCGGGCAGATCTGGTGCGGCGCCATGATGCTGGAGTTTCTGGGACACAAAGAGGCGCACGACGGCATCCTGGCCGCCATCGAGACCGTTTTGCAGCCCCAGAGTGGTGCGCCACGCACGGCAGACCTCGGTGGCAGTGCCGGTACGGCCGATGTTGGCAAGGCCATTGCGGCTGCGCTGACTGCGTTATGACAGGGATTTTTGCCAAGCGTGAAAATTACACGCCATGCTTGGCGGCTTGTCGCGAAAGCGTAAAAAAAGAGACTAGAATCCGCCTCCGCACAGTGTAAAACTTGATGCTGTATTGACAGATTGGATGCCCATGGCTCTAATTGGCATCAGCAGAAAATCTGCACATGCCACTCCCGCTGATGCCTTTACTCAAGGCGTCCCGGGAGATCATTTTTAGAGACAACCCAATTCAACCCATCAATTTACCAGGGGCTCCTTGTGAACAAGACTGAACTGATCGAGCACATCGCCAAACATGCTGACATTTCCAAAGCCGCAGCCACGCGCGCACTGGAGTCAACCATTGGCGCTGTGAAAACAACCCTGAAAAAGGGAGGCTCTGTCTCTCTGGTGGGATTTGGTACTTTTGCTGT
>JANNXF010000049.1:0-4540 GCA_031409395.1 Polaromonas sp.
CTGGCTGAACGTTTTGCCAGCAAGCGTGACGAACGCTGGCAAGACGTGCTGTTTGCCGATGGCGTCAGCGGCGCGCCGCTGCTGGCCGGGGCGGCCGCCAGCTTTGAATGCTTTAACCGCAGCCGCTACGAAGAAGGCGACCATGTGATTTTTGTCGGCGAGGTTGAGCGCTGCAGCCACCGCGAAGGCGTGGCGCCGCTGCTGTTTCACGGTGGCAAGTTTTACACCGAACACCCGCTCTGAGCGGGTTGCCGCCTGCGCGGACACCCCGCCCGGGCGCGCCAGTACAGTTCAGGTCAGGTCACCCGCCGCCCCAGCCGTACCGTGGTGACCCCCGGCCGCAGTTGCCGCAGCGAGGGCATCACCAGCACGCAGTCGTCATACGGCGTCACCACTTCCCGGCCTGCATCGAACGCAATCACGGTGCCCGCACGCGCAATGGTTTCACCCCCGGTGGCACTGGCAAAGGGCGGCACAAAGCGAAAGTTCATGGACCCGGCCACGACCCGGTGGGTGACCACGATGGGCGCGGGTGGCAGCGCGTCTGGCAGCAGCCAGCCCGCCGGCACGTCCTGGCGCTGCAGGGCGCCGGCCTGCACCAGAAACCGCATCAGGGCGTTGCGCGCCACGCTGACCGAGCGCGGATCCCAGTGCTGGCCGGCCTCCAGCAGCAGCGCAATGCGCTCGCCACCGGACGCACTGAAAGCGCCGTAGTCGCGCATGCGCACGCCGTCGGCATGGCCCTCGTCCACCACCCCCTGAGTCGCAGTTTGCAGGGCCTGCGCGAAGGCCATGTTGCGGGGCTGCAGGCCGGTGATCCACAGCGGCGCGCCAGCTTCGTGCATCGAGTGCAAGTCCAGCAGATGCGTCGCGCGGTCTACCAGCGGCCGGATCTGCCTGGCCCTGTCGAGCTCCTGGCTGCGCTCGGGGCCGTCAAGCCGCTGCGCGCTCCAGACCCGGTTGAAGTCTTCGTCGGTGCAGCGCGACGCATCGGGCTGGTGGGCGTCAAAACGCGCAAAGGCGGCCACATTGCAAAAGGCAAAGGTCACGCGGCCACAGGCGGGCACCCACGCACTGGACAGCAACTCGTCCAGCGCGATGGCGCCCGAATACTCGTTGCCATGCACCAGCGCCGTCACCAGAATGTCCGGCCCCGGTCGCGGGCCGGTGCGCTCGTGCACATACGCAAGCCCCGCCGAACCGCGCTGCCACGCCGCGATATCGGGTGCAGCGACCTGCACTGCCAGCGGCTTCATTCGCGAATTCTCGCGAACTGCACGATGCGCTCGTATTTGTCGATTTCAGACTGCTGAAAACTGCCCAGCGGGTTGCCAGGCACGGCCGTCACCGCACCGGAGTCTTCAAACTTCTTGCGCAAATCAGCCGAGGCCAGCGACTCGGCCAGCGCCTGCTGGAGTTTCTGGCTGGTCGCGGCTGGCAAACCGGCGGGTGCCCACAGGCCAAACCAGGAATTGATGTCCACATTCTTGAGCAGCGGATGCTCCGAGAGCGAGGGCACGCCGGGCGCTGCGGCAGAGCGTTTGCCCTCGGTGATGCCAAGCGCCACCACCTTGCCGCTCTTGATGTGCGGCAAGCCGCTGGACAGCACAAAAACGCCGTAGTCCAGCTGGCCGCCCAGCAGGTCATTGGCCAGCGGTGCCACACCGCGGTAGGGAATGTGCACGACAAAAACCCCCGATGCCTGCTTGACCATTTCGCCGGCCAGGTTCAGCGCCGTGCCCACGCCTGACGAGCCGTAGCTGAACTTGCCGGGGCTGGCCTTGGCAGCCTTGAGAAATTCGTCCGTCGTTTTAACGCCCGACTTGGCAGAGGCCACCAGCACCATGGGCTGCGAAGCCACCAGCCCGATGGGGGTGAAGTCACGCAGCGGGTCGTAGCGCACCGCCGGGTTGACCAGCTTGCTGATGGCCATTTCGTTGTTGCTGCCCAGCAAGAGCGTGTAGCCATCGGGCGCGGCCGCCGCCACCTTTTGCGCGCCTATGGTGCCACCGGCGCCACCCACGTTTTCAATCACTACCGTCTGCCCCAGTTTGCGCGACAGCTCGGCGCCCAGCGCACGCGCCGTGAAGTCGGTGCTGCCCCCGGGCGGATAACCCACCACCAGCGTGATGGGTTTGGCCATCGGCCAGGCCTGCAAGGCCTGCGCGCTGGCGGCCGGCATCCAGGCCGGGCAAAGCCACAGGGCCGAGGCGCTGAGCGCCGCCAGCAGAGGACGTTTCGGGATACGCACAGGGGTCATGGGGGCTCCGTTTGAGGGGGTGGGAACAGTGTAGGAAAGCACCGGGCAGCGCCTGATGCGTTTGGCGCATGGTCTGATGCGTCATGCGCCATGGGAGACTTTGGCCCCCCTGGCGTCACATCGAGGCCCGCCAGATTTTCTGAAGATGCGGGGGACGCGCCTGCCTGGGCTGGTAGAGCCGCACCTCAAACCGGATCGGCTCTGCATGCGGGTCGGCCAGCACCAGCCGCCCGGCCCGCAGGTCTTCGGCTACCAGCGCCAGCGGTAGCCACGCCATGCCCGCCCCCTGCAAGGCCTGCTCGTGCAGGGACTCGGCAAAGTCTGATTCGGTGATCACGTTCAGGTGCAGCGGCCGGCCTGCGCGCGCCAGGGCGTCTTGCAGAATTTGCGCCAGTGCCAGTTGCGGCGCAAAGCCCAGGCAGTTCACAGGCCTGGCCGCTGTACCGGGCAAGGCGTGGCGGGCTTGGCCATTGGCCAGCGCATGGCTGACGGCCACCAGCTCATCATGCCCCAGCGTCATGCCTTCAAACTGCTGCTCGTCCAGCGTCAGCAACAGGCGCGGATGCGCAAAGCTGAGCAGAAAATCCGCGCCGCCCTGCTCCAGCGCAATCGCACCGTCATGGATGGAGCCGGTCATCAGGCGCAGCGGCACATCGCCAAGCTGGCTGCGCACCTTGGCCAGCCACTGGGGCACCACGGTGCGAGACAGCGTGCGCCCGGTAAACAGCGTGGTCCAGTGGCCACCGCCCTGCAAACGGCGAATGCGCTCACGCGCCTCGGCCAGGGTGTTGACGGCGATGCGGCTGGACGCCAGCAGCGTTTCACCGGCCGGGGTGAGTGCCAGCGGCACACCGGCGCGGTTGACCAGCTCGGCCCCCGCCCACAATTCAAGGGCCCGGATGCGGCGCGAAAACTGCGGCTGCGTGACATGCCGCAGGCTGGCCGCCTTGGAGAAATTGCGTTCTCGCGCCAGCGTCAAAAAGTCTTCCAGCCATTTGTGGTCCATGGGGCATTCGCATCGGGTGAATGCTGCAAGGCTAACATCGTGGCCCTATGAACGCACGCAAAACCCACCTCGACACCCTGGCCGTTTCCCTGCTGTTGGCCTGCTGCCTGTTTTGGGGGCTGCAGCAGGTGCTGATCAAGGTCACCATCGCCGAAATCCCGCCCATGTTTCAGGCCTCGCTGCGTTTGATGGGGGCGACCGTGTTGTTGTTGCTCTGGTGTTTGTGGCGTGGCGTGCCGCTGTTCAGGCGCGACGGCTCGCTCGGGGCGGGGCTGCTGGCAGGCGCCTTGTTCGGCGCCGAGTTTGCCTGTATTTACCTGGGACTGCAGTACACCACGGCCTCGCGGCTGACGGTTTTTTTGTACACCTCGCCGTTCTGGGTGGCGGTGCTGGTGCCGCTGTGGGTGCGCTCTGAAAAACTGCGCGGCCTGCAATGGGTGGGCTTGCTGGCGGCGTTTGTGGCGGTGGTGTTTGCCCTGCGTGAGGGCTTCAGCGGCGGGCAGGCCTCCACCGCGCGCGGCGACATCATGGGTCTGGTGGCCGGCATGATGTGGGGGCTGACCACGGTGGTGATTCGCGCCTCGGGCCTGACCCGGATTGCGCCTGAAAAACTGCTTTTTTACCAATTGGCGGTGAGCGCGCTGGCCTTCCCGGCATTGTCTCTGGCGCTGGGCGAGGTCTGGACCTGGCACTTCAGCCCCTTTGCCATCAGCTCGCTGGTGCTGCAAACCGCGGTGGGCGCGTTTGCCAGCTACCTGGCGTGGATGTGGATGCTGGGGCGTTACCCGGCGACCCAGATTTCGGTGTTTGTGTTTTTCACGCCCCTGTTTGCGCTGCTGTTTGGCGCGCTGTGGCTCAAGGAAAGCGTGACCCCGGGTTTGCTGGTGGCGCTGGCGACCGTGGCTGTCGGCATTGTGCTGGTCAACCGCAAGCCTGCGGTTGACGGCGCCGCCTAGGCCGTTTTTGCCAGGTAGGCATGGGCAAACGCCACATACCAGGCCAGGCACTCCGGGTTGGCCATCGCGTCTTTGTTGACCACCTTGTCAATCGGTGCCCCAAGCAGCAGTTTTTTAATCGGCAGCTCCTGCTTTTTGCCCGACAGGGTGCGCGGAATCTCTGTGACTGAAAATATCGCGTTGGGTACAAAACGTGGTGACAAAGCGGTTTTGATCGCGTTGTTGAGTTTGGCGGTCATGGCGTCGTCGAGCGCCACCCCGTCGCGCAGCACCACAAACAGCGGCATGTAGCTGTCTCGGCCTAAATATTCAAGATCT
>JANNXF010000050.1:0-4076 GCA_031409395.1 Polaromonas sp.
GTCAAGGTGGCGCGGCTGGGGCGCCGGCATGCCGCCGAGCGGGTCATCACGCAGGCCAGCCCGCGTGGCGAAACCATGTACTGGATAGGTGGTGCGGGCCCGGCCAAAGAGGCGGGCGAGGGCACCGACTTTTACGCCACCAGCCAGAAGTTTGTTTCCATCACGCCGCTGCAGGTGGACTTGACCGACCACGAGCGGCTGCCTTACTGGGCGCAAACCGCGGCCCGGCTGATGCAGGCGGGTTGACAATAGCGGTATGAAGCCCACGCTCAAACCGCCTTTCAACCCCACGGCAAAAGCGCCTGTGGCGGCACAGCGTCCGTCATTTCCGGTGCGCCTGAAAACCCCGGAAGGGGTTCTTTCTGCTCCTAAATCAATAGCTGCTTCCGCCCGTATTGAAAGGGCAAAAAGCCAAAATGACTCCTATAAACCAGCCCAGCCAGCACCCGTAGTCAAGACCGCCCTGTCCGGCGCTGGCGGGCTGGACTCGCAGGCGGTGCGGGCGCGCATGGTGCACAAGCTGGCCGCGCAAGGCGTGCAAGACGCCCAGGTGCTGGCGGCGATGGGTCGGGTCGAGCGCCACCGTTTTGTCGACACAGCACTGGCCAACCAGGCCTATGAAGACACCAGCCTGCCGATTGGCCTGGGGCAGACGATTTCCAAGCCGAATGTGGTGGCGCGCATGCTGGAGCTGCTGCGCCAGCGACCGGCTGGCGCGGGCAATGGTCTTGACGCCAGTGGCAAGCTGGGCCGGGTGCTGGAAATCGGCACCGGCTGCGGCTACCAGGCGGCGGTGCTGAGCTATCTGGCGACCGAGGTCTACAGCATCGAGCGGCTGCGTGGCTTGCACGACAAGGCCCGGGAGAACCTGCGCACCCTGCGCCTGCCCAATGTGCACCTGCTGTTTGGCGATGGCATGCTGGGATTTGCCAGGGGTGCGCCGTACGCGGCCATTATTGCGGCGGCAGGCGGTGAGTCGATTCCCCTGGCCTGGACCGAGCAACTGGCCGTCGGTGGGCGGCTGGTGGCCCCCATGCACACGGCCAGCGGCGCGCAGGCGCTGGTGGTGGTCGACAAGACGCCGCAGGGGCTCAGGCAGACGGTGCTGGAAGCGGTTCACTTTGTGCCTTTAAAATCAGGAACGAGTTAAGGGCCGGGGGCAAGTTTTTGCCAAGCCCTGACAGAAGACGAAAGAAACAATGAATCAAACCGTAAGGTCAAACAGCCTGCTGGGCAAACTGGCCCTGTCGTGCGCATTGGCCGCCGCCCTGCTGGCGGCAGGCTGCTCGTCGCGCCCCCATGTCAACGCCCCGGTGGAAGACCGGGGAACCGGCCTGTCCCGCTCAGCGCCCGGGGCGGTTGATCCGGCCAGCGTCAAGCAGTTGCCCGGCTTTGAAAACGCCGGCAAGCCCGGTTACTACTCCGTCAGGCCCGGCGACACGCTGATCCGGATTGGCCTGGACTATGGCCAGAGCTACCGCGATATTGCGCGCTGGAACACGCTGGAAAACCCCAACCTGATTGAAGTCGGCCAGGTGCTGCGCGTGGTGCCGCCCAGCAGCGACAACCCCCTGGTGGTGAGCCGGCCCGTTGCGTCAGGCTCGGTTGCCAGCGCTGCGCCTGTCTTGCCTGCCAGCGCAGCGCGGCCTGCATCGGCGCCGGTCGCACCGGCTGTGGCCGCAGCCGCGGCGCCGGCGGCTGTCAGCCCGGCACCGTCGGCCGGCGAAGAAGACGTCGCCTGGATCTGGCCGGCACAGGGCACTTTGCTGGCTGGTTTTGACGAGGCCAAAAACAAGGGGCTGGACATTTCGGGCAAAGCCGGTGATGCCGTCATCGCGTCAGCCGATGGCCGCGTGGTGTATGCCGGTGCAGGCCTGCGCGGCTACGGCAACCTGATCATCCTGAAGCACAACAACACCTTTCTCACGGCCTACGCCCACAACCAGACGCTGCTGGTCAAGGAAGACCAGTCGGTTAAAAAAGGCCAGAAAATTGCCGAAATGGGCAACAGCGACGCTGACCGCGTGAAGCTGCATTTTGAAATTCGCCGCCAGGGCAAGCCGGTGGATCCCGCCCGGTATCTGCCTGCCAGGTAAGCGTCACCCAGTGCCTGGGGCCCGCCCAAGAGTCCTGCGTTGCAGGACTCTTTTTTTTGGCGGGTTCGGCTTCAGGCTGATGGTGAAAAAGGCCTCTGGCCCAATCATTACGGGCGCAACCAGCTATTTATTTGATAGCGGTCAGGCTGGCGTTCAATGGGGTTGCAAAAGCTCGTCGTAACCCCGGCCACTGAATTCAAGCAAATCCAGACCGTGGCCAAAGGGGTCAACCAGGCCTGCGATGCGGCCCCAGGCGCGGTCACTCACCGGCATTTCCAGCACGGCTCCGTACTTTTGCAGCTGGGCCACGGCGGCCTCTATGTCGCTGACGACAAAATCCAGGTGCACCGGCGTCCAGTGGCGCTGGTAGTGGCGGGTGTCAGGGCTGCCCGCCACCGGGTGCGTGCCGGCGGCGTTCAGCAGCAGGTCAATCGGGCTGCTGGCACCCAAAATCTCGGCAAAATCGTGTTTCAGGCGACGGCCCAGCCGCAAGCCCAGCGCGTCGGTATAAAACGCGATGGCGCGTTCCATGTCGTCAACATCAATGCAGATTCGCAGTTCCATGGCGCAAGGTCTTTCTGGGGACGGCAACGATTTGTTGCGGGCCAGAAAATGGTACTGCAGCCTGAGACAATTGGGAATGACCGAAGAAACCCAGAATACAGACCGCCAGAGCCCTGAACCGGCTCCGGCCAAAGACTACCCGCTTGATTTGCTGCGGGTTGAGTCGCTCGACATTGAAGCGCAGGGCATTGCCCACCGCGCTGACGGCAAGGTGGTGTTTATTGAAGGCGCGCTGCCCTACGAAGTGGTCACGGCCAATGTCTACCGCAAGAAAAGCAGCTTTGAAAAAGCCACGCTGCTGGCGATTCACCGTGAATCGTCACAGCGGGTGCGCCCGGCTTGCCCCAACTTCGGCATGCACACTGGCGCCTGTGGCGGCTGCAAGATGATGCACCTGCATGTGGGCGCGCAGGTGGCCGTGAAGCAGCGTGTGCTTGAAGACAACCTGCGCCATATCGGCAAGCTCAAGGCCGACACGCTGCTGCGGCCGATTGAAGGCCCGGCCTGGGGCTACCGCTACCGGGCCCGCCTGTCGGTACGCTATGTGCGCAAAAAGGCAGCGGTGCTGGTTGGTTTTCATGAGCGCAAGAGCGGCTACGTGGCCGACATGACCGAATGCCATGTGCTGCCCCGGCATGTGAGCGACATGCTGCTGCCGCTGCGGGCGCTGATCGGCAGCATGGACGCCAGGGAAACCCTGCCGCAAATTGAACTGGCCTGCGGCGATGACGTCACCGCCATGGTGCTGCGCCACATGGAGCCGCTGAGCCAGGCTGACCTGGCCCGGCTGCGGGCCTTTGCGGCGGCCCACCCGGGCCTGCAGTGGTGGTTGCAGCCCGGCGGGCTGGAGACTGTGGCGCTGCTGGAGCCTCTGGCCGACGCCGCCGAAGTGCTGGAACTGAGCTATGGCCTGCCGGAGTTCGGCATTGTCATGCCCTTCAAGCCCACTGATTTCACCCAGGTCAACCCGCACATCAACCAGGTGCTGGTGTCGCGTGCGCTGCGCCTGCTGGCCGTGCAGCCAGACGAGCGGGTGATTGACTGGTTTTGTGGTCTGGGCAATTTCACGCTGCCGCTGGCCACGCGCGCGCGCGAGGTGCTGGGCATTGAGGGCAGCGAGGTGCTGGTGGCCCGTTCACGCCAGAACTTTGAGCGAAACAAGCCGAAATCCCAGACAAGACGGGCGCTGGCAGCTACCAAATTCGTAGCAAGAAACCTGTTTGAAATGACGCCTGCCATGCTGGTCAAAGACGGCGCGGCCGACAAATGGCTGGTCGATCCGCCGCGTGAAGGTGCCTTTGAGTTGTTTAAATCGTTGGCCGCGCTGCACCAGCAAATGCTGACTGGTGTTCCGTGTGACGACGGCAAGCACCAGCAAAGTCTGGCCCTAAATGGATGGACGCCGCCACAGCGCAT
>JANNXF010000051.1:0-5103 GCA_031409395.1 Polaromonas sp.
GGTGAAGAGGGCGTTGACACCGTGCAAGACATCGCCCAGTGGCGTGCGCACCGCTTGCCAACCGTGCTCAAGCGGCCTGACTGGGGCGTCACCGGCGAGCAGGTGTCGCGCTGGATTACCCGCGAACGGCCCAAAATTGACCGCATTGCCTGCCCCTGGCTGATTCGCCGCTTCATTGACCCGCGCGCCGCGTTTTTCTATGTGCCGACGCCGCAGGTTTTTGACGAAGCCCGGCGGCTGGGTGCGGTGGCCTATGACATTCCGGGTGCGCCGGTGTCGCACGATGGCGCGCTGTGCAGCTTTGACACCTTGCTCACCGCCTTTGCGCTGATCGACCCGGCGCTGCACACCCTGGCCCGCATCGTGCGCGGTGCCGACACCGACTGCCTGGCGCTGGCGCCCCAGTCGGCGGGCTTGCTGGCCGTGTCGCTGGGGCTGTCGCGCCTGCACACCGACGACCACGCCATGCTGGAAGCGGCCCTGCCGCTTTACGACGCGCTGTATGCCTGGTGCCGCAGCGCCCAGGACGAGCCGCACAGCTGGAAACCCGAAACCATGACGGGCGTTGCGCGATGACCCTCACCAGCCAAACCCAGACCACAGCAAGCACAGAGATGACACCCGAAACCCCTCCTGCCGTATCGTTTCGCGATGCCTTCCGCTTCTGGCTGCAGCTCGGCTTCATCAGCTTCGGCGGGCCTGCCGGGCAGATTGCCATCATGCACCGCGAGCTGGTGGAAAAGCGCCGCTGGGTCTCTGAAAAACGCTTTCTGCATGCGCTCAACTTCTGCATGGTGCTGCCCGGCCCCGAGGCGCAGCAGCTCGCCACCTACCTCGGCTGGCTGATGCACCGGACCCGGGGCGGCGTGGTGGCCGGGGTGCTGTTTGTGCTGCCCTCGCTGGTGCTGCTGATTGCGCTAAGCTGGATTTACATGGCCCACGGCCAGCAGCCGCTGGTGGCCGGCATCTTCTACGGCATCAAGCCGGCAGTGGCGGCGATTGTGCTGCACGCGCTGCACCGTATTGCCAGCAAGTCATTGGGAAATCCGGCCTTGGCCCCCATACTCTGGGCGATAGCTGCTATCAGTTTCGTAGCAATCTGGGCTTTTGGCGTTCCTTTTCCGGTGGTGGTGCTGGGCGCCATGCTGGCGGGTGCCGTGCTGGCCCGGGTGGCGCCCACGGCCTTGGGGCGCGGCGGTGGCCATGCCGCCAAGGGCAGTGCGGCGCACCTGCCCGCCGTGATCGATGACGACACGCCGACACCCGCGCATGCCTTGTTCAAACCTTCCCGCATGGCGGCCGTGTTGCTGGTCGGGGCTGCGCTCTGGCTGCTGCCCATGGCGGCGCTGGTGGCCCGCCATGGCTGGAACGGCACGCTGACGCAGATGGGCTGGTTTTTCACCAAGGCGGCGTTGCTGACTTTTGGCGGTGCGTATGCCGTGCTGCCCTACATGACGCAGGCGGCGGTGGAGCACTACCAGTGGCTCACCACCGCGCAAATGATGGACGGCCTGGCGCTGGGTGAAACCACGCCCGGCCCGCTCATCATCGTGGTGGCGTTTGTCGGTTTTGTCGGCGGCTGGGTCCGGCAGGTGGCGGGCCCCGACGCGCTCTTTCTGGGCGCGGCGCTGGCGGCCTGCGTGGCCACCTGGTTCACATTTTTGCCCTCGTTCATTTTTATTCTGGCGGGCGGGCCGTGGGTAGAGTCCACCCGCGGCAACCTCAAACTCACCGCGCCGCTGGCCGCGGTGACGGCGGCGGTGGTTGGCGTGATTGCCAATCTTGCTCTGTTTTTCATAGCGGCTGTCGCCTATCCCTCGGGGGCTGCTGGCTTGTTTGAGACGCGGCCCGACTGGGTGGCGCTGGCCCTGGTGGTGATGGCTGCGCTGGCCTTGTGGTGGCTCAAGTGGGGCGTGATCCGGGTGATTGCGGCGGCCGCCGTGGCGGGCTTGCTGCTGCGCTGGCTGGGCTTTGCCTAGCGCCGAAAAGGCATCGCGTCACTTCAGAGGCGCTGGTTGCGTGCGGCTGTTGCGATGTCGGCGCGGTATGCTCAAGCCATGGTGACGCCCCCCTCTGACGCCCGCACAGCCCAGGCCCCTTCACGCTGGCTGGAACGTCTTTTTGGCGACTGGGTGGGCCAGGTGTCGCCGCTCACCCTGCGGGCCGACGCCATGGCCGGCCTGCTGGGGGCGGTGCTGGTGTTGCCGCAGGGCATTGCCTTTGCCACGCTGGCGGGGCTGCCGCCCGAATACGGCCTGTTTACCGCCGTGATTCCGTGCATCATCGCCGCGCTGTTTGGCTCCAGCTGGCATGTCATGTCGGGCCCCACCAACGCCAATTCGCTGGCCCTGTTTGCCATGCTGTCGCCACTGGCGCTGGCCTTCAGTCCGCTTTACATCCAGCTGGCGCTGGCCATCACCGTGATGGTCGGCGTCATGCAGTGGCTGATTGGCGCGCTGCGCCTGGGCGTGCTGGCCAACTTCATCTCGCCCGCCGTGTTGTTTGGTTTTACCTCGGGCGCGGCCCTCTTGATTGGCGTGCATGCGCTGCCCGACCTGTTGGGCCTGGCGGCGGCGCCCGAGCACAGTGCGGCAGGCGTTCTGGCGCATGTGCTCAGCCAGCTGCCGTCGGCACAACCGGCAGCCCTGGCGGTGGCGGCCATCACGCTGGGGGTCGCCCTGCTGCTGCGGCGGCTGCGCCCGCGCTGGCCCACCATGCTCATAGGTCTGATGGTGGCCACGGCGCTGGCGTGGCTGTGGGGCCGCACGCTGAACAGCGGCAGTGCCAACCCCGCCGAAGTACTGCGAACCGTGGGGCAGATCGCCGCGCCCTGGCCGCGCTTTGAGCTGCCGCGCATCAGCTGGGCGCAGGCCGCCGAGTTGCTGGGCCTGGCCTTCGCCCTGACCATCGTGGCGCTGGGTCAGGCCATTTCAATTGCCAAAACCGTGGCCCTGCGCTCGGGCCAGCGCATAGACGCCAACCGCGAGTTCCGCGGTCAGGGCCTGTCGAACATCGTGGGCGGATTTTTCTCGTGCTACGTGTCCTGCGGTTCCATGAACCGCTCCATGCCCAACCTGGAGGCCGGTGCCCGCACCCCGCTGGCCGCCGTGTTTTCGGCGCTGCTGCTGCTGGCGCTGGTGGCTGTCAGCGCCCCCTTGCTGGCGCAGATTCCCATGGCCGCGCTGGCCGCCCTGTTGGTGCTGGTGGCGGTGGCCCTGCTTGACTTTGTGCGCTGGCGTCAGCTGTTTGTGCTCAGCCGCACTGATTTTGCGGTGGCCCTGGCGACTTTGGTGGCCACCGTCACCATCCGGCTCGAGACCGCAATTCTGCTCGGCATGATCTTGTCGCTGATGTCGTTTTTGTGGCGCACCTCGCGGCCCGCCATGCGCACCATGGGGTTTGACAGCCGCGCACCCAACCGGCAGTTTGTGGTGATGGACCCCAGGCCGGAAGCCGGGCTTTCCCCGCCTTCTCCAGCAGGGGTCGCGGAACCGGCTTTGCCGGACCGCAGACGCAGCGCCCCCTCGGGGGGCAGCGCAGTACACGAAGAGACAAGCGTGGGGGCCAGCTTTTTGCCGGAATGCCCGCAATTGAAGCTGCTGCGCATGGAAGGCGAGGTGTATTTTGGCGCCACGCAGCATGTGGCCGACATTTTGCACGCGCTGCGGCATCAGGCGACGCCCCAAAAGCACCTGCTCGTCATGGGCAAAAGCATGAACTTCATCGACCTGGCCGGGGCCGAGCTTTGGGAGGCCGAATTGAGTGCCCGCCGCGCCATGGGCGGCGATTTGTACTTTCACCGGCCCCGGCCCGAGGTGATTGCCATGTGGCGAAAAACCGGTTTTACCCGCGTGCTCGGGCCTGCGCACCAGTTTCCCGACAAGCGCACGGCGATCGCCACCATCTTCAGCCAGCTGGACCCGGAGATTTGCAAACGCTGCACGGCGCGGATTTTTGAAGAGTGCAAAACGCTGCCGGGGCCGTAATTCTTCAACATCGCCACGCCAGGAAACGCCAGCGACCAGTCAATTGGACCCAACTCAAGAAAAACTCTGCTGCAAAGCCTCTTGTGCCAGGGTATTGATGCTTTTGCCTTTGGCTTGCGCCGCAATGGCAAGTTTTTCGTGCAGTTGCGGTGAAATCCGCAAATTGAATTTGCCCGAAAAATGGCGCCTTGGCTCAATCCCTTTTTCGGCGCAGACTTCAAGAAAAACCTGAAGTGAGCGTTTGAACTCTGCACGAAGCTCCTTTGGGCTTTTTCCATAAAAATCTGCGCCTCCGTTGAGGCCGAGAATTTCTCCCCTGAACATATCGAGATCAGGGTCGAATTCAATCGTTGCGTGGTAGTCGTCAACAGTCATTACGTTCATGGTTCAACTCCGTGTTGTTCCAGCCATTTGCGGATGGCGGCCACCGCGCCCTTGTCTGTGTTCGGCGAGGGGTGTGGTCGGTGAAAGACGCGCACTTCGCCAAACAAAAAAACAGAAACCCGGCTGCCCGCCCGTTCTTCAATTTCTGCGCCTAATTCCATGAAGAGCGACTCAACATCACGCCACTGGACATTTCCGCTCGTCGGCCGCGAAAAGATCAGTTCCACAATTCGCTGGTGCCGCTTTTTCATTTTTAAATAGTACCATTTTAAGGTACTGAAATCCACGGGTTGCTGGATGGCCCTGTAACGCTTGTCTTGGACATTAAAAACCTGTAGCTCCAATAGCGCGGGTGTAACTAGGGACCCTCTGCATAACTCCCTGCGGCCTGTGGACAGCCGGACTCGGGCGGTCTGCTGCGTTGCTTTTTTGCCAATAGACGGGCTATTGGCGGCAAAAAGACGCCTTGCAGCCCATCCCGATCCGACTGCCACAGCCTCGCCAGAGTTATGCAGAGGGTCCCTAGGTCTCAAATAAATAGCAACTCAATCATCCTGCCACGCAGCGAAACGTCAGATTGATACGCCGCCTGCCCAGGCGGGCGTGGTCACCAACGGCCAGCGGCGCGACACCGTGGTAGGCCAGCCGCGCCGGCCCGCCCCACACCACCACATCGCCGTGCTGCAGCGGCCAGCGCGTGGTTTTGTCCTTGCGCTGCAGGCCGCCAAACAGA
>JANNXF010000052.1:0-2499 GCA_031409395.1 Polaromonas sp.
TTGTGCAAACCCCATGGCCCAGCTTTCAATGTAGGCCACGGCGTTGGGGTCCAGCGCCGCAGAGCCAAACGGATTGGGGTCCATGGAGTTGAACAGCTCGGCCAGGCTGGCGATGCGCAACTCGATTTGCTGGGCGGAAGAATCGTTGGCGGTCATAAGTGGTTCAATAGTACGCTATCAAATCAATAGCTGCTTGCGCCCGTGATGATTGGGCGAAAGCCCTTAATCACATGAATTCGTGGGGTATATCAGCGCCGCGCCTGCAAGAACAGGCCCTGCACCTTGGGCACGTTGTCCTGCAGTTCCTGAATGCGCTGCGGCCCCGACGGATGGGTTGACAGAAAACTCGGGCCGCCCGCGCCGCCGCCCGCCTGGGCCATTTTTTGCCACAGGCTGACCGACGCCTGCGGGTTGTAGCCGCCGCGCGCGGCCAGCTCCAGGCCAACCAGGTCGGCATCGGTTTCGTCTTCGCGGCTGAATTTGAGGGTCAGCAGCTGCGTGCCCACGCTGGCCGCCACATCGCCAAGCTGGCCCAGGCCAAACAGCTGCGCCCCCAGCGACAGCAGGGCGCCGGTGCCCTGGCTTTTGGCAATGCGGGCTCTGGCGTGTTCGCGCAGCGCGTGCGCCATTTCGTGGCCCATGATCATGGCCACCTCGTCGTCGGTCAGCTGAAGCTGCTCCAGGATGCCGGTGTAAAAAGCGATCTTGCCGCCCGGCATGCAAAACGCATTGATCTGCTTGCTGCCAATCAGGTTGACTTCCCAGCGCCACGCCTGGGCGCGGTCGTTCCATTGCAGGGTTTTGGGAATCAGCCGCTTGGCAACACCGTGCAGGCGCAGCAATTGCGGGTGGCCCGCCGGGGCCAGCGCGCCCTTGGCCCGGGCGTTGGCCAGCAGGCTGGCGTATTCCTGCGCGGCCGCCGCTTCCAGCTCTTCAGCCGGCACCAGGCTGCGCAGGCTTGACTTGGGCCCCACATCCACCTGCGCCGCCACCGGCCCCAGCGCCGTGGCGGCCGATCCCCCCGCCGCCACGCGCAAAAAGGCCCGGCGGCTTGACCAGGCGGAGTTTTTAGCCTCACATAAAAAACACATGCGTCAATAATAGTCAAAAACCAAAATACCCATGTCAGAAAAATCCCCTGTTTCGGCCAGCGCGCCCGCCCTAAAAAACAACTGGCGCGGCATCTGGCGCGTGTACGCCGAGCCCGCCACGCTGCGCATGCTGTTGCTGGGCTTTTCAGCCGGGCTGCCGCTGCTGCTGGTGTTTGGCACGCTGAGTTTCTGGCTGCGCGAGGCCGGCATCGACCGCACCACCATCGGTTACCTGAGCTGGGTCGGGCTGGCCTACGGCTTTAAATGGGTCTGGGCACCCCTGGTGGACCGGCTGCCGATCCCGCTGCTGACACGCCTGCTGGGGCGCCGCCGCAGCTGGCTGCTGCTGTCGCAACTGACCATCATCGGCGCGCTGACCGGGCTGGGCCTGACCGACCCGCGCCTGGCGTTAACGCCGGTGGTGTGGTTTGCGCTGGCGGTGGCGTTTGCCTCGGCCACGCAAGACATCGCGCTCGACGCCTACCGCATTGAATCGGCCGACGTGCAGCGCCAGGCGGCCTTGGCGGCCGCCTACCAGACCGGTTACCGCATGGCGATGATCTGGGCCGGGGCCGGGGCGCTGTGGATTGCCGCGCGCGCAGAGGTGGGCGGCGTGGCCGGCTACCAGCAGGGCGCGTGGCAAACAGCCTACTGGGTGATGGCGGCATCGATGCTGGTGGGCGTGGCCACCGTGCTGCTGTCGCCCGAACCGGCTGCCCGCGTGCTGCCGCCCTCGCGCAATATCGCCGAATGGCTGAAAAGCGCGCTGGTCGAGCCCTTTGCCGACTTTTTGCGCCGTTACGGCAAACAGGCCATTTTGATTCTGGCGCTGATTGCGATTTACCGCATCAGCGATGTGGTGATGGGCATCATGGCCAACCCGTTTTATGTGGACATGGGCTTTACCAAAGACGAAGTGGCTGCCGTGACCAAAATCTATGGCGTCATCATGACGCTGGCCGGCGCCTTTGTGGGCGGCGCGCTGGCCATGCGCTTTGGCGTGATGCGGGTGCTGATGCTGGGCGCGGTGCTGAGCGCCGCCAGCAACCTGCTGTTTGCCTGGCTGGCCACCATCGGGCACAACGTGACGGCGCTGATATTTGTCATCTCGGCCGACAACCTGGCCAGCGGCATTGCCTCGGCGGCCTTCATTGCCTATTTGTCGAGCCTGACCAATATCAACTACTCGGCCACGCAGTACGCGCTGTTCAGCTCCATGATGCTGCTGTTGCCAAAGTTTCTGGCGGGCTATTCGGGCAAGTTTGTTGACACCTTTGGCTACAGCCACTTTTTCACCGCCACCGCCCTGCTGGGCCTGCCGGTGCTGCTGCTGGTGTGGCTGACTTCCAGACAAAAAACGTCTTTCGCCCAATAAATACGGGCGCAAACAGCTATTTATTTAATAGCA
>JANNXF010000053.1:0-2125 GCA_031409395.1 Polaromonas sp.
CCGCATCTTGCTGGATGCGCGCCACCGAGACCCCGCCATCCTGGATTTTTCTGAAATTGCGTCGCGCAAGTTCACCCAGTGGTCCATGGGTTCGCTGTCATCGCTGGAGTCCAACCGCGCGATTTATTTGAAGTATTCGCGCTCGGCCAGCTTTGACCCGTACACCATGAGCCCGACGACCCTGCGGGCATTCTTTGACGAAATCATGCAAAACGCCAACTGGGTAAGCCAGGGATGATCTGCATGACGCCCTGCGGTTTTTGACCGGGCAGGCTCGGGTGGTTTGAGAGAGCTGCGCCGCGGTACCTGCCCGCACTGCCGCTGATTGAATGCCCGCCACCCCGCCCATGCCCACCGATTCAAAGCCCCTGCCGGGGGCCACACCGCACGCCGTCAGTCGCTTGCGCACAGCCCGCCTGGCGCGCAGTGCCAAACCGTTTCTGGCCCGTGGTGGCCCGCGCGGCGAGCGCTGCGCGGGTTGCCGTCTGCGGCCCAGCCACTGCCTGTGCGCCTTGCGCCCGGCCGTGCCGGTGCGTGCCGGGGTGTGCCTGATCATGGCCGACATCGAGCCGCTGAAACCCAGCAACACGGGCTGGCTGGTTGCCGATGTGGTGGCCGACACCTTTGCCTTTGGCTGGGCCCGCACCGAGGTTGACCCTGCGCTGCTGGCCCTGCTGGCTGACCCGCAGTGGCAGCCGGTGCTGGTGTTTCCGGGGGAGTTTGTCGCCGGCGGGCGGGTGGTGACAGGCGTGCCGGCCACCACGGCCAGGCGTCCGCTGTTTGTCCTGCTCGACGCCACCTGGCCCGAGGCGCGCAAGATGTTTCGCAAAAGCCCCTACCTCGACCACCTGCCGGTGCTGAGCCTGCAGAGCGAACAGCTGTCCAGCTACAAGCTGCGCCGCTCCCAGCAAGACAGTCACTTTTGCACCTCCGAGGTGGCGGCGCTGTGCCTGGCCCTTGGCGGTGAGGCGCTGGCGGCGCAAACGCTGGCGGCGTATCTGGAGGTCTTCACCCAGCACTACCTGCGGGCCAAGCAGCAGTTGCCGGTAGACAGTGAAGGCGCGGCGCACCAGCGTTTGCGCAGCTTGTGCGGGCTGCACCGGGCTGACGCTGCGGCCTGACAGGAAGCGCTACTGTTTTGATAGCTGTCTGCGCCCGCCAAATTTGGGCAAAAGCCTGATTTGACTGAATGATTTCTCCCAGGGGGCTGTGGGGCGACAATTGAGGCCCCAAGTCGCCCACCGAAGAGCCCACCATGACCGAAGACACCCACCGCCAGAACGAACTGAAAAAAATGGCGCTGTGCGACTCATGCGCCGACATACAGCGCAACTGGCGCAAGGCCCCCGGCCACCCCGAGCTGGTGCAGGGCAACAACCGGCAAGAGCGGCGCGGCGGCGCGATGGTCACCGTCACCAAATACCAGTGCGACCGCTGCGGCACCGCTTGGGAGTATGAAAACGACAAGGCCAACCTCAAGGCCGGCTGGTCGGTGGTGGGCCGGTAAGCCTTGAAAGTCGCGGTCGAAGCGTGAGAGACTCGGCCCCATGAACCCACCAAGCAGCCCCCTTCCAACCGCGCCACTGCCCGCCGCCAGCAACGCCAGCCTGGTGAAAAAAGCCGGGCTGGCGGCCGCGCTGGTGGCGCTGCTGGCCATTGAACTGATGCCCACGCCGCCGGGCCTGCCGCCCGCCGGCCAGGTGATGCTGGGCATTCTGGCCTTTGCCGTGCTGGTCTGGATGACCGAGGCGCTTGACTACGCCGTCAGCGCGGTGGTGATAGGCGCGCTGATGATTTTTCTGCTGGCCTTTGTGCCCGACGCCGCCAACCCGGGCGGGGCCGGCATGGGCACCGGGGCGGCGCTGGGGCTGACCTTGTCGGGCTTTTCAAACAGCGCGGTGGCGCTGGTGGCGGCGGCCTGCTTTATTGCCGCCGCCATGACGGTGACCGGGCTGGACCGGCGCATTGCGCTGGTGGTGCTGTCCAAGGTCGATGCGCGCACCAACAACATCGTGATTGGGGCCATGGTGGTGGGCTTTTTGCTGTCCTTCATTGTGCCCAGCACCACCGCACGCGTGGCCTGCCTGGTGCCCATCATGATGGGCTTTATTCTGGCCTTCAAGGT
>JANNXF010000054.1:0-8527 GCA_031409395.1 Polaromonas sp.
CTGGAGCCTTTTGACCGGCTGGGCTTGAACCAGATTGAGGTGGTTTGCACACCGCAGCAAGCCGCCAGTGCACTGGCGTCGCTGGCCGGCGTCCGGGCGCTGGGGTTTGACACCGAATCAAAACCCACCTTTGCCAAAAACGAAGCCTCCAGCGGCCCGCATATCGTGCAGCTCGCCACGCTGCACAAGGCCTGGATTTTTCAGCTCGAAGACGCCGACTGCCGCCGCGCGGTGGCGCAACTGCTCGAATCGCCTGCCATCATCAAGGCCGGCTTTGGCCTGGGCGACGACCGCCGGCGCATCATCCACAAACTCGGTGTCGACCCACAAGGCGTGCTCGACCTCAACACCGTGTTCAGGGAAAAAGGCTACCGCAAGGACATGGGCGTGCGCGGCGCGGTGGCCGTGCTGTTCAACAGGCGCTTCATCAAGTCCAGAAAAGCCACCACCTCCAACTGGGCCAACGTACGGCTGACCGAAGCGCAAATCATCTATGCCGCCAACGATGCGTATGCGGCGCTGCGTGTGTATGACGCACTGGGTCTGGGCTAGCCAGGCAAGCCTGGCTGGGCACTCATCATCAATGGCACGGCAACAAGCCCTCACAACGCAATCGCTGGAATCAAAGGAAACCCATGAAACAACTGTTACTGCTGCTGGTCTGCGTGCTGATGGCCGGCTGCGCTGCCGAACTCGTCAGTTCCACCGACAAACTGATCATCGTCAAGGCCCGCCCGTCCAGATTGGGCGAGGCACGGGACATTGCAGAGTCTGAATGCCAGGGGCGCGGTTTGCACGCCAGGCTGACGAGCAAGCCCGCAAGTGATCAGTTTGGGTTTGATTGCGTGCGCTGAGACCCGAAAAACTGAGCTTTTGGGGGGCCGTCATTCAAACCGCCGGTCCTGACAGCGACGTCAGAAGTCCCCGCTGCCGCCACTGGCCAGGCTCTCAAACTTGGTGATGCGGTTGATAAACGCCAGCTTCACCGTACCCGTCGGGCCGTTACGCTGCTTGCTGATGATGACCTCGGCCACACCGGGTTCCTTGCAGGCTTCCTTGGTGTAGTACTCGTCGCGGTAGATGAACATGATGATGTCGGCGTCCTGCTCGATGGCGCCAGACTCGCGCAGGTCGCTCATCATGGGGCGCTTGTCGGTGCGGGACTCCACGCCCCGGCTGAGCTGCGACAGCGCAATCACCGGGCATTGCAGTTCCTTGGCCAGCATCTTCAGGCCGCGTGAAATCTCGCCAACGGCCGTGGCGCGGTTTTCTTCGGCCATGCCGCTCGACACGCTCATCAGCTGCAGGTAGTCCACCACGATCAGGCCGAGCTTGCCGCACTGGCGTGCCAGCCGCCTGGCGTTGGCACGCAGCTCGCTGACCGTGAGGCCAGGCGTTTCGTCAATGTGCAGCGAAATATTGCGCAGCTTTTCAATCGCCTCGGTCAGCCGCGGCCACTCTTCGTCACTGAGCTTGCCAGTGCGCAGGTGCGTCTGGTCAATGCGGCCGATGGAGCCGACGATACGCACCGCCAGTTGCGAAGCACCCATCTCCATGGAGAACACCGCCACGGGCAGGCCTTCGTTGAGGGCCACATGCTCGGCAATATTGATGGCCAAGGCGGTTTTACCCATCGACGGCCGCGCCGCCAGAATCACCAGGTCACCGGCCTGAAAGCCCGAGGTCATCCGGTCAAGGTCATAAAACCCGGTCGGTACGCCAGTGATGTCGTTCGGGTTTTCCGACATTTCGGTGACGCGGTCCAGCAGGCTGACCACCAGGGTGTCCATGCTCTGAAAACCCTGCTGCGAACGCGAGCCCTGCTCGCCAATATTGAAGATTTTTTGCTCGGCCTCGTCCAGAATCGTGGCCACCGCCTTGCCTTGCGGTGCAAAGGCGTCGGTGGCAATTTCGTCGCTGGCCTTGACCAGCTTGCGCAAAATGGAACGTTCCCGCACGATTTCGGCATAGCGCCGGATATTGGCCGCACTGGGCACGTACTGGGCCAGTGCATTCAGGTAGCCCAGCCCGCCCGCCTCATCGGCCTTGCCGAGGTTTTGCAGGTGCTCGTACACCGTGATGATGTCTGCGGGCTTGGAGGCGTTGATGAGTGTGCCCGCTGCGGCATAAATAAGCTGGTGCTCGCGGCGGTAAAAGTCCTGCTCGGTCAGCAGGTCGGCGACGCGGTCCCAGGCGCCGTTGTCGAGCAACAAGCCCCCCAGAACGCTGGATTCACCCTCTATGGAGTGCGGCGGAATGCGGAGTTGGGCGATCTGGCGATCAGCGCTGTAGCGGGGGTCGTCAAAGGTAGAGAGTACGGCAGACATGGATTTCCTTGGCAACTTGAGATGCTAGTGGCCAGATGCAGTGGTGTCACTGCACAACATTGTTTATAAGCCGTGAATAACAGGGGGACAAGCCTGTAAAACGTGTGAATTGCTGAACCATGAAAAAAGCCGCTCAGCGAGCGGCTTTTTCAGAGCGGGAAAACGCCGATTAAGCGGTTTCGCCGTACACGGTGACGGTGATGTCCACCACCACGTCGGTGTGCAGTGCAACGCTGACAGCGTGGTCGCCCACGGTTTTCAGCGGGCCGTTAGGCATGCGGATTTGTGATTTGGCAACCGCGAAGCCCTGCTTGGTCACTTCGTTGGCGATGTCATGGTTGGTCACCGAGCCAAACAGACGACCATCAACGCCAGCCTTTTGCGTCAGCTTGACGGTCGCACCGGCCAGCTTTTCGCCCTGGGCTTGCATTTCAGCGAGCTTGGCAGCGGCGGCTTTTTCGAGCTCGGCGCGTTTGACTTCGAATTCCTTGATGGCCGATGCGGTGGCGCGGCGGGCGCGGCCGGAAGGGATCAGGAAGTTGCGTGCGTAGCCGTCTTTGACTTTGACGACTTCGCCCAGGTTACCCAGGTTCACGACTTTGTCGAGCAGAATGATTTGCATGGTCGTACTCCTTACAGGCTCTTGTGCTGGTCGCTGTAAGGCAGCATCGCGAGGAAGCGAGCGCGCTTGACGGCGGTGTTGATCTGGCGCTGGAAAATCGCGCGTGTGCCGGTCAGGCGTGCGGGGATGATTTTTCCGTTTTCAGCGACGAAGTCGCGCAGGGTGTCGATGTCTTTGTAGTCGATTTCTTCAACGCCAGCGGCTGTGAAGCGGCAAAAGCGCTTGCGCTTGAACAGCAGGGATTGGGTGTTGCGCTTGGGGCGCTTGTCTTTGTTAAAACGTTTTGGTCCGGCCATGATGGACTCCTTAAATGGGGTTCAGTACTTGCTCAGAAACGGGTTCAAGAGCTTGAATATGAAAAATAACGCTTTTGCTGGTGCGCGCATTGATGAGAAATCCGGTGAACCTGAAAGCTTTGCCCAAAGTGAGCTGGCCTGTTTGTTCAGCCAGCGGTCCAAAGGCAACGGCCCGCATTGTCAATTTGACCTGTCTCGTCATACCCGCTTCCAACATTTCAGACTCGTGTTCGAGGACGAAATTGACAGCGGGTATTCCAGCGGGCGTGTAGCGAAGAGGACTTGCCTCGGCGATACAAGCGGTCAGTTCAACATGGTTCACTGCAAATTAATACTTTCTCAAGGTGCGCTAAAGCGGGGCGTTCAACAGCAATGCCGCTTGTTTAAGCAGCGTATTCCTGCTGTTGGGTTTTACGGGCTTCTTCCCTCTCGACGTTGCGCATCATGAGGGACGGGCCGGTTTCAGCCTTTTTCTTGACCACGGTCAGGTGGCGCAGCACGGCATCATTGAACTTGAACGCGTGTTCAATTTCTTCCATCACGGCTTGGCTGGCTTCGATGTTGATGCAGAGGTAGTGGGCTTTGCCGAGTTTCTGGATCAGGTACACCAGCTGGCGGCGGCCCCAGTCTTCAACACGGTGCACTTTTCCACCGCCGGCGGTAATCATGCCCTTGTAGCGCTCCAGCATGGCTGGGACTTGCTCGCTTTGATCCGGGTGGATCAGCAAGACGATCTCGTAATGACGCATAAACTCTCCTTGTGGTTAATTAAAGCTGCCCCAGCGTCGACCAGTATGGTTTTGGGTGCAGCAAGGCGAAGCCCATGATTATAGCCTTTTGGCCGCCCTGCCTTGCAACTTCGCCTGAAGGCGCCGCTGCAAGGCCCAAAATGGGCTGGGGTGCGCTTTGGTCGCCGGGCGCCAAAGGCCGCATCTACAGGCTTTTCAGGTCGGGATAACGGATGTATTCGACCAGTTCCTGGGCTTTCTGGCTGGGCGGGCGGGTAACCAGGCTCACCAGCACAATGACCGCAAAACCGACCGGCACGCCAAACAGGCCAGCCGAAATTGGCTCAATCCCCCACCAGAGCTGAACCGGCGAAGTAATGCCAAAGGTGGCGCGCAGCCAGGGCTGCGTCGTGAGCATGTAAAACGAGGTCACCCCCAGGCCTGACACCATGCCCAGCACCGCAGCCATGCCGGTGGCCCGCTTCCAGAAAATCCCCAGGCTCAGCGCCGGGAAAAACGACGCTGCAGCAAAAGAGAACGCCGCCGACACCAGAAACAGGATGTCAGCAGGTTTTTGGGCCGCCACATAAGCGGCCAGCAGGGCAACGATGAGCAGCAGGATTTTGGAAACCGTGACCCGGCTCACGGTGGAGGCGTTGGGGTCAATCATTTTGTAATACACGTCATGCCCCAGCGCGTTGGCGATGGTCAGCAACAGGCCGTCGGCAGTCGACAGCGCCGCCGCCAGACCGCCCGCGGCCACCAGACCCGAGATCACGTAGGGCAGCCCGGTCAGTTCGGGCGTAATCAGCACAATGATGTCGCCGCCAATACTGATTTCATTGAGCTGCAGGATATTGTCCCGGTTGACATCGGCCACCGACAGCAGGTTGGGATCGACCTTGTTCCAGGTCGTGACCCAGGCCGGCAAGTGGTCAAACGGCGTGCCCACCAGCACGGTGAAAACTTCGTATTTGACCAGGACCGCCAACGCAGGGGCCGTGAAATACAGCACAAAAATAAAAAATAGCGACCACGTCACCGACTGCCGCGCCTCCCGCACGCTGGGCACGGTGTAGTAGCGCATCAGGATATGCGGCAGGGCGGCGGTGCCCACCATGAGGCAAAAGACCAGCGCCAGAAAATTCCGGCGCGAGGTGTCGTACAGCGCCTGTTCACTGGGCGTGCCATCGGGGTCTCCCGCAAACTGGTCGGCATGCGGCGGCATGCCGTTGAGCGGCTGGGTTTTGATGTCTGCGGCCGCCCTGGCTGCCGTCCAGGTGCGGATGGCGGCGGCCTCGTCTTTGGGCATGGCGGCCAGCACCTTGCCTGCGGCATAGATCTCGGCGACCGGGGCGTTGCGGCTTTTCAAGGCTTCCATTTTCTGGACGGCGGCGCGCTTGTCGGCCGCCAGAGAGGCTGCGGGGTGCGTTATCTTGTCAGCCAGCGCCTCGGAGCGCTGCCTGAAAATGCCGCGCACCTCCAGCTCTTTCGGGTCGGTGGCCAGCTGTTTTTCCTTGGCGGTGACTTTTTCAAGCTGCAGCCCGTAGACCAGTTGCGGCAAGGGGCTGCTGGTCTGTTTGACCGACAGCCAGACCACGGGAATCAGGTAGGCGGCCACCAAAATAATGTACTGGGCCACCTGGGTCCAGGTGACCGCCCGCATGCCGCCCAAAAAGGAACACACCAAAATACCCCCCAGACCCAGAAAAATGCCCAGTTCAAAGGCAACGCCAGTGAGGTAAGACGTGACCAGCCCTACCCCGTATATCTGGGCCACCAGGTAAGTGAACGAGCACAGGATGGCCGCCACCACGCCAATCAGCCGCGGCAGATGCCCGCCGTAGCGTTCACCCAGGAAATCAGGAATCGTGAACTGGCCGAACTTGCGCAGGTAAGGCGCCAGCACCAGTGCCACCAGGCAGTAGCCCCCCGTCCACCCCATGATGAACGCCAGCCCGCTGTAGCCCGTCAGGTAAAGCGTGCCCGCCAAACCAATAAAAGAGGCCGCCGACATCCAGTCGGCGCCCGTGGCCATGCCGTTGTACATGGCCGGTACGCGCCGGCCCGCCACGTAGTACTCGGCGGCATCGGTGGTCCGGCCCATCACCCCTATGCCGGCATACAGGCAAATGGTGGCCAGCAAAAAGCTGAACCCTATCCACAAACGCGGCAATCCCATGCGCTCCAGGCCAGCCAGCGCCGCCACAAAAAGCACCAAACCCAGGGAGTACCAAAGGTAGACGCGGTTAAGCTGCGACTTGAACTGCAGCCGGGTGAGCTTGACGCCTTCGCGGGAACCAAAGAAACCAGCCATGCCTCAGTCGTCCTCACCGTCATCGTCTGCCACGTCATGCTCAATATCAAGACGGTTCATGTACCAGGCATAAAACCCGATGATGAGGACATAGACCACGAGAGCGCCCTGCGCAGCCATCCAGAAGCTGAAGGGCCAGCCAAAAAACCGGAAACTCAGCGCACGGGCGAAGTAGCTGACGCCAAAGGTCACCGTGAACCAGACCAGCAGCAGCACCACGGTGACCAGAAGGTTTTTGCGCCAGTAACGGTGGTGTTTGTCAGTGAGCTGCATGGTCCAACCCGTTTTCGCGTTCCAGCTGAGCGGCCACCCTGGGCTCGAACTGGCGCAGGTGCTCAATCACCTTGCGTGCCTTGTCGGGCTGCCCCAGCGCTAGCCTGACCTGCGCCAGCCGGTACCAGCCATAGGGGCTCAGGGGTTGCAGGGCCGTGTTCTTTTTCAGCGCATCGACGGCTTCGTGAAGGTCTTGCTGGTGAATCAGTACCAGCGCCAGGCCATACCAGGCCTTGTCACTGCCCGGATCAAGCGCCAGTGCGCTGCGAAAGGCCGGGCCAGCCTCGCCATGGCGACCCACTTGCTGCAGGACATACCCGTAGTTGAACCAGGCGGCAGCCTCCAGGGGGGCGGAACCGCGCAGCCGGGTGAGCTGCTGCAGGCTGGCAACTGCGGCATCAAACGCTTGGCATTGCATCAGCACATGCGCCCGGCTGGCCAGGGCGTAGCGGTCTGAAGGCTGCGATTGCAGCATCTGGTCAAACCGGCGCAAGGCCCCTGCCCTGCGCCCAAGGGCCAGCAAGAGCACGGCCTGCGACTTCAAAACCAGGTAGTTCAGGCGCTGCTGACCGCGAACGCGAAGGCATTGCAGAAACTGGGAAGACGGCGACCCGATCATTTGCAGAAGGCCACGCCTATTTGCAGGCAAATGCGGACCTTGGCGACCGTTGCGACGCACCACACCGAAAGCAGCAGCAGGAAAGCCACCAGCGGTAAATGGCGGTCAGGCAAGGCGCGGGGTGCCAGCCAGCGCACGGCTTTCACCCAGGGTTGGGCAATCAGCTGAAGCACACGGTAAAACGGATTGCGGTCGCGGGCGGTGCCCGACAGCCAACCAGTCACCCATTGGCCCAGCAGCGCAAGCAGCGCAATTTCAGCGATCAGTTTGACGGTGGTAACAAAGGCAAGCATGGCATTTCGCAAAGGTGCACCGATTGTCATCGGAGGGGCTGCCGCTTGCTTGCCGGGCACGCACCAGTCACCGGGGGTTTTCCCTCGGTGACGGGTCATCTGACTCAGTTAGCTAAACGCTTCCAGGTGTCTATCACCGTATCGGGGTTGAGCGACATCGAACCGATGCCCTGCTCCCTGAGCCACAGGGCAAAGTCGGGATGGTCACTGGGGCCCTGGCCGCAAATGCCCACATACTTGCCCTGCTTTTTGCAGGCATTGATGGCCATGCTGAGCAAGGCCTTCACCGCCGGATCGCGCTCGTCAAAGTCTTGGGCCAGGATGTCCAGCCCGGAGTCGCGGTCCAGACCCAGGGTCAGCTGGGTCAGGTCGTTTGAACCGATGGAAAAGCCGTCGAAGTACTCCAGAAACTGTTCAGCCAGCACCGCATTGCTCGGCACCTCGCACATCATGATGATGCGCAAGCCCTGCTCGCCCCGCTTGAGTCCATGCTGGGCCAGCAAGCGGGTGACTTTTTCAGCCTGGCCGAGCGTGCGTACAAAGGGCACCATGACTTCGACGTTGGTGAGGCCCATGTCATTGCGCACGCGCTTGAGCGCTTCGCATTCCATGGCAAAGGCTTCGGCAAAATCCGGGCTGAGGTAACGCGCCGCGCCGCGAAAACCGAGCATCGGATTTTCTTCTTCCGGCTCGTAGCGTGAACCGCCAATCAGCTTGCGGTACTCGTTGGACTTGAAGTCCGACAGCCGGACAATCACCGGTTTGGGCCAGAAAGCGGCGCCAATGGTTGCAATGCCTTCAGCGACTTTGTCTACATAAAAAGCCCGCGGCGAGGCATGGCCACGGGCCACACTTTCGACGGCCTTTTTCAGGTCGGCATCGATGTTCGGGTAATCCAGAATCGCCTTGGGGTGCACCCCGATATTGTTGTTGATGATGAACTCCAGCCGCGCCAGCCCCACGCCGTGGTTGGGCATCTGGCAGAAGTCAAAAGCCAGCTGTGGATTGCCGACGTTCATGGTGATCTTGATGTCGATGGGCGGCATGTCGCC
>JANNXF010000055.1:0-5652 GCA_031409395.1 Polaromonas sp.
AAGTAGCCGGCAAACGAGAAGGAATGAAACGACTTGAGCCAGCCATGGTCGGCGTAGCCGCGCTCACTGGAAGTTCGTAATGTCATCATTGTGTGGTCCTTTGTTCTTGCGTTGGAATACCTCCAATGTAGGGGCTCTACCCACTCTGTTCATTGTGATGTTTTGATGGCATCATTCAAATTATTTGAATCTTTTCGATGACACCCAACAACAATCAGGTACGCAACGCCCTGACACCGGAAAATATCGAACTGATAGGCGCCGTGCACCGGGCTGGCAGCATGGCCGCTGCCGCACGCGAGCTGGGCGTGGTGCCCAGCGCCCTGACCTACCGGATCCGCCAGCTGGAAGACGCGCTGGACGTGTTGCTGTTCGACCGCTCTTCACGCCAGGCCCGACTGACCGAAGCGGGCAAGGAACTGCTTCGCGAAGGCAACCGTCTGCTGGTGGAACTCGATGCCGTGGCCAACCGCGTCAAGCGCGTGGCGACCGGCTGGGAGCCTCAACTCACCCTGGCGGTAGACAGTGTGATCTCGCGCAGCACGGTGATGGAGTTGTGTGAGGCATTTTTTGCGCTCGACCCGCCCACCCGTTTGAGGATTCGGGAAGAAGCCCTGTCGGGCACGCTGGAGGCGCTGACTTCTGGTCAGGCCGACCTGGCCATCGGGGTTGCGCTGGAACCGGCCCACAACAAATCAGTGCACAGCAAGCCGCTGGGCGCACTGCATTTCATTTATGCCGTGGCGCCGCATCACCCGCTGGCATCGGCCCCGGAGCCGGTGACGGACGCCATGCTCATGCCGCACCGGGCAGTGGCAGTGGCCGATTCCGTGCAGCGGGGCAGCGGCGTCACCGTCGGCCTGCTGGGGGGGCAGGACATCTTTACCGTACCGGGTATGCCCGAAAAACTGGAGGCGCAACTGCGCGGCCTGGGTGGCGGTTTTTTGCCAGAGTACCTTGCACGGCCCCACGTTGTGACGGGCCGGCTGGTAGAAAAGCAGATGCAGCGCGCTGCACGGCTGATTCCCATGAGCTACGCCTGGCGCCGAGGACCGCAGGGCGGAGAAGGGCGGGCCTTGCAGTGGTGGCTGGCGCAGCTCGACAATCCGGGGACCCGAAAAGCCCTGCTGGCGCGCAAACAGCCAATTTAAAACACGCTTTGCCGGCGTGACCGTGGCGGCTGCGTGTAGAGTGCGCTTATGGTTTCCATTCAGAGCAGCGCCAGGGTGCCCCGGTTCAAGGCGAACCGCCGGCCTGGTACAACAGCGATAAAACCTTAGTGCGACCGGGACTCATCTCTTTCACTCAACCAGAAAACGTACAAAACATGACAAAAAAAATCCGTGGTGCTGCTTCTGTCTTTTCTGTTCCGTCTGTTCCTGCCACGCGGCGCCACATTGCAGTCGTTGGCGCGGGCATCACCGGCATTGCCTGCGCCCGCACGCTGGCGCAAGCCGGACACAAGGTAACTGTCTTTGAGAAAAGCCACGGCGCTGGTGGGCGCATGTCCACCCGCAACACCGAATTCGGAGGGTTTGACCACGGTACCCAGTACTTCACGGTGCGCGATGCCCGTTTTGAAAAAGCCCTGGCGATGACGCCTGGTCTGGTACGCCCCTGGAGCGCCAATACAGTTCGCATTCTGGATGAACTGGGTCGTGTCGTTGCCTCATCGCTGCCCCCGAAAGAAGCCCATTGGGTGGCAACGCCGGGTATGAACGCACTGGTTCGGCATTGGGCACAACCACTGGCCGAACAGGGCCATCTGCTGCTGCAAACCCAGGTGGTGCGACTGGAAGCTGACAAACTCGATCCACAGCGCTGGCAATTGCAAACCGAGGGGGACGGCAGCCCGGTGCATTCCGGTTTTGATACGGTCGTTCTGGCGCTTCCATCGGTTCAGGCGCATGCCCTGCTGCTGAACTCGCAGCAAGGAAAATCGCTGATGGCGCCGATTGCCGGCGTCAGTGTGGCACCCTGCTGGACGCTGATGCTGGCTTTTCCGCAAGCACTCCAGCCCACGCTGTCGCACCTGGGTCCACACTGGAACGCTGCGCGCAGCACACACCACCGCATTGCATGGCTGGCACGCGAGTCGTCCAAACCCGGCCGTAGCCCGTTGGAACGCTGGACCGTGCAAGCCAGCCCGGACTGGTCGCAGCGCCACCTGGAAGACGATGCAGAGCGCGTCAAGGCCAAGCTGCTCAAGGCTTTTACTGAAGTCACGGGCATACGGGCCCAGCCGCCTTTTGCAGCGGTGCACCGCTGGCGCTATGCGCAAACCACGCAGCCACTGGGCCAATCCCACCTCTGGGATGCTGATACCCGCATAGGTGTCTGCGGTGACTGGTGCCTGGGCCACCGGGTAGAAGACGGTTTTGTGTCGGGCCTGGAAATGGCCCTGGAAATTTGTTAGCCCCCACGCTTGTCGCTTCGCGTACTACGCTGCCCCCCGAGGGGGCTGGCCTTGCTTGGGGCGGCCCGGCGCGGCGGCCGCTGGTGTTAGCCCCCACGCTTGTCGCTTCGCGAGCCTTCGGCGGTGCGCTGCCCCTTTCACTACACGCAGGGGCTGGCCTTGCCTGGGGCGGCCCGGCGCGGCGGCCGCTGGTGTTAATGCCCACACCGTTCCTTGCTTCTTATGGCTTGTCATCCGTCTGGCTATAGAGGTCGATTTGCCCCATCACCCACCGGCCCGCTTCATGCCGGTTCGCTGGTTGCAGCGTTGGCCAGCTGGCTGGATGCGCGTGCGTACGGCGGACGATGGCTGTTGCGCATTGAGGACATCGACACGCCACGCTGCATCCCGGGGGCGGACCACACCATCCTGAACCAACTTGCCGCCTGTGGTCTGGTGCCCGACGAGGCGCCGGTATATCAGTCGCAACGCGGTACCCGCTACCAGCAGGCGCTCGACCAGCTCATTGCCCTGCGCCGAGCCTACCCCTGCGGCTGTACGCGTCAAGACATCGCCGGAGTGCTTGCCGCCGCAGGTCAGGCGCAGCAACGCCATGGCGAGCTGGTGTATCCCGGCACCTGTCGCCAGGGCCTGAATGGCCAGCCGCCGCGTGCATGGCGGTTCTTGACCGAACACCATGAACAAAATAATGCTTTAGCCCAATCAATACGAGCGCAAGCAGCTATTGAATTAATAGCAGATAAAAATGTTGCACTACCGGCGCTGCAGACCGAAACAAGGTGGCACGACCGTCGCCTGGGGCCGCAGACCCAGAACGTCAGCCGGGAGGTAGGTGACTTTGTACTCAAGCGCGCCGATGGCTTCTGGGCCTACCAGCTTGCCGTGGTGGTTGACGACGCAGCGCAGGGCATTACCCACATCGTGCGGGGTGAAGACCTGGCTGACAACACGGCCCGGCAAATTCTGCTGCAGCGGGTGCTTGGCTTAGCCGAGCCCTGCTACCTGCACACGCCGCTGGTGCTGGCAGCCAATGGCGAAAAACTGTCCAAGCAAAATGGTGCGCAGGCACTTGGCACTGGCAACCCGCTGGCAGCCCTGCAGCAGGCCGGCAGAGCCCTTGACCTTAACAATCAGATCAACGCGACGACACCCGCAGACTGGCTGGGACAAGCCGTCAGCCAGTGGGCTGGCCGGTACGGGGCCCAGCACACTAAAATTGCGGGGTGATTCAAACTCCCCCCTCCCCCCCACCTGCCGAGCCAGAAGCGGCTCTTGGCGATGTCCAGCCGCCGAAAATAATTCGCAGTATCCGAAGCTTTGTGCGCCGCACCGGCCGCACCACCCTTGGCCAGGCCAAGGCCTTTGAGGACGTGGGGCCAAAATTCTTGCAGCCCTACACCGCAGCGCCGCTGGATTTCGCAGCCACCTATGGCCGCGTCGCGCCCACCATTCTTGAGATCGGCTTTGGCATGGGCGAAGCCACCGCGCACATTGCTGCGCTCATGCCCGAGAAGAATTTCCTGTGCTGCGAGGTGCATACGCCAGGCGTTGGCGCGCTGCTCAAGCGCATTGCCGAACAATCGCTCGGCAACATCCGCATCCTGCAGCACGATGCGGTGGAGGTGATTGACCACATGTTGCCGCTGGGCAGCCTGGACGGCGCGCATATTTTTTTCCCCGACCCGTGGCATAAAAAGAAACACAACAAACGCCGGCTGATCCAGCCGCCCCTGATTGCCAAGCTGGCGGCCCGCCTCAAACCCGGCGGCTACCTGCACTGTGCGACCGACTGGCAACCCTATGCCGAACAGATTCTGGAAGTGCTGAGCGCCGAGCCCTTGCTGGAAAATACCACTGACGCATCCAGCGACGGCTATGCCCCCAAACCCGGCTACCGGCCGCTCACCAAATTTGAAAACCGCGGCATCAAACTGGGTCACGGCGTGTGGGATGTGGTGTTCACGCGTATCTGAGCTTCTGTGTCCGAAAATGTGAACAGATCCCCCCTGCATGGACTGCCGACCCGCAGCGGGGTCAGCCCGAGTTGTGTGGGTTTGCCTGCGGGCCCCTGGCCGACCATCACTGATTTTTTGATTGAACGCTTTCCCGCCATCCCGCGCGAGGTCTGGCTTCAGCGCATGGCAGACGGTCTGGTCGTCGACGAATTTGGCGCTGCTGTCACACCAGCGCGCCCCTACGGCGGCCCCATGCGGGTGTATTACTACCGGGCCCTGGACGACGAACCCCGTATTCCGTTCAACGAGGCCGTACTCTACCAGGACGAGCACCTGGTGGTGGCCGACAAACCGCATTTTTTGCCGGTCACGCCTTCTGGCCATTACCTGCAGGAAACGCTGCTGGTGCGCCTGAAAAATCGCCTTGGCATTGACAGCCTGAGTCCGCTGCACCGTATCGACCGTGAGACCGCAGGTGTGGTGGTGTTTTCCATTAATCCTGCGGAGCGCGGCGCTTACCAGAATCTTTTTAAAGACCACCAGGTCATCAAGCACTACCAGGCAATTGCCACATGGCGCAGCGACCTGCGTTTTCCGATCACGCGCCAAAGCCGGATTGTGCAGGGGGAGCCCTTTTTCAGGCAATGCGAGGCACCTGGCGAGGCCAACAGTGAAACCCGCATTGATGTGCTGGAGGTCCGGGGGAAGCAGGCCTTGTACGCACTGAGTCCGGTCACAGGCAAAAAACACCAGTTACGTGTTCACATGGAGGCGCTGGGCTTGCCTATCGCGGGCGACAGCATCTACCCCCAACCAAGCAACTCACCGCACGACGACTACCGGCATCCGCTGCAATTGCTGGCACAGTCGATTGCGTTCAAAGACCCGGTCACCGGGCAGCAGCGGCTGTTTTGCACCCGCTTCTGCCTGTCTCTGCACAATGTGCCCGCCAACAGGATTCGGCCCGCCTGACTCCGACTTCTTGAGAAACCGGAGGCCGGCGCCGACCTCGCGGTGGTGAACACGATGCGGATGCGTCACCCAGGCCCTGCTAAATAGCGGCTACTGGCTCAATTTGAGCCGCAAATTTCTCCCTCTTCGCACCGTGAATTTCCAGCCCTCGCGTCAAAACCACCTGCAACCAAATACAAGTTGTAACAAGTACACCAAAACAGCCGGAATTTGGCATACCAGATAGCCCCCAGACCCCACCGTTGGCTGCCGATTAAACCTGTTGTGCAGCACATTCAAACGCGTGTGGCGAGATATCTGAAAAGAATC
>JANNXF010000056.1:0-6732 GCA_031409395.1 Polaromonas sp.
CGTGGGCGACGACCCGGCGCGCATCACTGCGGCGTTGGGGCGCGCCTTTGCGGCGGCACGCGACTCTGGCGATGTGGTGTTTTCATGTGGCGGCATCGGTGCCACCCCCGACGACCACACGCGCCAATGCGCGGCCCGGGCGCTGGGCGTTGAACTGGTTCTGCACCCCGAGGCCCGGACCCTCATCATGGAGCGTATGAAAGATGTGGCCAAAGAGCAGGGCCTGCCTTTTGAGCCAGACCGGCACGACAACATCCATCGCCTGAACATGGGCGTCTTTCCGGCCGGCTGCGACATCATTCCCAACCCGTACAACAAGATTCCCGGTTTTAGCTGCTTTGTGGATTCGAAAAACCAGCAGGGGCCGCGGAACGGGCTTCGCCCGGCCGCAGGCGCAGCGGCCCCCTCGGGGGGCAGCGACCCACACGCAGTGGGGGAGTGTGGGGGCCAATTTACCGCCGGGCCGCCCCAAGGGAAATTAGCCCCCTCGGGGGGCAGCGACCCACACGCAGTGGGGGAGCGTGGGGGCCTATTCTTCATGCCGGGGTTTCCCGTCATGGCCTGGCCCATGATGGAGTGGGTGCTCGACACCCATTACGCGCATTTGCACCAAAAATCGGCCTACCTTGAAAAATCAGTCATCGTGATGGGTTCCATGGAGGCCATGCTGACGCCACTCATGCTGGACATCGAAGCCGCCCATGCCGGCGTCAAGGTGTTCAGCCTGCCCAGTGTGGACCACCCTGAATACGGCCGACACATTGAATTGGGCGTCAAGGGCGGGCCTGATGCGGTGAACCAGGCTTACCCGGCCCTGCTGGCCGGGCTGCACCGGTTTGACCTCAAGCTCGGGCCTGAATTGGTGCGTTAGATTTATTGCACCATGAGAGTGCATTGACAGATTGCACTGTTGTGGTGCATTCGGTTTAGGCGTGTTTTCAGCCTGGGCTGGCAGAAAACCCCGGAACTTCTGGGCGCTGCCCCGCCCCCTTGGGTCATTTGGCTGACTTTCGCGTCACAATAACGGCACAATCGAAGGCTTGGCGAAAATCCGGATCGCCATCTGCCATGGCACAAAAAGTGCATCAGCAGACCTGAAGATAATTTTTCAACCCCCATCCAGCACAGGAGATTCTGATGGCAAAGACCGTCGCAGACGTCATGAAAATGGTCAAGGAAAACGAGGTCAAGTTTGTTGACTTCCGTTTCACCGACACCCGCGGTAAAGAGCAGCACGTGACCGTGCCTGTGTCCCATTTTGACGAAGAAAAATTCACGTCAGGCCACGCCTTTGACGGCTCGTCGATTGCTGGCTGGAAGGGCATTGAAGCCTCTGACATGCAGCTGATGCCTGACCCCAACACCGCCAACATCGATCCTTTCTTTGAAGAAACCACGGTGTTCATGAGCTGCGACGTGGTGGAACCCGCCGACGGCAAAGCTTACGACCGCGATCCCCGTTCCATCGCCAAGCGCGCCGAGTCCTACCTCAAGGCCACCGGTCTGGGCGACACGGCCTTCTTCGGACCCGAGCCGGAATTCTTCATTTTTGACGACGTCCGCTGGAACACCGACATGTCGGGTACTTTCTTCAAGATCGAAGAGTACGAAGCACCCTGGAATTCAGGCAAAAAGCTCGATGGCGGCAACCGCGGCCACCGCCCCACCGTCAAGGGTGGCTACTTTCCGGTGCCCCCGGTTGACAGCACGCAGGACATGCGCGCTGAAATGTCCCTGATTCTCGAATCATTGGGCATTCCGGTTGAAGTGTTCCACCACGAAGTGGCTGGCGCTGGCCAGAATGAGCTGGGTACCAAGTTCAGCACGCTGGTTCAGCGCGCTGACTGGACGCAGGTCTTGAAGTACGTGGTGCAAAACGTGGCCAATGCCTACGGCAAAACCGCCACCTTCATGCCCAAACCCATCGTTGGCGACAACGGCTCCGGCATGCACGTTCACCAGTCGATCTGGAAAGACGGCAAAAACCTGTTTGCCGGTGACGGCTACGCCGGTTTGAGCGACTTCGCCCTGTACTACATCGGCGGCATCATCAAGCACGCCCGTGCCCTGAACGCGATCACCAACCCCGGCACCAACAGCTACAAGCGCCTGGTTCCTGGCTACGAAGCACCGGTCAAGCTGGCTTATTCGGCCAAAAACCGCTCGGCTTCGATTCGCATTCCGCATGTGGCCAACCCCAAGGGTCGCCGCATCGAGGCGCGTTTCCCCGATCCACTGATGAACCCCTACCTGGGTTTCTCGGCACTGATGATGGCCGGTCTGGACGGCGTGGAAAACAAGATCCACCCCGGCGAAGCCGCCACCAAGGACCTGTACCATCTGCCGCCCGAGGAAGATGCCAAAGTTCCGACCGTCTGCCACAGCCTGGACCAGGCGCTGGACTGCCTGAACGCCGACCGCGGCTTCCTGACCAAAGGTGGCGTGTTCACCGACAGCATGCTGGACGCCTACATCGAACTGAAAATGGGTGAAGTGACGCGCTTGCGCCAGGCAACCCACCCGATCGAGTTCGACATGTACTACTCCCTGTAATTCAGCTTACAGGCACCCACACACCGGCAGCGCTTGCGGTGTGTGGGCAGAAAAGGACGGCTTGGCCGTCCTTTTTTTATGCGCGTATGGGTAATGGCCTGGCTGGCTTTGTATTTTTTGCGCTTTGCCGCATACTGGCAATCCGTCTGCGCTTTTGACAGGCACCGGAATCCCTGAATGAAAAACACTTTTTGGCTATCCCTTTTTCCCTTGCTGCTGGCCGGTACTGGCAACAGTGCTTGGGCGCAGCAGATTTTTCGCTGTGCCGGCACCCAGGGGGGTGTGCCCGAATACATCAACAACGCCAAAGAGGCCCAAACCCGCAATTGCAAGCCGGTGTCGGGTGGCAACGTGACCGTGGTGCAGGGCACACCGGTGTCCAAAGCGCCGGCGCGTCTGGCGTCGGCCAATCCGGTGCCTGGTTCACGCACCGAAAGCGGTCCCGAGCAGCGCACCCGGGACAGCGATTCGCGCGGCATCCTGGAGGCCGAGCTGAAAAAGGCGGAAGCCAAGCTCGTCGAACAGCAAAAAGAGTACAACAACGGCGAGCCCGAAAAGCAGGGCATTGAGGGCCGCAACTACCAGCGCTACCTGGACCGTGTGGCCGAACTGAAAGACAGCATTGCCCGCAACCAGAGTGACATTGCGGGTCTGAAGCGCGAAATTTCCCGCCTGCCCCCGGTCAATTGAGCGCTGCGCCTGGTGCGCACGGCTTATGGGTGAAAATGGAAAGCTTGAAAAAGCCATCCACCCCCCCTTTCTCTGCGCCTGCTGCCAGCCCTGCGGCTTTGGGCTTGCCCCGTTTTCAGGCACTTGACCTGCTGGCCACCCTGGTGGCCGTGGTTCGCACTGACGGCTGTGTGGTGTTTGCCAACGCCGCCCTTGAAGACGCGCTGGGCACGTCCCGCCGCACGATTGAAGGCTCGCAGCTGCCCGACTGCTTTACCGAACCCCTCATTTTGCAAAACGCGCTGGAAGGCGCGGGCAGCAATGAGTTTGCCGCCCTGCGTTATGACGCCTGGCTGCGGCGCCTGAACCACGAGCCCCTGCCGGTGCATGTGGTGGTGGCGCAGACCGACATTCCGGGCGAGGCGATTGTTGAGCTGTTGCCGCTGGAGCAGCAGGCCAAGCAGGACCGCGAAGAACGCCTGATGGACCAGGCGCAGGCCAACAAGGAGCTGATCCGCAACCTGGCACACGAAATCAAAAACCCGCTGGGCGGCATTCGCGGCGCGGCGCAGCTGCTGCAAATGGAAATCGACAAGGACCTGACCGAGTACACGCAGGTCATCATTCACGAGGCCGACCGCCTGCAAACCCTGGTCGACCGGCTGCTGGCACCGCACCGCCGGCCGCATCTGGTGGGCGATGTGAATATCCATGAGGTCTGCGAACGGGTGCGTTCGCTGATTCTGGCGGAGTTCCCCAAGGGCCTGCGCGTGATGCGCGATTACGACACCTCGATTCCCGACTTCCGCGGTGACCGCGAGCAGCTGATTCAGGCGGTGCTGAACATCGCCCATAACGCCGTTCAGGCCCTGGCAGAGCGCATTGCGGCGGGCGATGCGCAGATTGGTTTTCGCACGCGAATCGCCCGTCAGGTGACTTTCGGCAAGCAGCGCTACCGCTTGGCATTGGAATTGCATGTTACTGACAATGGGCCGGGCGTACCGGACTCCATCAAAGACCGGATTTTCTATCCCCTGGTGTCAGGGCGTGAAGGCGGTTCGGGGCTGGGGCTCACATTAGCGCAAACTTTTGTTCAGCAACACCACGGTTTGATCGAGTGCGAAAGCCGGCCGGGCTTTACAGATTTCAAGCTGCTGATACCGCTGCCTTGAAATGTAGGGATGTAGATGGTTTGACACATAACGCGATGGGTGCGACCTGCACCGAACGCACGAAAGGGACTGCACACAATGAAACCGATTTGGATCGTTGACGATGACCAGTCCATCCGGTTCGTTCTGGAAAAGGCCCTGCTCCGCGAGGACCTTCCCACGCGCAGTTTCACCAACCCCCGGGAAGTCCTGGCGGCGCTTGAAGAGAGCGGCGACGAAGACGGGCCGCAGATTCTGGTAAGCGACATCCGCATGCCCGGTGGCTCGGGTCTGGACCTGCTGGAAAAAGTCAAGGCCAAGTTGCCGGGGCTGCCCGTCATCATCATGACGGCGTTTTCTGACCTCGACAGCGCCGTGTCGGCTTTTCAGGGCGGTGCCTTTGAATACCTGCCCAAACCGTTTGACCTGCCCAAGGCCGTTGAGCTGATTCGCCGCGCGGTGGAAGAAAGCCAGCGCGAGGAAGTCGCTGAAGAGCGCATGGCCGCCGCCCCCGAAATGCTCGGCCAGGCGCCTGCCATGCAGGACGTGTTCCGGGCCATCGGGCGCCTCAGCCAGAGCATGGTCACGGTGATGATTACCGGCGAATCCGGCTCCGGCAAAGAGCTGGTGGCTCGCGCGCTGCACAAGCATTCACCGCGCGCCCACGGGCCGTTTATTGCCATCAACACCGCCGCCATCCCCAAAGACCTGCTGGAAAGCGAACTGTTTGGCCATGAGCGCGGCGCGTTTACCGGCGCGCAGACCATGCGCCGCGGCCGCTTTGAGCAGGCTGATGGCGGCACGCTGTTCCTCGACGAAATTGGCGACATGCCTTACGACCTGCAGACACGGCTTTTGCGTGTGCTCAGCGACGGTCATTTTTACCGGGTTGGTGGCCACAGCGCCGTCAAGGCCAATGTGCGCGTGATTGCCGCCACCCACCAGGACCTGGAGCAGCGCGTCAAAGAAGGCGGTTTCCGCGAAGACCTGTTTCACCGCCTCAATGTGATCCGGCTGCGTCTGCCGGCCCTGCGCGAGCGGCGCGAAGACGTGTTCATGCTGACGCGGCATTTCCTGCAGCAAAGCGCCAAGCAGCTCGGGGTTGAGCACAAGCGTATTTCAGACCCGGCCCTGCAGCAGCTGAGCAGCTTCAGCTTTCCGGGCAATGTCCGCCAGCTTGAAAACATCTGCCACTGGCTGACCGTGATGGCGCCGGCCCAGGTGATTGAACCGAAAGACCTGCCGCCCGAGGTCTTGGGCAGCACACAGGAGTCCAGCAAGGTGCTGGCGCTGGCAGAAAAGGTCGAGGTAGCCAAGTCTGACTGGACGCCGACCGCCGACAAGGCGTTTGGGGCGGCTGAAGCCGAGTCCATGGGGGCTCAGCCGGCAGGACCAGGACAGCCAGGGCATGACCAGAGCGCGCCCAATGCAGCGGCTGCGTCAAGCTGGGAAAGCGGCCTTGAAGCCGAGGCGCTGGCCTTGCTGGCCGCCGGCAGAACCGATGTGTGGGACGTGCTGACCCGCCGCTTTGAATCCCGGCTGATCCAGACAGCCTTGATCAATACCCGGGGGCGCCGCATTGAAGCGGCCCAAAAACTGGGCATTGGCCGCAACACCATCACGCGCAAGATCCAGGAACTGAACCTTGAGTGAATAATGGCTTTTGCCCAATCATCACGGGCGCAAGCAGCTATTTATTTGATAGCAAATTAAGACGCCTGAAACGGCCGCTGCCGGGTCAACCGCGGTGTCAGTAGCGGCCTGACAGCAGCGCGCCCGCACCGGGCACCTGCGTGGGCAGGCCCAGACGCTTGAGCATGGCGAAGGTGGTGCAGACCGATGCGGAGATCACCGCAATGCCCAGGCGGTCTTCGACAAGCTGTATGGAGGCCAGCGACGGCATCTGTACGCAGGCCGACAGCACCACCACATCCACCCCCTGGGTGTTGAGCCGGCTCACCAAGCGGCTGGGGGCGAGCGGGTCTTGCGCGCCCACTTCCAGGTTGTCGGCAATTTCCAGCGACACGCTGTCCATCACCTCAAAACCTTCGTGCTCGATGTAGTCCACCACCATTTGCGTCAGCGGTTTCATGTAGGGCGTCAGCACCGAGATTTTTTGGGCGCCCAGGGCCTGCAGCCCTTCAATCAGCGCGCCCGCACTGGAGACCACAGGCGCCGGTTTGTGGTTGGCCAGCGTGACCTCGTGCAGGCGCTTTTCAGACGCCCGGTGGTAGCCCAGGCCCTGGCTCATGATGGCCACCAGGCAGGCGTAGCCCAGCACATCCATCTTGCCGTCTGACAGCTCCAGCGCGCAGCGGTCTGAGGCCGCGTCCATGGCGGTCAGTTCCTCTTTGGTCAC
>JANNXF010000057.1:0-4189 GCA_031409395.1 Polaromonas sp.
ATGAGCAAAGCATTACGCCTTTCGGAAAAGTGGTTCCACCGCGGCCTCTGGCTGGTGGCCCTGGTATTTGCCAGCTTTTTAATCGGGCTGGGCGGCACGCTGGTCGGTGACCTGCCCAAGGTCGAAAAGCAGCTGTCGCTGGATGACTTCATGGACGCCAGAAGCAGCGCGGCGCTGCGCAGCACCATCAAGGCCGCCGAACGTGCCGGCCAGGACGCCGACAACGCGCTGGCGCAGGCACAGCTCAAGCGCCGCGCGGCCGAAGCCGACTCTGCTGCCGCCCGGGAAACCTTTAACAACTGGCTGTCCACACGCCGCGCCACGCAACTGGCCGACCAGGACCCCGAGCTGGTGTCCCGCACCCGGGCGCTCGATGGCTTGAAAGACCGGGAGCGCGCTGCGGGCGTGGCGGTCGAGGCCCAGCAGCAGGCCGCACTCGATGCCCGGCAGACGGTTGCCCGTGAGCGCCGCAAGCTCGGCGAGCTGGAGCAGGCGGCCCAGCAGCAGCTCAATGCCGAGCAGCGCCGCGTTGAATTGCGCGTCTTTTTGTACCGGCTGGCCCTGACCCTGCCGCTGCTGGCGCTGGCCGGATGGCTGTTTGTGAAAAAACGCAAAACGACTTACTGGCCCTTTGTCTGGGGCTTTATTTTCTTTGCGGTGTTTGCGTTTTTTGTCGAACTGGTGCCGTATCTGCCAAGTTACGGCGGCTATGTGCGCTATGTGGTGGGCATTGTGGCCACGGTGCTGGTGGGGCGGCAGGCGATTGTGTCGCTGAACCGTTACCTTGAAAGGCAAAAGCTCGCCGAGCAGCTACCCGATGCGCAGCGCCGCGAAGAACTGAGCTACGACACGGCGCTGACGCGGCTGTCGAAAAGCGTGTGCCCGGGCTGCGAACGCACGGTGGACCTGAAAAACCCCGGCATCGATTTTTGCCCGCATTGCGGCATTGGTTTGTTTGACCACTGTGGTCCATGCAGCACCCGAAAGAGTGCTTTTGCCAAGTTTTGCCACGCCTGCGGGTCTGCCGGAGGGCCTGGCAGGCCGTCCCGGCCCGAGGTCACCGCGCCCTGAAGCGCAGGGCTAAACTGGCCGGCCAAAAAACGGATACGCCGGGTCGTTGTAGCCCGGGCTGGACGCATGGCCTGGCACCACCAGCGCATTGACGAAAGCCTCGTCGTCGGCGTCCAGCGTCAGTTCGGTGGCGGCGTAAACGTCTTCAAGGTGGGCCAGCGTGCGTGGCCCCACGATGACCGAGCTGACGAGTGGATTGGCGAGCACCCAGGCGGCGGCAAACTGGCCGGGAACCATGCCTTTGGCGTCGCAGCGCGCCTTGATTTTTTGGGCAATCACCAGTGACTCTTGGCGGAACTCGGTCTCCAGAATGCGCTTGTCGCCACTGCCGGCGCGCGTACCCTCGGCGGGCGGCTGGCCGGGCGGGTATTTGCCAGTAAGCACACCGCGCGCCAGCGGGCTGTAGGGCACCACACCCAGGCCGTAGCTGGCGCAGGCGGGCAGGATTTCAACCTCTGGCCCGCGGTTGAGCAGGTTGTAATAGGGCTGGCAAACCACCGGTTGCGGCACACCCAGTTGCCTGCACAAATGCACCATCTCGGCAATGCGCCAGCCGCGAAAGTTCGACAGCCCGAAGCTGCGGATCTTGCCGGCACGAATCAGGTCGCCCAAGGCGCGCACGGCTTCCTCAAGGTTGGCGTCATGGTAGTCACGGTGCAGGTAAAGAATGTCGAGGTAGTCGGTTTGCAGCCGGGCCAGGATCGCATCGGTTTGCTGCATCAGCCAGCGGCGCGAATAGTGGCCTTCGTTCACCGCCTCGCTCACGGGATTGCCCAGTTTGCTGGCCAACACCCAGTGGTGACGCTGGCCGCTCAGCAGTTGCCCCACGTCTTTTTCAGACTGGCCCTTGTTGTACACGTCGGCCGTGTCAATGAAGTTCAGCCCGTGTTCCCTGGCAGAGGCCACAATGCGCGCCGCTTCGTCAAAGGGTGTCTGCTGGCCAAACATCATGGTGCCCAGGCACAGGGTGGACACTTTCAGGTTGCTGTTTCCGAGGCGGCGGTAAGGCATGCGGTTTCCTTGGCTGAAAAATGACGGCGCCGTGGGCGCTCAGGGGGGCAGGCGCTCCACCAGGTATTCCTGGGCGAACCAATAGGTTTGGGGTGTTCTGAAGGCGGCCATGGTGCCGTCTTTTTCATCCTGGCGCGAACGCAGGTCCCAGCGCATGTCAATGACGCGGCACTGCGTGCAGGGCGGCTGGCCGATGCGCCGCTGCACCAGCGCGTAGCGATGGGTTTTGAGCAGCGCGGTGATGTCTGCATCGGGTACATCCACCGGCTGCTCGAGGGTGTAGGCGACCACCCTGGCCCCGGTGATGATGAACTCGTAGCGTTCAAAGTGGCCATTGAAGTTGCTGGGCACGGCCACGGTCTGGCCCTGCAGAAGGGCGACACTGCCCGGCTTGAAGCGCGCCAGTTCGCCGTTAAAGGGCGCTGTGACCCAGGCCAGCGCAAACAGCACGGCGAATCCGGCCACGGCCGCTACCGGGCGTGTCCATTCCTTTTTGAACACACCGGCCACGCAGGCCCCGACCAGCGTGGTCAGAAACAGCCAGAAGGCGGGTGAATAAAGCCACGGGTCTTGTACTGCACCGGTTGCCGCGTAGCCAATCAGGCCCATGGCCAGCGCCCCGGCAGCGCACAGCAGCAGGCTCAGGCTGAACCAGATGCGTGCCGTCCGGTGCCAGTACAGCGCCACCACCACGGCCAGCGCTGGCATGGCCGGAATCAGGTAGCGGGAAGAGCGCTGGTTGGGCAGCAGGAAAACCAGCGCCAGGCCAAACAGCCACAGCCACATGATTTTTTCGGTGCTGCTCACAGACTGCTTTTGGCGGTAACTGCGCCAGGCGGTCCAGGCACAGCCCAGGGCGATGGGCAGCAGGAAAAGTGCGTTGGAAAAGTAGCCGGTGAGAATGGTCAGAAAGCCGCTGCCGCCGCTGAAGGCCACCTTGAAGTAGCCCGGTGACGACTTGAACTTGCCGGCGTTTTCACCGACGACAAACTCGCGCCACACCTCGCCCGGTTGCGGGTCTAGCGCGAACCACAGGCCAAAAATCGCCAGCGCCAGCGCGCAGATGGCCACGACCTTGACGCCATCGCCCACGATGCCGCGCCGGAAAATAACCCATGGCGCTTTTTGCGCCCCGACCATCTGGTAACACAGCGCCAGCGCAAAGCCGACCGGCACCACCATGGCAAAAGACTTGTACAGGCAGGCGATGCCAAGCGCGGTGCCCGCCAGCAGCGGCAGTTGCCAGCGCGAGGCCAGCAGCCTGGCGGGCGACCAGGCCACGGCAAAGAAAATGCCAAACAGCCAGAAGGTCTCTGGCGCGCTGGTCATGTAGGGACGGCCGTAGCGGTAGGTGGTGAAAAACGAAAGGTAAACCATGGCCGCAATGGCCCCCATGCTGACAGCGTGCCGGGAACGGCCTTCCGCTGTCATGGCGTCGGCAGAAAAGGTGCCGGTCTCGCTGTGCACAATCTTCCAGCTCAGCAGACCCACCATGAACGCCGTCGCCCAGGTGTAAAGCAGGCTCGGCAAGCGCAGGTTCAACAGCGTCCAGTGATCGCCCCAGCCACCGGCCACCATGGCTTGCCAGAACAACACGGGCGGCTTGGTGTTGCGCATGAAGTCATACGAGCTGACCAGCGGCAGCCAGTGCCCGCTTTCTGCCGTGAGGCGGGCAATGTGGGCGTACACCAGCTCGTCGCCGTTGCGTGGAATATGGTCGCCGCCCAGTCCAAACAGGTAGCCCAGCGCCATGGCCAGGCTGAGCCCCAGCCAGAGGTAATGCGTGGGAAATCGGGGGGACTTGGTCTCAAGGTTTGTCATGGACTGGCGGCGCTGGCGTGGCACTGTCGTTCGGGTTGCCCGGCGGCACGGGGGCTTCCATTTTGACGCGGCGGCGCCGAAAAGTCAGGCGGTCATTGGCGACAAAATTGCACACGCTGGCCAGCGCAATCGCCACCAGATTGGCCACCAGGTAGTGCATGTGCAGGGCCAGCCATTTGGTCAGCAGTGACTGAACCACAATCGACAAACCCGCCGCCATGACATATTTGGCGAACAGAAACAGCGCCGAGTGGTGCGCGTCGTGCTGGCGGTCGCGCCAGGTCAG
>JANNXF010000058.1:0-14673 GCA_031409395.1 Polaromonas sp.
TGCTCGACGCCGTGGCGCGGCTGCAGCCCGGTGTGCTCAATGACGAAGGCAGCCACCAGATGGACAGCTTCAACCCGGCGCTTGACGGCTTGCTCGATTGTCCGCATTACACCCGGCCGGAGGCTTGGCGCGATCAGGCCGTGCCGCCGGTCTTGCTGTCTGGCAACCACGCCCATATCGAGCGCTGGCGGCGCGAACAGCGGTTGGCCCTGACGCAGGGACAGCGCCCGGAACTCGTGTTGCGTGCCCGGGCTGCCGGGTATTTGAGCCCGCTGGACGAGGCATTCTTGACCGGTCTGGTCAAAAATCCTGAGTCCAAGCCGTAACTTGCTATAATCAAAGGCTTTTCGATCCTCTGGCGGCCACTGCAACCATCTGATTCACCTGTTTGAATCCATGGATTTGCGGTCTTTAGCGTAGCGCGTGAATGAACGAAAAAGTCATCTGGAACTGTCATGAATCTGATTCAAATCCTCGAGCAGGAAGAAATTGCCCGCCTGAACAAAACCATTCCGGTTTACGCACCTTGCGACACCGTCGTTGTGAGCGTGAATGAGGGGGAAGGCACCCGCAAGCGTATGCAGGCTTTTGAAGGCGTGGTGATTGCCAAGCGCAACCGCGGTCTCAATTCAAGCTTCATCGTTCGCAAAATCTCGAACGGCGAGGGCGTTGAGCGTACCTTCCAGGTCTACAGCCCGCTGATCGCCAAGATTGAAGTCAAGCGCCGTGGTGATGTGCGTCGCGCCAAGCTGTACTACCTGCGCAGCCGCAGCGGCAAGTCGGCGCGTATCAAGGAAAAGCTGGGCGCCAAAGCTGCCTGATCGCAGCTCAAGCCTTGAAAAGCCGCTCTTTTGGGCGGCTTTTTTGTGCCTGTTAATCTGAAGCCCGCATGAACTTCCACAAACCCCTGCCCAAATTTGACCCCCGCAGCATCCCGGTGGTGGGGACGGATGAGCACCTTGCGGGCGTCGCGCTGGAGCGCCTGACGCCCGAGGCTTTGCGCGAACGTTTCAGGCATCCGCCGGTCTGGACGCCAGAGCACATGGTGGAAAAGAAATTCGCAGACCGTGTGCCGGCACTGGCTGCCGTGCTGTTTCCGCTGGTGATGCGCGATGAACTCACCCTGCTGCTGACCGAGCGCACCACCAACCTTTCGACCCATTCGGGTCAGATCGCCCTGCCCGGTGGCCGCACCGACGACACCGACGCGGATGCGGTGGCAACAGCCTTGCGCGAAGCCCACGAGGAAATCGGCTTGCCGAGCGATCATGTGGAGGTGCTGGGCACCTTGCCCACCTATGTCACCGGCACGGCCTTCATCATCACGCCGGTGGTGGCGCTGGTCAAACCCGGTTTTGTGCTGCAACCCAATCCTGGCGAGGTGGCCGATGTTTTCGAGGTGCCGCTCGCTTACCTGATGAACCCGGCGCACCACCGCCGCCACGAGTTCGAGTTCGATGGCGTGCTGCGCCAGTGGCTTTCCATGCCGTATACCGACCCCGTGGCCGAACCGGACAGCCTGTCACCCAAGGAGCGCTATATCTGGGGCGCCACAGCCGGCATGCTGCGCAACCTCTACCGTTTTCTGGACGCCTGACACGGCACTGACTTGCCGGGCTGGCGCTGCCCGGGCTAAGGTGACGTGACATGGTGCGCAGGCCAATGCCCCGGCTGCGTGATAGGCCGTTATGATTTGCCATGAGCTTTTTTGCCGTTTTGTTTGCACTCATCATCGAACAGGCCCGGCCACTGGCGCGTGGCAATTGGGTTCACGTGGGTTTTCGGCGCTGGGCGCGCTGGGCCAGCCGCAGTCTGGACGCGGGCAAGCCGCACCACGGCTGGTTGGCATGGACGGTTGCGGTCGTGGTTCCCGCGCTGGTCACGCTGCTGGTTCACTGGCTGCTCTGGAGCGTCAGCGTATTCCTGGCCTTTGCCTGGAGCGTGGCGATCCTGTATGTCACGCTGGGTTTCCGACAGTTCAGCCACCACTTCACCGACATCCGCGATGCGCTGGACGATGGCGACGAAACCACAGCGCGCGAGCTGCTGGCGCAGTGGCGCCAGGTCGATGCGAGCGAGCTGCCACGCAGCGAAATTGTCCGTCACGTGATCGAGTATTCCGTGCTGGCCGCGCACCGCCATGTGTTTGGCGTGCTGGGCTGGTTTTCAGTGCTGGCGGCGCTCGGGCTGGGGCCGGCCGGTGCAGTGTTTTACCGCATGAGCGAATTTGTCTCGCGTTACTGGATTTACAAAAGCCGCTCGCCGTCGGGGCCCGGTGACAGCGCCAGCCCGGCCTTGCAGTCAGCCGCAACACGCGCCTGGGGCGTGATCGACTTTGTACCGGCCCGCGTCACCGCGCTGGGATTTGCGGTGGTGGGCAGCTTTGAGGATGCCATCGATGCCTGGCGCAACTACACGCAGCGCTTCTCGGCCAATGTGTCGGCAAGCCATGCATCGGCCGCTTCCGTGAACCGCAACGACGGCATTCTTCTGGCCGCCACCTCAGGCGCCGTCAACGTGCGGCTGGGCGGCGAAATCCTCAAGACCACTTTTCCGGACCCCGCCTTGCAAGGGCTTGCCGCTGGCGGGGGCGATGGCGATCAGCCCACCGCCACCGAATCGACACCGGGCCGGGACCCGGAGGTGGCGCACCTGCGCAGCATTGTGGGGCTGGTCTGGCGCTCCGTGGTGCTGTGGATGCTGCTGCTGGCCTTGCTGACCCTGGCCCGCTTGCTGGGCTGAGTGCTGCGCCTGGCTGTGCTGCCTGCACGCTTGCCGCGGGACTGTTTCAGTAGCGCGTCTGCGACAGCTCGGCAAACAACTCGCTATACAAACGATAGCGGCTTGCGCCGATGCTGCTTGGGCTACCGGCTAAATTGACCTCTGAAATAACGCCACAACCGGGCTCATGCAGGTGTGTGCAGTTATAAAACCGGCAGTTCTGTGCATGCGCCTTGAAATCGGGCATGTAGTTGGCCAGCTGCATCGGTTCGATGTGGTTCAGCCCGAACTCCTGAAACCCCGGCGAGTCGATGAGCGCCGTCGTTCTGGCGCCGTCACTGTTGGCGTCCACCCAGTACAGCGTCGTGCTGGTGGTGGTGTGTTTGCCGGAATTGAGGGCCTGCGATATTTCGGCGGTGAGCACCCTTGCCTGGGGCACCAGCAGATTTGTCAGGCTGCTTTTGCCGGCCCCCGAAGGCCCCAGCACCAGGGTTTTTTTGCCGCGCAGCAGGTCCATCAGCGCAGGGACATCGGCCGGCTGCATGTCTGCCGGGCCACCGGCCTCAGGCGCTGCGGTTTTGGGCTTGATGGCCAGTGGCAGCATCTGGTAGCCCATGGCCCGGTAGGGTGCGAGCTTGCGCCAGGCGCGTGCAAAGGGCTCGGCCAGATCGCTTTTGTTCAGGGCAATGATGGGCGTGATGCGCTCGGCTTCAGCGGCAATCAGGGCCCGCGTCAACTGGCTTTCCGAGAATTCAGGCTCGGCGGCAATCAGGATGAGGACCTGGTCCAGGTTGGCGGCAAACGATTTTGTACGCATTTCGTCCTGCCGGTAAAACAGGTTGCTGCGCTCCTCAATTTTCTCGATGGTGCCTTCATCTTGCGAGGGCAGCCAGCGGATGCGGTCACCCACCACCGCCTGGCTTTTCTTGCCGCGAGGGTGACAGATCAGGCGTTCGCCAGATTCGGTTTCAACCAGCACGTGGCGGCCAAAACCGGCCACCACCAGTCCGGGCTGCGTACCGGAGACCGCTGCGGCGCCCGAACGCGATGGGGGGGCAGGCTTGCTCAAGCCAGCAAGGCGTCAACCCTGGACGCACAGAAAAAGTCACTGACCGAAATGCCATCGACATCGTGCGTATTGAAACGCACGGTGCATTTGCCGTAGCTCACTGCCAGGTCGGGATGGTGGTCTTCGGCGTTGGCGATGAAGGCCACCGCATTCACGAATCCGATGGTCTGGTGGTAGTTCTTGAAGGCAAACGTCTTTTCCAGCGCGCCGTCGATCAGGCGCCAGCCGAGAGCCTGCTCGCCGTTGAGCTTGCTCAGTTGCGTGACGATTTCCGTGGCACTCAATGCCCGGCGGTTTTGATGAATCGGGTTGTTCATGGTGCGATGCCCTCTGCCAAAGGTGCCATCCGCTGCAGGCGCTCTGACGCAGGCGGATGCGAATAGTAAAACTTCACGAATACCGGATCGGGTGTGAGCGTGCTGGCATTGTCCTGGTAGAGCTTGAGCAGGGCGCTCTGCAAGTCCTGGCCGCTGGTTTGCGCCACTGCATAGGCGTCGGCTTCAAACTCATGCTGGCGTGAAAACCGGGCAAAGAGCGGGGACACAAAAAAGCTGAAAAGCGGCACCACGAGTAAAAACAGCAGCAGCGCCAGCGCATCGTTGGGCGCGGTCAGGCTGGGGCGTACCCCCAGCCCGGTGTAGAACCACACCTGCGACGACAGCCAGCCCAGCAGCGCAAAGCCGGCCAGGCTCATGGCAAACATCGACGCAATGCGTTTGAGGATGTGTTTGTGCTTGAAGTGGCCCAGCTCGTGTGCCAGCACGGCGTCGACCTCGCCCGGACTCAACTGCTTGAGCAGGGTGTCGTAAAACACCACGCGTTTGGCCGCACCGAAGCCGGTGAAGTAGGCATTGGCATGGGCCGATCGCCTGCTGCCGTCCATTACAAACAGGCCCTTGGCGGCAAACCCGCAGCGTTGCATCAGGGCGGTGACCCTGGCCTTCAGGGATTCATCGTCGAGGGGTTTGAACTGATTGAACAGCGGCGCAATCACGGTGGGGTAAAGCACCAGCACCAGCAGGTTGAAAACCATCCATGCGCCCCAGGCCCACAGCCACCACAGGCTGCCAGCGCTGCCCATCAGCCAGAGTATCAGCGCCACAATCGGCAGGCCAATCGCCGCGCCCACCAGGGTGGACTTCAGCAGGTCAACCAGCCAGAGCCGAAACGTCATTTTATTGAAGCCAAATTGTGCCTCAATCCGAAAGGTGCTGTACAGCGTGAAAGGCAAATCCAGCAGGCCGCTGACCAGGCCAAAAACCGCCAGCAAGGCCAGTTGGGGAAGCAGATTACCGTAGGCCGCCAGGCCTGAGTTCAGCAGCCACTGGTTCAGGGCATCCACGCCGCCCAGCAGTGTCCAACCCAGCAGAACGGCAGCGCCGAAAGCCATTTCCAGCAGGCCAAAGCGGGCCTTGACCACGGTGTAATCAGCCGCTTTCTGGTGCGCCTGCAGCGAAATGGTGGTGGCAAATGCGGCGGGGACACTTTCCCGGTGCCGCGCCACATGGCGTATCTGGCGCGACGCCAGGTAAAACCGGGTCAGCAGGCCGAGCATTAAAACAGCTGCAAATAGCAGGGTGAAAAACAGTGAGTAGTCGCGCATAGATGGCAGTTTAGGTCATCAGCGAGAATCATGACATGCTAGACATTGAACCCACACTCCCCAAATCAGACCAGAACCTCGTTTGGCTGGACTGCGAAATGACCGGCCTGGACCCGGAAAAAGAGCGCTTGATTGAAATTGCTGTCATCGTGACCGGCCCGCAGCTCACGCCGCGCATTGAAGGCCCGGTTCTGGCCATTCACCAGTCGGATGAACTCTTGGGGCAGATGGACAACTGGAACAAGGGCACCCATGGCCGCAGTGGGCTGATAGACAAGGTCAGGGCCAGCAGTGTGACCGAGCAGGACGCCGAAGCGCAAATTCTGGCGTTTTTGGCGAAATATGTACCCAAAGGAGTGTCGCCCCTGTGCGGCAACACCATCAGCCAGGACCGGCGCTTTCTGGTCAGGTACATGCCCAAACTCGAAGCCTTCCTGCATTACCGAAATGTCGATGTGAGCACCTTCAAGGAACTTGCAAAACGCTGGCGCCCTGAGGTTTACAGCGCTTTCAAGAAGCGCCAAAGCCATACGGCACTGGCCGATGTGCATGAATCGATTGACGAGCTGGAACACTATCGGGAACACTTTTTGAAGTGATATTTCAAGCGAATCAGGCCTGAAACCCTTATTTAACGGGCGCGAGCAGCTCCTTAAATAATAGCAACTGACTGGCGGCGCCTGCAGCCTGAACAGGCGTTAAAGCGTGCCGCTGAAAGTTTTACTGGTAGAAACCCGTAAAGCATGCCATAATCATGGGCTTGCGGTTGCACAGGGTGCGCTGCATTTGTACATCTACCTCACACTTTTGGACTCTGCCTATAGAGTCACCGCTTCAGGCCAAGTTACCGGCTGAACCGAATATTCGTTTGATGGTTGATGTTTTATTAACCATGAACGAAGCCTTCTGCGCCGCAGGAGGTGAAGTTTCCTGCACCTCGCCAAAAGCGTCGCGTGCAGGTGATTAGTGAGAAAAAACATGACTGACTCTTTTGAGGCTCGTGGCGACTTTTTGCCCGAAGCTATTAACGACACCATGACCGATATGGTTTCCGGTGTCGAAACCAACGCGATTCCGGACTTTTCCGGTGCGCCTGACGTTGCCGCCACATCGCTGGAAGCCATTGCGCCCCAGCCCAACGGCTTTGTCAAACTGGGCCTGGCCAAGGAACTGCTGCAAGCCGTGGCCGACATGGGTTTCACCCAGCCGACCGCTGTGCAAATGGCCACCATTCCAAAAGCCATGCAGGCACTGGATGCAGACCCAAAGGCGGCGAAATTCACCGACCTGATGGTTTCCAGCCAGACCGGTAGCGGCAAAACCGCTGCCTTTCTGCTGCCCGTGCTGCACACCCTGCTCAAGCAGCAGGAAGCGGCCGAGCAATTTGAGCGCGCCGAGTTTGAACGTCTGAGTGCCGAAGCGATTGCCCGCGGTGAAGCGCCGCTGAAAAAACCCAAGCGCAAAGACCCGACCAACGCCCGCAACTTCAAGGCCGCCACCCCTGGTGCGCTGATTTTGTGCCCGACGCGTGAGCTGGCCCAGCAGGTCTGTGCCGATGCGATTGATCTGGTGCGCCATTGCCGCGGCCTGCGCATCGCCAACGTGGTGGGCGGTATTCCTTACCAGCTGCAAATTGCCAAGCTGCAAAATGCTGATCTGGTTGTGGCCACCCCTGGCCGCCTGCTGGACCTGCAGCGCAGCATGCAGATCAAACTCGACCAGGTGCAGTTCCTGGTCGTTGACGAAGCCGACCGCATGCTGGACCTCGGCTTTGCCGATGACCTGACCGAAGTCAACCAGCTCACGATTGAGCGCAAGCAGACCATGATGTTCAGCGCCACCTTTGCGCCGCGCATCATGCAACTGGCAACCCGCGTGATGCGTCAGCCGCAGCGCGTCGAGATTGACTCGCCGCACGAAAAGCATGCGTCGATCACCCCGTCCTTGCTGTGGGCCGACAACCTGACGCACAAGCGCAAGCTGCTGGACCACTGGCTGCGCGACACCACCATCAACCAGGCTATCGTGTTTGCGAGCACCCAGGTTGAATGTGATGGCCTGGCCAATGACCTGGTGCAAGAAGGTTTCAGCGCCGTGGCGCTGCACGGCGCTTTGGGCCAGGGCCTGCGCAACCGCCGCCTGATGGCTTTCCGTGACGGCCGCGTGCAGATTCTGGTGGCCACCGATGTGGCGGCCCGTGGTCTGGATGTGCCCACCATCACCCACGTCATTAATTACGGCTTGCCGATGAAAGCCGAAGACTATGTGCACCGCATTGGCCGTACCGGCCGTGCTGGCCGCAGTGGCCAGGCGATCACCATTGCCGAATTCCGCGACCGCCGCAAGATTCAGGACATCGAGCACTACATGCAGCAGAACCTCAAGCCCAGCGTGATTGCCGGTCTGGAGCCGCAGCAGCGTTTCGCGCCCACGTCGGACCGCCCACGTGGCAATTTCGGCGGTGATCGCGGTGGCCGCAGCTTCGGCGGCGGTGGCGGTGGTTTTGCCGGCCGCAAGCCTGCTGGCGGTGGTTTTGGTGGTGGCGCGGGTGGCGGCTTCGGCGGCAACCGCGATGACCGGGGTGGTTTTGGGGGCAACCGCGATGACCGCGGTGCTTCTTTCCAGGGCCGCCCACCTGCACCACAGGGCAACGGTTACGCAGACCGCACCAGCTTCAACGACCGTGGTCCACGCCGTCAGGACGACCGTGGTTTTGGCAACAACAACGCTGGTTTTGCACCGCGTGAAGACCGCAATTTTGGCGCTCGCAACGAAGGCTTTGCCCCCCGCCCTGATTTCGCCAATCGCAAACCGGCTTTTGCCAAACCCGCCGGCAAGGTGTTTGTGCCACGTGATGCGGCCAAGAAGGCGGGCAAGTTTTCCAAGCCTGCCCGCGATTGAGGTTCCTTCGTCCGGTTTGACCTCTCGGGGTCAGTTCTGACGTAAAAAAGCCGCTGCAGACCTTCTGGTTTGCGGCGGCTTTTTTTAATGGGCCAGTCAATAGGCCTATTCAAGCTTGATGCCGGTTTCCTTGACCACTTTGCCCCAGCGGTCCAGCTCCTTGACCATGTAGTCAGACATGGCTTCGGGTGTGGAGGGCGTGGGTTCCACACCAGCGTCGTACAGCGCCTTTTTGGTGTCAGGCGAATTCATGGTCTTGACTATTTCGGCGTTCAATTTGTTCACGATATCTTTGGGCGTGCCTGCCGGTGCCAGCAAGGCGAGCCAGACCGACGCCTCATAACCCGGCACACCAGCTTCCTGCAGGGTCGGTACATCCGGGAGTTGCGGTATCCGTTTTGCCGTTGTCACGGCCAGCGCTTTCAGTCGCCCTTGCGGCACCTGGGACAGCGCGTTCGGCACACCGGCAAAGCTGCTTTCCACCACCCCGGCGACCAGGTCGGTGGCCGCGCCGCCACTGCCGCGGTAAGGCACGTGCTTGAGGGGTGCGCCCGTCATCGATACAAACAGTCCGCCCATCAGGTGTTGCGCACTGCCGTTGCCCGACGAAGCATAGTGAATGCTGTCAGGTGCCGCCTTGGCCAGGGCGATGAACTCCTGCACGTTGCGTGCGGGTACCTTGGGGTTGACGAGCAGCACGTAGGGCGAATCCACCAGTTTTGAGACCACGGTGAAACTCTTGACCGGATCGTAAGGCATGTTTTTGTAGATCCAGGGGCTGATCACATGCGTGGTCGACACCATGACCAGCGTGTAGCCGTCGGGCGCCGACTTGGCGACAAACTCAGTCCCAATGATGGAGCCTGCACCGGCCTTGTTTTCAATCACAAACTGCTGCCCCATTGCGACGGACAGTTTCTGGCCCAGGATGCGCGCCACCACATCGGTAAAGCCGCCCGGTGCAAACGGGACGATTAATTTAACCGGTTTGTTGGGGTAGGCCTGCGCAAAAACGGTGCCCGTTGCCAGCGACATGACAGCCGCCAGAAATACAGATTTGAGAACTGGTTTCATGACGCTACCCTTTGTAGGCTGGCTCTGGCATGGTGAAAAAGCTGTGCAGTATCTGGTAGACCATCATGTAGTTCTTTTGCTGAAAGCTGGCATGTGAAATACCGGCCATCACGCTGAACTGCTTGTTCATGTTGGGCAGCAGACGAAAAAAATCGATCAGGTCGTCGAGTCCCGCAATACCGTCGTGCTCGCCCCGCAAAATGATGGAAGGCACCGGAATTTTTCGCGGGTCGAGCAGCGGCAGTTTTGAGCACATGTCGACATAGGTTCCCGTCGGCATGGAATCATCCAGCGTGAGAATGGCGTCGGCAAACGCATTGACCGTGTTTTCGTCGGCTGTGCCGGGATGGTCGCGCTGGAAAATGCTGTGGACGAATGCACGGTCTATGGGGCGGCGGTTTTTGGCCAGAAACTCGGGCAGCTTTTTCTTGCGCTGCTCCAGCGTGTGGCTGCCCTCGCCCGTCCAGACGAAAGCATCCAGCGCCAGTCTGGCCACGCGCTCGGGATGCCGTTCTGTAAACAGGGCGGCTTTGAGCGCACCCGAAGAAATGCCGTACATCAACAGCGGCGTTGAACCGGCTTGCTTCAGGATGTAGTCGCTGCCCGCCACCAGGTCGTCGGCTCCGTTGCTGATGTCAAAGTTGATGTTCCTGTGCTTGTCAGAGCGGCCATAGCCCTCGTTGTCCATGGTCCAGGTGTCAAAGCCGTGGTCGGCAAACCAGTCCATGGCCGATGAATACGGGCGGCCTGGCACATGCAGGTCAAACGTAGGCTGTGAGGCCATGGAAGAGCCGTGCACAAAAAACAAGGTGCCCGCATGGGGTACTTTGGGCGAGGCTTTTTTCTCCCACAGAAAAAGTTTGATGGCACCTTCGGGGGTCATTTTCTGGGTCCAGTGCTCCACACCGCCCGTCCACGTCACATGATTCATCTCTGTCTCCTTTGAATAGGCGCCACAATGCTGCCCTGCTGGTTGCTGATACTTTTAAACGTCAGATAAAACGGTTTTCGATCACGCCGATGCCGTCGATTTCGATGCGCACCACGTCGCCATGCTTCAGGTATTGCGGTGGGTTCATTCCCATGCCGACACCGGCCGGCGTTCCGGTGGCAATCACGTCCCCGGGATACAGCGTGATACCCCGTGAGCAGGTTTCGATCAGGGTTGGAATGTCAAAAATCAGGTCGGCGGTTTGGGCGTCCTGGCGCAACTCGCCATTGACCCAGCCGCGCACCCGCGTGTGGTTGCCGTCCAGTTCGTCAGCCGTCACAATCCACGGCCCCATGGGACAAAACGTGTCAAAGGACTTGCCGAGATCCCATTGCTGGTGACGCATTTGCACGTCGCGGGCGGTCACGTCGTTGACGATGGTGTAGCCAAACACGTGCTGCATGGCGTTGGCGCGCGAGATATTGCGCCCACCCGTGCTAATCACCACGGCCAGCTCTGATTCGTAATCAATTTGCGTTGAGACTCCGGTGGGGAGCAGTACATCGGCCGTGGGCCCCACCACACATTCGGGAACCTTGGTGAAGACGATGGGCCAAGATTCCGGATCGGTGTTGTTGTCCTTGAACACCGAGGTCAACAACTCTTTTGCATGGGCGTGGTAGTTGCGGCCCACACAAAAAAGATTGCGGCGCGGCAAGGGCAGCGGCGCTTCGAGAAGGATGTCACCGATGGCGAGCGGCTTGCCGTACAGCGCAGCCAACTGTTTCAGGTCACCACCCCGCTCAATGAGGGCCAGTACCCCCGTGCGCGCCTGGTCGGCGTCAAGCTGCAAGGGCGTGACAGACAGGCCGTCAGGGGCGACAACGCCGACATGGCGCTGTTCATTCCATTGATAAGTCGCGATACGCAAAGAAATCTCCCTGTGGCAAGGTGGTGGATTCGGGTTACCCGTGAGGGCCGGGAGCCTTCGCAGGCTTCTTCCGATCGGTTCAACCAAATGCTACCAATATTCAACCAAAAAATTTTGGAATATCAAAGAATCTCGGGAAAACACTTAGAAAAAAGTGAAAATTACTGGCAATTTCAGATAAACCAATAAAGCCCAATACAGATAATTAACTGTTTAATCCAACCAAATTGGTATCATTCGTCAGGTTTGTCTTTTTATCTCCCCCCATGACATTTATGGACCACGCTGCGGCTTTTGAAGAAACCATTCTCAATAACCTGAGGATGCGCAAGTGGCGTGCGGGCCACCGGATTCCGACCGAGCGTGATTTCAGTGCGGAAAGTGGCCTGAGCCGGTCTACCGTCAGGCGTGTGCTGGCTGGTTTGAAGGCGCGGGGCCTGATCACGCAGACGGTCGGCAGTGGCACGTATGTGAGTGAACGCATAGCCGATGTGCTGGGCAGCTTGCCGGATACCGGGACCGCCAGTTCCACCAGTCCGGCTGAGCTGATGAGTGCGCGTCTGGTGCTGGAGCCAGCCATCATTGACATGGTGATTGGCAATGCCAATTCGGCAGACTTTGCGCGCATGGAAGAGTGTTGCAGCAACGCGGAGGCGGCCACCACGCTGGAAGACTTCGAGCGCTGGGACAGCCTGCTGCATGAGGTGATTGCCGACGCGGCACACAACGCCTTTATCGCCAGCGTGTTCCGGCTCATGAACCATGCACGCGCAGAGGCGGAGTGGGGCATGCTCAAGCGCCAGAGTGCCACGCCCTCACGGCGGCTGGCCTACCAGCAGGAGCACCGGGCACTGGTGGCGGCGCTCAAACACCGCGATGCGGTTCAGGCCAAGGCACTGTCTGCTGCCCACCTGCTGCATGTGCGCAGCAACATGCTGGGCTACTGAGCCGAGCTCGCATCAATAGCGGCGTGGCTGAGCGGCCTCAGCTCATGCCGTTGCGGCTGGCCAGTTCGACAAACAGGCCTGAATGGTCCAGGTCGCTCAGGCCGTGTTCGGCACCGTCCGCGTAGAGCTGCTCAAACAGCGCGGTCACGGGCGCTTCAAAGCCTATTTCCTGCGCCGTGGCCAGTGCGTTGCGCATGTCCTTGAGCTGTATCGATAGACGGGCGCGCGCAGAAAAATCCCGCTCCACCATGCGCTGGCCATGAACCTGCAGGATGCGGCTGTCGGCAAAACCACCCGTGATGGCTTCCTTCACCCTGGCCATGTCGGCGCCACCTTTGCTGGCAAACAGCAAGGCCTCTGCGACCGCACCAATGGTGATGCCCACAATCATCTGGTTGGCCAGCTTGGTGAGCTGGCCGGCGCCGTGCGAGCCGACGTGGGTGGCGCGCCCAAACACCTGCAGCACCGGCAGGGCGCGCTCAAAGTCGGCCGCTTTGCCCCCTGCCATGATGACCAGCGTACCCTGCTCGGCGCCCGAGGTGCCGCCCGAGACTGGTGCATCCAGGTGGGCCACACCCAGTGCGCCCAGACGCGCAGCATGGTCGCGCGCCTCGCGGGGTTTGATGGACGCCATGTCGATGAACAGCGCGCCCGGTTTCATCGCCTTGGCGACACCACGCGAAAACAGCACGTCTTCCACCACCGCGCCGTTTTCGAGGATGCTGACCACGATGTCGGCTGCGGCCACGGCCATGCTGGCGTTCTCGTGAACCGTCGCGCCCAGCGCGGCCAGCGCGGCCGCTTTGCCCGGCGTGCGGTTCCATACCTGCGGTGCATAACCAGCCTCGCACAGGCGCCTAGCCATGGGCAGGCCCATGCCGCCCAGGCCCAGAAAGGCGATGCTGATGGCGTGCGTATTGAGAACCATGGTCATTGGAACAGTCGGTGAGTTTCTTCGGTCAATTTCCCCGCAATCATCTTGCAGGCACAAAAGGCGGGAAGGCTGTCAGGCAGCTTTCATCATGGCCGGTGAATACATGGCTTCCATCTCACGGCGCACCTTGTAGGCGGGCGTGGAGGTGTCCATGGCGACGTCGGCCCAGCCCAGGCTTTGGCCTTTTTTGACCGCACGAATCACCTTGACGCTGTGCGCCAGACCCAGCGGCAGACCGCCCAGCGCCACTGATTTTTCGGCCGGCAGCAGCTTGCCCCACACGGTATAGCCGCCTTCGCCGTCGAGCATGTCGCCCGGGTTCAGGTCGCGCTTGGCGGTGGCCACCACGTCGGCATTCCAGCAGGTCGCCACGCCGGTCGGTTCACCGCGCAACGCCACGCTGGCCACCGACACACCCACTTCCAGGCCGATCAGGTGCCAGCGCTTGTACAGCGTGAAATAGCGCCCGCTCGGGTCGGTGTGGGCGTTGTACTCCTCGAAGCAGTTCTTGATGTAGTCGGTCTCCGCTTCGACCGTGACCCACACCCCCATGCGGATGTCGTACGGAATCTTGCGGCCATTCGCTTCGAGCGATGAAATCACCTCGACCATGCCCTTGCGCTCCAGCACGCCGCCCTCGGAAATGGGCCGGGTCACAAACGGAATGTCTTCCACGCTGGCGGGCGGATAGAGCAGGCCGTTGCTGGGCACCGTCAGGCCGGTGGCGTTGGCCACGGCCGTTGATTCGATGGACGGCTTGGAGCCATCGAGGAAGCTGTTGAACATTTTCGGATTCAGTCCGCCGCGCAGTGCCTGTTCGGGTGTCAAACCATAGTTGGCCCATACCGTGTCGGGCGTTGACTCGCAAAAATGCGGCAGCCATTTGTGGCCGCGGCCCGCTGCCACCACCGGAAAACCGCAGGTGCGTGCCCAGTCCACCAGGTCGCAGATCAGGGCCGGCTGGTCACCGAAAGCCAGTGAGTAAACAACGCCGGCTTGCGCCGCCTTGCGCGCCAGCAGTGGCCCGCAAAACGCGTCCGCCTCGACCGTGACGTTGACCACATGCTTGCCATGCGCAAAAGCCTGCAGGCAATGCTCGACCGCTGCCACCGGGTTGCCGGTGCATTCCACAATGATGTCGATTTGCGGGTGCGAGACCACCGCCTGCCAGTCGTCGGTGATCCAGGTTGCTCCTGTTTTGATAGCTGCTTGCGCCGATTCTGCCTGGGTCAACTCCGGTTTCCACCCTACACGGGCGAGGTTGACCCTGGCGGCGTCGGGCGACAGGTCGGCAATCGCCACCAGGTGCACGCCCGGGGTACGCGGAATTTGTGCCAGGTACATGCTGCCGAATTTGCCCGCGCCTATCAGGCCGATACGCACCGGCTGCTGGTTGGCGGCGCGCTGCTGGAGTTTGGTATAGAGGTTCATGGGATGTGGGGGAGGTGGTGGCCTCAGGCCGCTTTGCGCTCGGGCACAGGGAGGATTTCTTCCATGGACGTTTGCAGCGCCGTGGCGGGGATGCCGTTTTTCCAGGGCAGGTCTACCGGGTAGTCTTTGGT
>JANNXF010000059.1:0-1982 GCA_031409395.1 Polaromonas sp.
ACCTGGGCCACGCGCGTTTTGCCCAAATTGCCCGCGCGGCCGGCAGCCACGTCAATGTGCTGCCCACCGATCTGGGCAAGGTGTTTCCGGTTTCCGGCGGTTTGCCGCTGGGCCAGCGCGCGCCGCAGCGCCAGGCCTACCGGCTGGTCGAACTGCAGCGCTTTGCCGACCACCTGGGCGTGCCCATCAAGCTCCAGCCCAAATACTTTCCGGTCTCCGGCGACGCCGCCTCACGCGTCATCATTGCGGTCAACCAGCACGACGGTGCCGACGCCGCCATGGCCTTTGGCGGGGCGGTGTTCAACGCCGTCTGGGTGCAGGAGCGCAATATTGCCGACGCGGCGGTGCTGGGCGAGCTGCTGGCCGAATGCGGCCACACGCCAGCGCTGGCGGCCCAGCGGCTGGCGCAGTCGCTCACGGCCGATGTGCAGGCGCGCTACGAGGCCAACACCCAGCAGGCCATTGAGTCCGGCGTGTTTGGCGCACCCAGCTACGTCATGGGCGGTGAGATTTTCTGGGGCCAGGACCGGCTCGATTTTGTCGCGCGCAAGCTCGGGGTCTAGCACGGCCTGCCAGCCACCCTTCATTTTTTAACAGGAGTTTTCACCATGGGTCAATTCATCAAACTCACCGCAGCCGACGGTTTTACCTTGCCCGCCTATGTGGCGCAACCCGAGGGCCCACCGCGTGGCGCGGTGGTGGTGCTGCAGGAGATTTTCGGCGTCAATTCGCACATCCGCGAAGTCGCTGACCGCTTTGCGGCGCAGGGCTATCTGGCGGTGGCACCCGCCACCTTTGAACGCTTCAAGCCTGGCGTGGAACTGGGCTACACCGACGCCGACATGCAGGCGGGGTTTGCGCTGAAAACGGCAGTGACCGGCTTGCCCGCTCCGGGCGTGCTGCAAGACGTGCAGGCCGCCATTGACCATGCCGCCACGGCCAGCGGCGGCAAGGTTGGCATCATCGGCTTTTGCTGGGGCGGCCTGCTGACCTGGCAGGCGGCGTGCACGCTCACCGGCCTGTCCGCCGCGATTGCCTACTATGGTGGCGGCATCACCGCGCCCGAGGAGATTGCCCGCACGCCGCAATGCCCGGTGATGGCGCAGTTCGGCGACCAGGACCACTGGATTCCCATGGAAGGCATCACCGCCTTCGCTGCCGCCCACCCCGAAGTCGTGGTGCATGTGTATGCCGCCAACCACGGCTTTAACTGCGACCAGCGCGGCTCGTTCAACGACGCTGCGGCGTCTCTGGCGCGCGAGCGCTCCCTGGCGTTCTTGGCCGACAAACTGGCTTGACCTCATGCCACACCCTGCCAGCCGCCCAGCTTCAAGGTCTTTTAGGCTTCTGGCCCAATCAATACGGGCGCAAGCAGCTATGATTTTGATAGTGACTGGTGCGGCTGTCCCAGTCGCCGCCCGGGCCGCTGACTACACCGGACCGCTGTTTGACGCGCACCTGCATTACAACGATGAGGCCTGGAACGGCCAGGCAGCCCCGCACCCGGTGGCGGACGTGCTGGCACGTCTCCAGCGCAACGGCGTCACGGCGGTGCTGGCCAACTCGCGCCCCAACGACGGCAGCAAGGCCCTGGTGGCTGCCAGCCGGGGCACGCCCGAGCTGACGGTGGTGCCCTTTATCCGCCTGTACCGCAACCGCGCCGACTACGACAGCTGGTTCAGGGACGACAGCATTTACGACATGGTGGTGGCCGAGCAGGCGCGCGGTGCGGCGCTGTCCGGCAGCCGCGTCGCGTTTCGCGGCATTGGCGAGTTTCACCTCTACGACAGCGCCAACGCCAACCAGCCGGTGGCCAAAAAGCTGATGCAGTTTGCCGAAGCGCACAACCTGGCCGTGCTGGCCCATGTGGACGATGCCGCAATTGACCTGCTGATGGCCCACACCCCCTCCAAAGGGCAGAAGCTGCGCCTGATCTGGGCGCACACCGGCATAGGCGGCACGCCTGTGGCGCGGGTCGATGC
>JANNXF010000060.1:0-13045 GCA_031409395.1 Polaromonas sp.
CGGTTGCTGGCCGCCAGCACCGGCGCACCGCTCAGGCCGCCCGCTTCTTCGGCATGGCGCAGGCCCTTGACAGCTTCGCGGCTGAGGGTGGTGTTGGTGGCCACCACGCCGTCCATGGCGTGGCGCTTCAGGGTGGCGGCAATCACATCGACCTGGGCTTCGTCGAGGTCGGGCGCGATCTTGACAAAAATCGGCACGTGTTTGCCATGCTGGCGCGCCAGGGTTTCGCGGCGCTCGGCAATCCGGCCCAGCAGCGCGTCCAGCGCTTCGTCGCTTTGCAGCGCCCGCAGGTTTTGCGTGTTGGGGCTGGAGATATTGACGGTCACGTAGTCGGCATGCGGGTACACGCCGTCGAGGCAAATCAGGTAGTCGTCGACCGCGTTTTCAATCGGCGTGGCGGCATTTTTGCCGATGTTCAGGCCCAGCAGCAGGGGCGCCTGGCTGCCTTGCTTGCGCACGGCGGATTTCCGTACATTGGCCAAAAATGCATCCAGGCCTTCGTTGTTGAAGCCCAGCCGATTAATCAGCGCGTTGGCCTCTGGCAGGCGGAACATGCGCGGTTTGGGGTTGCCGCTCTGGGCCTTGGGTGTGACGGTGCCAACCTCGACAAAGCCGAAACCCATGGCCGCCAGGCCGTCTATGCAGCGGGCGTTTTTGTCCAGCCCGGCGGCCAGGCCCACGCGGTTGGGGAATTTCAGCCCGGCCAGCGTGATGGGGTCACTGACCCGGCTGGCGCAATAGGCCAGCGACAGCGGCGTGCCCTGGGTGCGCGCCAGCGAGGCCATGGTCAGTTCGTGGGCGGTTTCGGGATCCAGCCCAAATAAAAAGGGGCGGGCGAGTGCGTAAGGAATAAGTGACATCAGGGACGTTGGATAATTTGGGGAAACTGCTGTGGATTGTCGCAAAAACAACCCGGCCCGCCTGACGCCCGCCTTCAACCCTCACCTTAAAGACCGCAATGACCCAAGACGAACTCAAAACCCTGGTCGGCCAGGCCGCCCTGCATTACGTGAAACCCGGCAGCATTGTGGGCGTGGGCACGGGTTCCACCGTGAATAAATTCATTGACGCGCTGGCGACGATAAAAGCCAACATTCTCGGCGCGGTGTCCAGCTCGCTGGCCTCTACCGAGCGCTTGCAGGCGCTGGGCATCAAGGTGTTTGACGCCACAGAGGTGGACGAGCTGGCGGTTTATATCGACGGCGCAGACGAGATTGACCACGCGGGCTGCATGATCAAGGGCGGCGGCGCGGCGCTGACGCGCGAGAAAATTGTGGCCGCCCAGTCGCGCCAATTTGTCTGTATTGCCGACGAGTCAAAACTGGTGCAAACCCTGGGCAGCTTCCCCGTGCCGGTGGAAGTGATCCCGATGGCAGCCAAGCGCATTGCGCGGCAATTTGTGGCGCTGGGCGGCACGGCAGTTTTGCGGCTCAAAAACGGGGCGCCGCTGGTGACCGACAACGGCCAGCATATTCTGGATGTCACCGGCCTGAAGATCACCGACCCGCTGGGCTTTGAGACGCAGGTCAACCAGTGGGCAGGCGTGGTGACGGTGGGTGTTTTTGCCCTGCAGCGGGCCCATGTCTGCCTGCTGGGCGCACCGGGCGGCGTCAGGACGCTGGCGTTTTAAGCTGCGCGCGGCAAACAGCCTCCTAAAACTTGATGCCCGAGGGGTTGTCGGCCGACTGGACCGGCGCGCTCTGCTGCGGGCTTTGTGGCGCGCGCGGTGCAGCGGCTGGCGGTGCGACTGGCGCGGCGGCCACGCTGACCAGCGGGGTGGCAGGCGCAGCGCGGTAGTTGGCAGGCAGGACGGATGTGCTCGGATAGCCCGCTGCGTTCAAGAACTGCGTCCACTCGGCATCTGAAAATCCCTTGAGCTGCTGGCTGCCAATCGTCAGAAAGGGCAGCGAGGTGTCACCGCTCAGGCGCTGCAGCGCCGAGGTATCGTCGTTCGTCGTGACGGTTTTTTCGCTGAACGGAATGCCGCGGCTGGTCAGCATGGTGCGTGCGCTCATGCAGGGCGTGCAGTTGTCGCCGGTGTACAGCACCACCGGGTATTTGCTCGCCACCTGGCGCAGCTCAAACGGCAAACTGGCCGATGCCCCGGCGCCGCCAGCGCCTGCGTTGGTGCTGGTTGCCCTCGGGTTGGCACTGGCCGGCGGGGCCTGGTCTGAAAACGTCACCTTTCCATCGGGGCCGACACTGCGGTAAACCGTTTGCGCTTGCGCCAGCGAGGGCAGCACACTGCCCGTTAGGGCCATCAGCGCCAGCAGTGCGAAAAGAAGGGGTTTGGGCGCTGAAAACTTGGCTGTGTGAAATGTCATGGTGTTCCCGTGGGTCTTTTCGTTGGTTCTGTGTGCGTCAGGAAAGCAGTTTTTCAGGCAATTTCATCGGCTTGTCAAGCCATGCCCTGGTGGCGCATCAGCGCGTCGAGCGAAGGCTCGCGGCCACGGAAGGCCTTGAATGACTCCATGGCCGGCCGGCTCCCGCCTGCCTCCAGGATGGCCTGGCGGTATTTTCTGCCGGTTTCCACGCTGACGGTGGTGCTGCCGGCCTCTTCACCGGTTTCCCCCGCTGGCACTGAGGCGGCAGCGGTTTCCTCAAACGCCGCATAGGCGTCAGCCGACAGCACTTCGGCCCATTTGTAGCTGTAGTAGCCGGCCGCATAGCCGCCTGAAAAGATATGGCTGAAGGTATGCGCGGTGCGGCTGTAGGCGGGCGCGGCGATCACGGCGACTTCCTTGCGCACCTGATTGAGCAGTCCCATCAGGTCGTCGGTCGGGTTGTGCGAGGTGTGCAAAAGCATGTCAAACAGCGAAAACTCCACCTGGCGCAGCGTCTGCATGCCGCTCTGGAAGTTTTTGGCGGCCAGCATTTTCTCAAACAAGGGGCGCGGCAGGGGCGCACTGGTTTCCACATGGGCCGTCATGTGCTTGAGCACATCCCATTCCCAGCAGAAGTTTTCCATGAACTGGCTGGGCAGCTCGACCGCGTCCCACTCGACGCCGCTGATACCCGACACATCGCGTTCGTTCACCTGGGTGAGCATGTGGTGCAGGCCGTGGCCAAACTCATGAAACAGCGTGGTCACGTCGTCGTGCGTCAGCAGGGCGGGCTTGCCGCCCACGCCACCGGCGAAATTGCAGACCAGATGCGCCACCGGTGTTTGCAGCTTGCCGTTGTCGGGGCGAAGCCAGCGGGCGCGCACATCGTCCATCCAGGCGCCGCCGCGTTTGCCGGTGCGGGCCGGTTGGTCCAGGTAGAACTGGCCGACCAGTTGCCCGGCGCGTTCAATGCGGTAAAACTCGACGCTGGAATTCCAGACCGGTGCGGTATCTTTGCGAATCGCCACCTCAAACAGCGTTTCGACAATCTTGAACAGACCCGCCAGCACCTTGGGGGCCGTGAAATACTGTTTGACTTCCTGTTCGCTGAAGGCGTAGCGCGCTTCCTTGAGTTTTTCGCCAATGTAGCTGTAGTCCCAGGGCTGCGGGTCGGTCAGCTTCAGTGTTGCGGCCGCAAAGGCGCGTAAATCGGCCACGTCTTTTTCGGCGTAAGGGCGGGCGCGGCGGGCGAGGTCACGCAAAAAAGTGATGACTTCTTCGGGCGACTTGGCCATTTTGGCCACCACGGACACTTCGCCAAAGTTGCGGTAGCCCAGCAGTTGGGATTCTTCAAGCCGCAGGGCGAGGATTTCCCGGATCACGCTGCTGTTGTCAAACTGGCTGAATTCGCTGGGCGCCTGGTCACTGGCGCGGGTGGTGTAGGCCTTGTAGAGCGTCTCGCGCAGTGTGCTGCTTTCAGCAAACTGCATGACGGGCAGATAGCTCGGCATTTTCAGGCTGAAGCGGTAGCCCGGTTTGCCTTCTGCCTCGGCCTGCTCACGCGCCGTCTGCAGCACGTCGTCGGGAATCCCGGCCAGTTCATCGGCCTGGGCGTAGTAGGCAAAGGCGTCGGTCGCATCCAGCGCGTTCTCACTGAATTTCTGGCTCAACTCGGCCTGGCGTTCCTGGATTTTGGCAAAGCGTTCCTTGGCGGCGCCCACCAGTTCGGCGCCCGACAGCACAAAGTTGCGCACGGCGTTTTTGTGCGCCTGGCGCTGCTCGGTATTCAGGGCGCTGACGTCGATGGCTTTGTACTTGGCGTACAGGCGTTCGTCCGCCCCGAGACGGGTCCAGAATTCGGTGACGCGCGGCAGGGCGGCGTTGTAGGCGGCGCGCAGTTCCGGCGTGTCGGCTACGCTGTTGAGGTGGCTTACCGCACCCCAGGCGCGTCCCAGGTTTTCGGTGGCCACGTCGAGCACGCGGGCAATCTCAGTCCACTGCGTCGGAAAACCGGGCTGGGTGACCTGTTCGAGCGCGTCGTCGGCCCTGGCCAGCAAGGCCTCCATGGCCGGGCTGACATGCTCCGGCAGAATGCGGTCAAACAGCGGAAGGTCAGAGAAGTCGAGGAGTGGATTGGTCATGACGTGTAGCTGTGGGCAAAAACCCTGAATCTAAAGGCCTGAGCGAATTCGGCCAAGAAAAATCTGGCTATTCGGGTGATTGAGGCGGGCCCTGGTGCTTGGGCCCGGCCTGGCACACGCCTCAGTCTTGCGAGCTTTTCTTGACGCTGCGCTGCTTGGGTTTGGCGCGTTTCACGGTGCCGCCCGGCGTCAGGCGCTGGTTACCCAGCACGCGCAGGGTTTTGACCTCGGGCCGCTGGCCGTAGCGTGAACTGTTTTTCAGCACCTTGATGTCGCGCGGGCCGGGCATGCGGTCGGCGTTGACCTTCTTTTCCTTTTCCGGCAGGGGCCGCCACAGCACCAGCAGCTTGCCGATGTGCTGGATGGGTGCTGCATTGAGCTCGTCGGCCAGGGTCTGGAAAATCACTTCGCGGCCAGGCCGGTCGTCAGATTGCACCCGCACTTTGATGAGTCCGTGCGCATTGAGCGCGGCATCGGTTTCTTTCTTGACGGCGGGGGTCAGGCCGTCCGAGCCGATCATGACGACGGCATTGAGGTGGTGCGCATCGGCGCGGTGGTCTTTGCGCTGGGCGGGGGTAAGTTGTATTTGAGCCATGTCCTAATTATCGGTGTTCTCTACAAGAGGACAATATGGGGTATGAAAGTAAATACCAAGACAGTCGGCAGGGCAGGCGCAGGGGCGGGCACCAAGACCCCAACCAGTGCGAGCACCAAACTGAGCACCAAGGTCACCCCCAAGGACAACGCCAAGGGCAAGAAGCTCAACAAGGCGTGGCTTCACGACCACATCAATGATCCTTATGTGAAGCAGGCCCGCAAAGACGGTTACCGCGCCCGCGCCGCTTACAAACTGAAAGAAATGGACGAGACGCTGGGCCTGATCAAGCCGGGTGACTGCGTGGTGGACCTGGGCAGCACGCCGGGCGCCTGGAGCCAGTATGTGCGGCGCAAGCTCTCGCCGACAGGCGCGGCGGCGGGCGCGCTCAATGGCCGCATCATCGGGCTTGATTTGTTGCCGATGGAGCCGATTGAAGGGGTGACCTTTATCCAGGGCGACTTTCGCGAAGCTGAGGTGCTACAAAAACTGGAGCAGGCACTGGCCGAGGACAAAGGGCCAGCAGCAGTTGACCTGGTTATCTCCGACATGGCGCCGAATCTTTCGGGCATTGAATCGGCTGACGCCGCACGCATCGTGCATCTGGTGGAACTGGCGGTGGAGTTTGCCCAAAACCGGATGAAACCCGATGGGTCACTGGTGGTCAAGCTGTTTCATGGCAGTGGCTATGACGAGCTGGTCAAGCTGTTCCGGGCCACCTTTAAAGTGGTGAAAACCATGAAACCAAAAGCCTCGCGTTCCAATTCTTCTGAAACCTTTCTGGTCGGCATGGGGCTTAAAAGACCGGCTGAAACCGAATAATTGGCCCTTCCATCAGGCGCAAAGCCCCCTAAATCCGCTTCAAGCCTAGGGGCGCTGGCCATTTCATGCCGTTTCGGCCCTTGAAACGCCTAAAATCAGACGCAGATAGTTTTTGTTCTCACCTTGGAGTAGTCCTTGAACAATCAGTGGTTTTCCAAAATTGCAATCTGGCTGGTTATTGCCATGGTGCTGTTTACCGTTTTCAAGCAATTTGATACACGCGGCACCGCAGGCTCCAGCTACCTGGGCTATTCCGAATTTCTCGATGAAGTGCGAGGCCGGCGCATCAAGACCGCGACCATCGCGGAAGGCCAGGGCGGCACCGAGATTTTTGCCACCACCACTGACGACCGCAAACTGCGCACCACCGCCACTTACCTCGACCGCGGCCTGGTTGGCGACCTGATTGCCAATGACGTGAAGTTTGATGTCAAACCGCGTGAAGAAGGCTCCTTGCTCATGACCTTGCTGGTCAGCTGGGGCCCCATGCTGCTGCTGATTGGCGTGTGGGTGTACTTCATGCGGCAAATGCAGGGCGGCGGCAAGGGCGGTGCCTTCAGTTTTGGCAAATCCAAGGCGCGCCTGCTCGACGAGTCCACCAACCCCGTCACGTTTGCCGATGTGGCCGGTTGCGATGAGGCCAAGGAAGAAGTCAAGGAAGTCGTCGATTTCCTGAAAGACCCGTCGAAATTCCAGAAACTCGGTGGCCGCATTCCGCGCGGATTGCTGCTGGTCGGCCCCCCGGGCACCGGTAAAACCCTGCTCGCCAAGAGCATTGCCGGTGAGGCCAAGGTGCCATTTTTCTCGATTTCCGGTTCGGATTTTGTGGAAATGTTTGTCGGCGTGGGCGCATCACGCGTTCGCGACATGTTTGACAACGCCAAGAAAAACGCACCGTGCATCATCTTCATTGATGAAATTGACGCCGTGGGCCGCCAGCGGGGCGCAGGCCTGGGCGGTGGCAACGACGAACGCGAACAAACCCTCAACCAGATGCTGGTCGAGATGGACGGTTTTGAAACCAATGTCGGCGTGATTGTGGTGGCTGCCACCAACCGCCCCGACATTCTGGACGCGGCCTTGCTGCGCCCTGGCCGTTTTGACCGCCAGGTCTATGTCACGCTGCCCGATATTCGGGGCCGTGAGCAGATTCTGAATGTGCACATGCGCAAGGTTCCATTGGGCCAGGACGTCAGCCCGCTGGTGATTGCCCGCGGCACCCCCGGCATGTCAGGCGCTGATCTGGCCAACCTGTGCAACGAAGCCGCCCTGATGGCCGCGCGCCGCAGCGCCCGTGTGGTGGAGATGCAGGATTTCGAAAAAGCCAAAGACAAGATCCTGATGGGTCCCGAGCGCAAGAGCATGGTCATGCCCGAGGAAGAGCGCCGCAACACGGCCTACCACGAGTCGGGCCATGCGCTGATTGGCAAGATGCTGCCCAAGTGCGATCCGGTGCACAAAGTCACCATCATTCCGCGCGGCCGGGCACTCGGCGTGACCATGAGCCTGCCGGCGCAAGACCGCTACAGCTACGACAAGGAGTTCATGCTGAGCCAGATCAGCATGCTGTTCGGCGGCCGTATTGCCGAAGAAGTCTTCATGAACCAGATGACCACTGGCGCCAGCAACGACTTCGAGCGTGCCACAGGCCTGGCCCGTGACATGGTGACCCGCTACGGCATGACCGAAGCCCTGGGCCCCATGGTCTATGCCGAAAACGAAGGTGAAGTGTTTTTGGGCCGTTCGGTCACCAAAACCAACAACATGAGCGAGGCCACCCTGCAAAAAGTTGACGGCGAAGTGCGCCGCATCATCGACCAGCAGTACAAGGTGGCGCGCACGCTGATTGAAGACAACAAGGACAAGATGCACGCCATGGCCAAGGCGCTGCTCGAATGGGAAACCATCGACGGTGACCAGCTTGACGACATCATTGCCGGCAAAGAGCCGCGCCCACCGAAAGACTGGACACCGCGCAACCCGTCTGTGGGGGGCAGCGGAGGCCCTAGCGGCGGAACCCCTGCGGTCACCACAGACCCGGCGCCAAACGCTGCCTGATGCCGCGTTAGAGCGGTTTCAACATCACAACAACCCGGGCTTGCCCCGGGTTTTTTATTGCGCTTGGGCCAGGTGAGCCTGGTTTTCAATCAGCCTGTCTAGGCACCCATCTTCAACATGGCTTGCTGCATTTCCTGCGGGTTGACGTCGCGCACATGGGTGGCAATAGCCCAGCGGTGACCGAACGGGTCTTCAAGCTGGCCGTAGCGGTCACCCCAGAACATCTCGCTGATGGGCAGGGTCACTTTGGCGCCAGCGGCAACGGCCTGCGCCATGGTTTCGTCCGCGTTCTCGACTTGCAAATGAAGGGTGACTGGCGAGCCCTTGAGTGCCTTGGGGCCGAGTGCGCCCCATTGCGGGTTTTCTTCAGCCAGCATCAGCTGTGAGCTTCCAATCAAGACACTGGCGTGCATGAGTTTGCCATCCGGGCCTTGCAGCCGCATCTGCTCTGTGGCGTTGAAGGCTTTTTTATAAAACTCGATCGCCTCTGATGCGCCTGCGCAGACCAGATGCGCTGTGATCGAATGCATGCCATCCGGAATGGCTTTGACGTTTGAATCGCTCATGGTTGACTCTCCTGGTGGATGAAAATGCGAATTCAGGTGAGCGGCAGCGTCTTCAAACAGCGGAGCCGCCCTGACATCGGCCCTGGCCGAAACAAGCAGCCTCAGTGTTCGTCATAGGCCTGCTGCAAATCAGCGATCACGATTTTTGACATGCCGATCATGGCCTGCATCGCGCGGCCTGCCTTGACAGGATCGTGGCTGCTGAGCATCTGCATGGGCTGCTTGGGCACAGTTTGCCACGACATGCCAAACCTGTCGTCCAGCTGATCGCCGGATGATGGCTTGGCCCCCACTAGTTCAAGGCGTGCTTTGGGTCAGTCCAGGCTTGCCACACCAGGCTGCGCGGTGCGTCAAAAGTTCGGGTGATGACCAGTTCGCCGGATTTTCCGCCGGCCAGGGCCGACATGCTCATATCCCTTTCTTGACCATGGCGACCAGCTGGTCGAGTGCGGTGCCCCAGCCTTGCTCAAACCCCATGGCGGCGTGTTGCTGGCTGCCGGCTTCGTCCGCGTGGATCACGGTGGCGGTGTAGCGTGTACCGCCGCCGTCGTCCGCCAGTTCAAGCATGGCGGTGAACCTGAAATCTGCCTGTTCGTCGCCACAGGTTGGGCCGGGTACAGCAGGGCGAAAGCCTGGCAACAAGGCATTGGTCCAGACCAGTTTTTCGTTGGGGATGACTAGCAGGTAGCAGCCTGTATTGGGGAATTCCTTGCCTTCTGGCGACTGCATGGTGGTGCGAAACATACCGCCGGGGCGCAGGTCAATCTCGCAGTCAATGGTCTTCCACGGCAGAGGGCAAAACCATGGTTTGAGCAGCTCTGGCTCTGTCCAGGCGCGCCAGACGAGGTGTCGGGGCACATCGACGGTGCGGGTAAAGCTCAGGTCCAATCGTGCATTGGGCTGGTAAGTGGCTTGCATGTTCATTTTCCTTCTCCTTTTTTGGCGCTGGCTGGCTCAGTGGTTTGTTGCAGGGTGAGTAAATAAGCGTCCAGGCGGTCGAACCGGTCTTCCCAAAACTGTTGGTAGTGGCCAATCCAGTCCATGGCTTCCTTGAAGGGGGCGCCATCAATACGGCATTGCCGCCACTGCGCGTCGCGGGCCTTGGTGATGAGTCCCGCCTTTTCCAGCACCTTGATGTGCTTGGACACCGCCGGCAAACTCATCGCGAACGGTGCCGCCAGCTCATTGACCGATGCTTCACCCCTGGCCAGGCGTGCCAGCAGTGCACGCCTTGTCGGGTCAGCCAGGGCGGCGAAGGTCGCGCTGAGGGGGTCGATAATGGTTTCAGTGCTCACTGTAGTTTCTAAAGTAGTTAATTAACTTGTTGGTTTAATATAAAAGATGATCTTGAGTTTGTCAAACGGCACAAGCCTCAAAAGCGCTCACATTGACAGTGCGCCGCAATGCTGTCGCGGCTTGTCCGGGGTTTTCTTGTCCCTGTCTTTCCGGGCTGATCGATGATCTGGCAGACCACACGCTTTCAAATTGACCTGGCTCAGCCCCGCGTGATGGGTATCGTCAATGTCACACCCGATTCCTTCACCGATGGGGGCCAGTTTTTTGCCCCGGGCAATGCGCTTGCGCACTGCGAGCAACTGCTCAGGGACGGTGCCGACATGCTGGACATTGGTGGCGAATCAAGCCGGCCCGGCGCGCAACCGGTCTCCCTTGATGAAGAACTGGCGCGTGTGCTGCCGGTGGTGCGGCATGCGCTAAGGCTGGGCGTTGCGGTGTCTGTTGACACCTGCAAGCCCGAGGTCATGCGGGCCGTGCTCGATCTGGGGGCCGACATCATCAATGACATCTGGGCCTTGCGGCAGCCAGGCGCGCTGGAAGCGGTGGCGCAACACCCGGCTTGCGGCGTGTGTCTGATGCACATGCACCGTGAGCCCCAAACCATGCAGCTGGAGCCGATGCAGGGTGACGTAGTGGCGCAGGTGCTGGTTTTTTTAGCGCAGCAGGCGGTGCGCCTTGGCGCTTCGGGTATCCAGCGCGATCGAATCGTGCTGGACCCCGGCATAGGTTTTGGCAAAACGGTGGAACAAAATTTCAGTCTCCTGGCACGCCAGGGTGAACTGCTGGCCCCCGGTTACCCGCTGCTGGCCGGCTGGTCACGCAAGTCGTCGCTGGTGGCGGTCTGCGCCAGCCGGCCCGCTGCGGGCCAGTCACCGGATATCGCCGATCGCAAAATGCCCAGCGTGGCGGCGGCCTTGCTGGCGGTCGAGCGGGGTGCGCGCGTGGTGCGTGTGCACGATGTACACGAGACGGTGCAGGCTTTGAAAGTCTGGTCAGCTTCTAGAATCACCGACGCTCAGTCACAAAAACAGCTTCCAAAGGGACACACAGCATGACCAGAAAATACTTCGGCACGGACGGCATTCGCGGCACGGTAGGCCAGCCCCCCATCACGCCAGATTTTGTGCTGCGGCTGGCGCACGCGGTGGGCCGGGTGCTGCGCAAGACCGAGCCGCGTCCGACGGTGCTGATAGGCAAGGACACCCGTATTTCAGGCTACATGCTTGAAAGCGCGCTGGAGTCCGGCTTCAACTCCGCCGGCGTCAACGTGGTGCTGCTCGGGCCTTTGCCAACCCCCGGCGTGGCCTACCTGACACGCGCCCAGCGCGCCAGCCTGGGCGTGGTCATCAGTGCCAGCCACAACGCCTTTCCCGACAACGGCATCAAGTTTTTCAGCGCCCAGGGCGCCAAGCTGGGTGACGACTGGGAGCTGGCGGTCGAGGCGGCGCTGGACGAGCCCCCGGTCTGGGCCGATTCGGCCTCGCTGGGCAAGTCGCGCCGGCTTGACGACGCCGCCGGGCGCTACATCGAGTTTTGCAAAAGCACCTTTGCCAACGACCTGACGCTCAAGGGCCTGAAGATCGTGGTCGATGGCGCGCACGGTGCGGCCTACCATATTGCCCCCAAGGTGTTTCATGAGCTTGGGGCGGAAGTCATTGCCATTGGCTGCGCACCCGACGGCCTGAACATCAACCACGAGGTGGGGGCCACCCATCCCGAGGCACTGGTGGCCGCCGTCAAGGCGCATCAGGCCGATTTCGGCATCGCCCTGGACGGCGATGCCGACCGCCTGCAGATGGTGGACGCCGATGGCCGGCTTTTCAATGGCGACGAAGTGCTCTACCTGATGGTCAGCGAGCGGCTGGCGCGCGGCGAAAAAGTGCCTGGCGCGGTGGGCACCCTGATGACCAACATGGCGGTAGAGCTTGCGCTGAAAGCCCGGGGTGTCGAGTTTGTCCGCGCCAAAGTGGGCGACCGCCATGTGCTGGAAGAGCTTGAAAAGCGCGGCTGGCTGCTGGGCGGCGAGGGTTCCGGCCACCTGCTGGCGCTCGACAAGCACACCACCGGCGACGGCCTGATCAGCGCGCTGCAGGTGCTGCAGGCTTGTTTGCGCAGCGGCAAAACCATTGCCCAGCTGCTCAACGATGTGGTGCTGTTTCCGCAGACGCTGGTCAATGTGCGGCTCAAGCCCGGCCAGGACTGGAAATCCAGCGCCACGCTGGCGGCGGCCAGCCGGGCCGTCGAAGCCGAACTGGGCACTACCGGCCGCCTGCTGATTCGCGCCAGTGGCACCGAGCCGCTGCTGCGCGTGATGGTCGAAGCGCGCGATGCCGGGCAAGCCAGGGCCTGCGCCGAACGGGTGGCCGACACCCTCCGGATTTGACAATGCCAGGCAAGCTCCTCTTGCCTGGTTTCATAAGCAAAAAAGGCTGTTTGCCCATTATTTACGGGCGTAAGCAGCTACTAAAAATATAGCAAAAAGACGGCTGCCAACGGCGCTGGCACGGACGGGCTGACATTGTCAGGACGCACGCCGGGTGTAAGCTGGTGGCGCAATCGGGTGGTTTAACCAGGTCAGGAGTCCAGCATGAACATCAAATTCACCCATGTCGCACTTCGCGTGCTGCTGCTTTCAGCGCTGGGCGCGCTGGGCCATGCGCCGGCGGCATGGGCGCAGGCCGGCGCCGTGCCAGCGCCACCGGCGGTGCTGTTTCAGGATGTGCGGGTTTTTGATGGCAGCCGGGGCCAGTTGTCCGGGCCGGTGAATGTGCTGGTCAGGGGCCAGACCATCGCGCGCATCTCGGCCGCGCCCATCGTCCCGGCAGACGCTGCCGCCCCGGTCACCGTCATCAAGGGCGCGGGTCGCACGCTGATGCCCGGGCTGATTGACAACCACTGGCACACCATGATGGCGCGGGCCTCGCTGCCGCAACTGCTCGAGGGGGACGTCAGTTACCTGAACCTGCTGGCCAGCGTGGAAGCCAGGGCCACCCTGATGCGCGGTTTCACCACCGTGCGCGATCTGGGCGGACCGTCGTTCGGCCTGAAGCGCGCGATTGACGAGGGCCTGGTGGTCGGGCCGCGGATTTACCCGTCAGGCGCGATGATCACCATTACCGGCGGCCATGGTGACTTTCGCAGTCCCTCGGAATTGCCGCGGCGTTTGGGTGGCCCACTGTCGCTCATGGAGCGTATCAACGGCAGCCTGGTGGCCGATTCGCCCGACGAAGTGCGGGTGCGCGC
>JANNXF010000061.1:0-7429 GCA_031409395.1 Polaromonas sp.
AGGCAAAACCGGCACCACCCAGGACAACACCGACGGCTGGTTTATCCTGATGCACCCGCAACTGGTGGCCGGCGCCTGGGTTGGTTTTAACGACAACCGTATCACCATGGGCGACCGCTGGGGACCGGGTGCACAAAGCGCGCTGCCCATGGTGGGTGAATTCTTTCAGCAAGCGCTGAAAACACGGGTGATTGACGCCAGTGCGCGATTTGCCGCACCGCCAGAGGCCAGCCTGGTAGACCCGACGCAGGCATTCGCCACTGGTGGATTGAACGGCCTGCCGCAAAACGGCACCGAACCACAGCCAGAACTCACGTCTGGTGCAGACCCCGGCCCGCAGCCCGTGATCCGCTATGTGATTGTGCCGCCGGGTACTGAAGCGCCGCAGCCTGAACGCAGCCTGCCCGCAGAGCTGACGCCGCGTTGATGGCGTCGCATCGGTCACATCCGTTGCAGGAGGCCGGGTGCGCTCCGCATAAACTTGGTGTCCAAACACCTCTGGAAATCCGTCCCATGCTCACTCTCTGCGGCTCTCCTGTTTCCAACTACTACAACAAGGTCAAACTGGCGCTGCTGGAAAAAGGCGTGGCGTTTGCCGAAGAGCGGGTTGCCATCCACAGCACCAGCGAAGCGGTATTGGCAGCCTCGCCACTGGCCAAGATTCCCTACCTGCGCACGCCACAGGGCGGGCTGTGCGAAAGCCAGGCCATCATGGAATACATTGAGATGGCCTACCCGCAGCCGCCACTGTTGCCGGTGGACGCATTTGCTGCCGCGAAGGTGCGCGAACTGAGTATTTTTATTGACTTGCACCTGGAACTGTTGGCGCGGGAGCTGTACACGCAGGCTTTTTTTGGCGGTACGGTCAGCGCGTCTGCACAGGCGCGCGTGCGCAGGCAGCTTGAGAAAAACATCGTCGGCTTCAAACGCATTGCCAGGTTTTCACCTTACGTCGCGGGCGACACCTTTAGCCAGGCCGACTGCGCCGCATTTGCCAGCCTGCCGCTGGTGGGCATGGCTACCCGGGCGGTGTATGGCGAAGACCTGCTGCTGGCGGCAGGCGTGGACTACAAGGCCTACATCAAGCTGATCGGCGAACGGCCTGCAGCGCAAAAGGTAGTGGCCGGCCGCAAGGCGGCGCAGCTGGCGCCGCAGGCCTGACCGCCCCCACAGACCATGCTGGAACAACTGTTTCACCACGCTGTCTTTAACGCCTACCGCCTGAGCGGCTATGTGTTGCTGAACCTGGCAGACGACCCGGCGCTGCTGGCCATCGTGTTTTGCTAGCGGGAAGCTGCACGTCTGCCGCACCCGACAGGAACTATTCGCTATAAAAGTAATAGCTGCTTGCGCCCGTGTTTATTGGGTAAAAGACATTAATTAACAACAAAATCCATGCCGGCGATGGTTATCGACGCCCTCGCTGTGGTTGGCGTGGGCTCAAGCCCGCAACTGCCGCGCCAGCAGCACCGCCACATGAATTGCCTCGCGCTGCGCACCGTCCTTGATCTGGTGGCGGCAGCTGGTGCCGTCGGCCACCACGATGGCATTGGGCTGTTTGCGCACGGCGGGCAGCAGGCTGAGTTCGGCCATCTGCATCGACACCTCGTAGTGGCTGGCTTCATAGCCAAAACTGCCGGCCATGCCGCAGCAGCTCGACTCAATCAACTCTGGTTGCGCACCCGGAATCAGCTTGAGCACGTCGATGATGGGACTGACCGCGCCAAAGGCTTTCTGGTGGCAATGGCCGTGCAGCAGGATGGGTTTGTCCGTCGGTTGGAGTTTGGCCTTCAGTTCATCAAGCTTTCCGGCCGCGGCCTCGCGCGCCAGAAATTCTTCGAGCAGCAGGGCGTGTTGACTGATGGTTTGCGCGGCTTCGCCCAAACCCATCACCAGCATCTCGTCGCGCAGCGTCAACAGGCAGGACGGTTCCAGCCCGACGATGGCGATGCCTTTTTCGGCAAAGGGCAGCAGGGCGGCCACCAGCTCGCGCGCCTTGGCCTTGGCTTCATCCACCATGCCGCTGGCCAGGTAGGTCCGGCCACAGCACAGGTTTTTGCCATCCGCTATCTTTTTGGTAGCTACATGCGCCGTGTATCCGGCGGCTTGAAGCACTTTCAAGGCTGAAACAGCGTTGTCGGACTCGAAGTAGCCGTTGAAGGTGTCCACAAACAACACCACCGGTTTGGTGGCAACAAGCACTTCTTCGCGTGTGGCACCCGCTGGGGCCGAGTTAAAAAACGTGCGTGTTTTCCACTGGGGCAGCGTGCGTTTGGCCGATAGACCGGTCAACTTTTCGCTCAGCGCTGCCAGACCGGGAATTTTGTCGCGCAAATTCAGCAGTGGCGCAAGGCGGCTGGCCCAGGGTGCGTAATCGGGCAAATACGCCACCAGCTTGTCCTTGAAGCTGTAGCCGTGCCTGGCCTTGTAGTGGTGCAAAAACTCCACTTTCATTTTGGCCATGTCCACGCCGGTGGGGCAGTCGCGCTTGCAGCCCTTGCAACCGACGCACAGGTCAAGCGCGTCTTTCACGGTGTCGCTGGTAAAGGCGTCCTGGACGTTCAGGCCTTCGAGCTGGCCAGACAGCGCCAGCCGCAGGGTGTTGGCGCGTCCGCGCGTCAGGTGCTTTTCGTCGCGTGTGACGCGGTAGCTGGGGCACATGGTGCCTGCGTCAAATTTGCGGCAGTGGCCGTTGTTGTTGCACATCTCGACTGCTTTGGCAAAACCCTGGGCTGGGTCGCCGCCTGTGCCAGGTGGGCTGGTAAGTTCCGTCACCGGGTCGTTTTGCACATTCCAGGCACTCCAGTCCAGCGCCGTGGTGATGGGAATCACCTTGTAGCTGGGCGGAAATCGCATCAAACGGGCGTCGTCCATCTTCGGCGGGTTGACGATGCGCTTGGGGCTGAGCAGGTTCAGCGGGTCGAGGTAGTGCTTGATCTGCGAAAACGCGTCGTTGATCCTGGGGCCAAACTGCCAGTCAATCCATTCGCCCCGGCACAGCCCGTCGCCATGCTCACCGCTGTATGCGCCCTTGAAGTGGCGCACCAGAGCCGAGGCTTCCTCGGCAATGGCACGCATTTTGGCGGCACCTTCGCGCCGCATGTCCAGAATCGGCCGCACATGCAGCGTGCCGACTGATGCATGGGCGTACCAGGTGCCCTTGCTGCCGTATTTGCGAAACACCTGCGTCAGTGCATCGGTGTATTCGGCCAGATGCACCAGTGGCACGGCACAGTCTTCAATAAAACTCACCGGTTTGCCGTCGCCCTTGAGGCTCATCATGATGTTCAGGCCGGCCTTGCGGACTTCCCACAGGTTTTTCTGCGGCGCATCCTCAATCATCTCCACCACTGAGCCGCTCAAGCCCAGGTCACCCATCAACTCGACCAGCTGTTTGATTTTGGGAATCAGGTCGGCTTTGGAGGCGCCCGAAAACTCGACCAGCAAGATGGCGTCGGGCTGGCCAATCAGCGCGGTGCGCACCGTGGGGGCAAAGGCCGGGTTTTGCAGCGACAGCTCGATCATGGTGCGGTCTACCAGTTCGACCGCAGTGAGTGTTCCATCGCCCAGCTTCACGATGTGCTGGGCGGAATCCATGGCCTTGTAAAAGCTCGGGAAGTTCACCACGCCCAGCACCTTGGCGCGGGGCAGTTCGGCCAGACGCAAGGTGAGTGACTGCGTCAGCGCCAGCGTGCCTTCGCTGCCAATCAGCAGGTGGGCCAGATTGACCGAGCCGTCCTGGGTATACGGTTTTTCGCTCTGGTTGTTGAAGATGTCCAGGTTGTAGCCCGCCACACGGCGCAGCACCTTGGGCCAGTGGGCTTCAAGCTCGGGCCGGAGCTGGTCAGACAGGGCCTTGACGTAGTCGCCCAGCTGACGCGCTGCGCCGCTGGCCGTGTCGTAGCGGCCCAGCGCCAGTGTGCTGCCATCAGAGCACCAGGCCTTCGCGCCCAGCACGTTGTGCACCATGTTGCCGTAGGCAATGCTGCGGCTGCCGCACGAATTGTTGCCCGCCATGCCGCCCAGCGTGGCCTGCGCGCTGGTCGATACATCGACCGGGTACCACAGGCCGTGCGGTTTCAGGGCTGCATTGAGGTGGTCCAGCACCATGCCGGGCTCGACCTCGGCGCTACGCCCCGCCACGTCAACATGGACAAGCTTGCGCAGATGCTTGGCGCAGTCGATGACCAGGCCCGTGCCCACGGTTTGCCCGCACTGGCTGGTGCCGCCACCGCGCGCAACAATGGGCACCTGCAGGTCGCGGCAGATATCGAGCGCTGTCTTGACGTCTTGTGCCGTGCGCGGCACCAGCACGCCGACCGGCATGACCTGGTAAATCGAGGCGTCTGTGGCATAGCGCCCGCGGTCAGCGCCTGAAAACAGCACCTCGCCCTGCGTCTCTTCTGCCAGCCGTGTGGCCAGCCGGCCGGCCACTTCATTGCTGGCGCGTGCCACGCTGTCGTAGGCCCGGGCGGCGGTTGCCTGGGTGATGTTGAGGGGGAGGGGAGCGTTCATGTCGGGCTTTGACGTAAAAAAGGTCGACTGGCGGCCATCAGGCTTTGGACGCAGACGGACTGGCTGCACCTGCACCGGCGCGCAACTGATGAACGACCACATCGCGCTTGTTGTTCAGGTGGCTCATCAGCACACGGCGCATGGCTGCAGCGTCGCGTGCCTGCAGGGCGTCAATCATCTGTTCGTGCTCACTGACGGCAGCGGTCCATTTTTCCTCGTTTTGGTTGGAGCGAAAACGCAGCGCCTGCAGACGTGCATTGACCTGTGTGTAAGTGGTGGTGAGCACCGGGTTTTTGGCGGCGGCGTTGATGGCGCTGTGGATGGCGGCGTTCAGCCGGTAGTAGGCCGGCAGGTCGCGCCGTGTGTAGGCGGCCAGCATTTCAAAGTGCATGGCCTTGATTTCCATCAACTCGGCGTCGGTAATGCGCTGGGCGGCCAGCTCGCCCGACTGGCCTTCCAGCCCGGCCATCACCTCAAATGTGTTGAGCACATCGGCTTCCGTCAGCGCCACCGCAATGGCCCCCCGGTTGGGCAGCAGCTCGACCAGCCCTTCGGCGGCCAGCATCTTGATGGCTTCGCGCAGTGGCGTGCGCGAGACATGCAGCACCTCGCTCAGCTCGCGTTCATTGAGTTTGGCACCCGGTGGAATGCGATTTTCAACCAGCATCTGGCGCAGACGGTGAGCCGCCTGTTCGTGCAGGGCCGAGCGGGGGACGGGCGGGATAGGAATGATTTCTGCTGACATTTGCAAATTTTGTATGCAAAAAAGATGGCTGTCAAATCGATCGTTAACCCTAGAGACTATTGACAAATATATTTTGTATGCAAAAAATAGTGACTCATTTCAGGAGCTCCCAGCCATGTTGATGCTTGACTTTCATCCCACCGGACGACATTTTTTACAAATTCCCGGTCCGTCGCCGGTGCCAGACCGTGTGCTGCGGGCCATGAGCCTGCCCACCATTGACCACCGCGGCCCGGAGTTTGCGGCGCTGGGCCTGAAGGTGTTGGCAGACATGCGAAAGGTTTTCCAGACCCGGCAACCCGTCATCATTTACCCGGCCTCCGGCACGGGCGCGTGGGAAGCTGCGCTGTGCAACACGCTGAGCGCGGGCGACCATGTACTGATGTACGAGACCGGCCACTTCGCGGCGCTCTGGCAAAAGCTGGCGGTCCGCCTTGGCCTTGAAACCGAGGTCATGGCCTACCCCGGTACCGAGGTGTGGCGGCACGGCGTGCAGGCCCACCTGATTGAAGAGCGCCTGAAACTCGATACGCAACACAGCATCAAGGCTGTCTGCGTGGTCCACAACGAAACCAGTACCGGCGTGACCAGCAACATCGCCGCTGTGCGCCGGGCCCTTGACGCGGCCAGACACCCGGCCCTGCTGCTGGTCGACACGATTTCGGGCCTGGCCTCGGCGGATTACCGGCACGACGAGTGGGGTGTGGACGTGAGCATCAGCGGCTCGCAAAAAGGCCTGATGCTGCCGCCAGGCCTCAGCTTTAATGCGGTTTCGGCCAAGGCCATCGAGGCCAGCAAAAAAGCCACGCTGCCCAAAGCTTTCTGGGCCTGGGACGAAATCATTGAAATGAACAAAACCGGCTACTGGCCGTCAACGCCCAACACCAACCTGCTGTATGCCCTGAGCGAAGCCTGCGACATGCTGCTGGTGCACGGGCTGGAAACAGTTTTTGCGCGCCACCAGCGCTGGGCCACGGGCGTACGCGCGGCAGTCAATGCCTGGGGCCTGCAAATCCAGTGCGCCGATGCGGCGGTGTATTCGCCCATTCTCACGGGGGTGATGACCCCTGAGGGCATCGATGCCGACGCCGTGCGCAAAATCATTTACGAACGCTTTGACTGTTCGCTGGGCACCGGTCTGGGCAAGGTCAAGGGCCGGATGTTCCGCATTGGCCACCTGGGTGACTGCAACGACCTGACCCTGATGGCGGCGTTGAGCGGTTGTGAAATGGGCCTGAAACTGGCTGGCGTCAAGCTGACGGGCTCGGGTGTGCAGGCTGCCATGGACCACTTTTCAAGCCATGCCGCCGTGGTGCCGCAGTGCAAAGCGGCCTGAGTTCTTTTCTCGGTGGCTGCTGCCACCGGATTTCATGCATTAAAAATCTCTGGAGACAACTATGCAACGCAGAACATTCATCAGTGCCACGGCTGCCACAGTAGCTACCGTGGCAGCGCCCATGCTTTACGCGCAAACGGCACCTGCCGGGCCGGTGCGTATTATTGTGGGCTTTCCCCCTGGCGGCGGCACTGATGCGCTGGCGCGCGTGGTTGGCCAAAAGCTGGCCGTGATGTGGAACACCTCGGTCGTCATTGAAAACAAGGCGGGCGCCGCGGGTGTGATCGCCGCCGACTACGTGTCCAAGCAGCCGGGCGACGGCAACACGCTGTTGATGGCCCACATCAACAGCCATGCGCTGGCGCCAGCCCTGGGCACCCGGCTGGGCTACAACGCCGAGCGCGATTTTTCGCCTATCAGCATGGTGGGTGTGACTCCCAACATGCTGATCTGCAACGCCGACCAGTCCGCCAAAACGGTGGCCGATCTGGTGGCGCTTTGCCGGACCAAGCCTGGCCAAATCAGTTTTGCGTCTGCCGGTGGTGGTTCGGCCCAGCACTTTGCACTGGAGATGTTCAAGCTGCAGGCCAAAATTTTTGCACTGCACATCCCGTACCGCGGCTCTGGCCCGGCGCTGGTGGACTTGATTGGCGGCCAGGTCAACTACTGCTTTGAAACCATGACCTCGGCCGCGCCGCACGTCAAAAGCGGCAAGGCTATTGCCCTGGCGCAAACACGCCTGAAACGCGCCAAGGGCCACCCCACTGTGCCGACCATGGCCGAGTCCGGCTTTCCGGGCTTTGAAGCCACCGTGTGGTACGGCCTGATGGGCC
>JANNXF010000062.1:0-1811 GCA_031409395.1 Polaromonas sp.
GCCCGCACCCTGATGACCGGCCCCCGCGTTCTGCTGCTCGACGAGCCCTGCGAGGGCATTGCCCCGGTGCTGGTGGCGGCTATCCGCGATGCGCTGCTGGCCCTGAAACGCGACGGCATGGCCTTGCTGGTGGCCGAGCAAAACCGTTTGCTGGCGTCCCGCGCCGACCGGCTGCTGCTGCTGGTTGCGGGTAAAGTCAGGGATTCGAAATAAACATGAAGGCACGGGCTGCTTTTTTCGTCACGCCTCGTCGTTTTTCGAGGGGTTGATCCAGCCTCCCGGCCTTCCATCTGTTTTCACCATTTTCACCATTTTTAACAAGGAACCTCCCCATGACCATCACCACGACCGCATCCGGACTGCAATACGAAGACACCGTTTTGGGAACGGGCGCCATTGCCAAGGCAGGGCAGCACGTCAAGGTGCATTACACCGGCTGGCTGTACAACGACGGCGTTCAGGGCGCCAAGTTTGATTCCAGCAAAGACCGTGGCCAGCCTTTCCAGTTCTCGCTGGGTGCGGGCCAAGTCATTCGCGGCTGGGACGAAGGTGTGCAGGGCATGTCGGTGGGCGGAACCCGCCGCCTGGTGATTCCGGCCGAGCTGGGTTACGGCGCGCGCGGTGCGGGCGGCGTGATTCCGCCCAACGCCACCTTGCTGTTTGAAGTGGATTTTCTGGGTTGATTCTTTTGGGTTTAGGTGCGATGGGCACGTCTGGAAATTCAGGTTTTCGGGATGAAGTGCCGCATTTCGCTGGAAAAATGAAGCTATAGAAGTGCCCATGATCATCACCAGCCTGCTCGATACCGATCTGTACAAGTTCACCATGATGCAGGTGGTGCTGCACCAGTTTCCGGGTGCCGAGGTGGAGTACCAGTTCAAATGCCGCAACGCGGGCGATCTGGCACCCTACGTCAATGAGATTCGCGAGGAAATCCGCGGCCTGTGCAGCCTGCGTTTTCAGGATGCCGAACTGGCCTACCTGAAGGGCATGCGCTTTATCAAAAGTGATTTTGTGGATTTTCTGGGCATTTTCCGGCTCAATGAAAAATACGTCACGGTCACGGCCCTGCCATCCGGCGAGATCGATGTGTCGATCAAGGGGCCGTGGCTGCACACCATCCTGTTTGAAATTCCCGTACTCAGCATCATCAATGAGGTCTACTTTCGCAACACGCAAAAGCAGCCCGACATGGCGGAAGGCCGCAAGCGCCTGGACACCAAGATCGGGGAGTTGCAGGCCGATGGCCTCAGGGCGCTGAAAATTGCCGACTACGGTACACGCCGGCGTTTTGGCAAGGCCTGGCATGAAGAGGTGCTGCGCACCCTGGTGACGCGGCTGGGCACTGGCGTTACCGGCCAGTTCGCCGGAACAAGCAACGTCCTGTTCGCCATGAAACTGGGCCTGACCCCGCTGGGCACCATGGCGCACGAGTACCTGCAGGCCTGCCAGGCGCTGGGCCCGCGCTTGCGTGACAGCCAGGTGTTTGGCTTTGAGTCCTGGGCCAAGGAATACCGGGGCGACCTTGGCATTGCGTTGTCGGACGTGTATGGCATGAGCGCTTTTTTGCGCGACTTTGACATGTACTTCTGCAAGCTGTTTGACGGCGCCCGCCACGACAGCGGTGACCCGTTTCAGTGGGGCGAGCGCATGCTGGCGCATTACGTCAAAAACCGGGTTGATCCCAAAACCAAAACACTGATTTTCAGTGACGGGCTGACGGTGCCGCGCACCATAGAGCTCTACCAGCAGTTCAAGGGGCGGTGTCAGCTGGCGTTTGGCATTGGCACCAACCTGACCAACGACCTGGG
>JANNXF010000063.1:0-3342 GCA_031409395.1 Polaromonas sp.
CGAAGACCTGGTGGTGGCGATTGACAAATTTCAGTTGCAGCGCGGCACCGCCATCGGCAACGGCATTGTGGTGTCGCTGGCCGAGCTGTTTCCGGATGCCGGGATTGACCTGGCGTCCATGCAGACCGGCCGGGACCGCCCGCGCGGAACCTCGCTGGACGAGGCCAAAGACGGCAAGGCCAAAAAAGAGTTTGTCCCCGTCGCACCCGGTTCGTACACCTCTGCCGCCATTATTTTGCTGACCGACGGCCAGCGCACCACGGGCGTGGATTCACTCGACGCCGCCAAGGTTGCTGCCGACCGGGGGGTGCGCGTTTACACCGTGGGGGTGGGCACGGTCGATGGTGAAACCATCGGTTTTGAAGGCTGGTCCATGCGCGTGCGGCTTGATGAAGAAACCCTCAAGGGCATCGCCAGAGCCACCCAGGCCGAGTACTTTTACGCCGGCACCGCCGCCGACCTGAAAAAAGTTTATGAAACCCTGAGTTCACGGCTGGCGATCGAGAAAAAGGAAACCGAAATCTCCGGCTTGCTGGCGCTGGTGGCGGCGGCCCTGGCGCTGGTGTCGGCAAGCCTGTCCCTGCTCTGGTTCAACCGCATACTTTGACACGCCGCCGCTGGCCGATAAACTGACGCCAGAGGGTTGTGTGCCGCACCGATGCACGCCCGCTTTCTTGCCGAGAAGGTTCAGGTATGCAAACAACGCCCTTGACGGTCGGTGAACCCGCCCCCTGGTTCCATTTGCCGACAGGCACCAAGCGCAGGTTCAGCTTCGACACGGTGGCTGGCCGCTATGTGGTGCTGGTTTTTTTCGCCTCAACCACCCACGCCCACGTACCCGCACTGCTGCAGCAGTTGCAGCGGCTGCAAGCCCTGTTTGATGGCGAGCACATCATGCTTTTCGGTGTGACCACCGACGCCGAAGACGTGCGCCTGCAGCGCGTCATTGACGCTGTTCCGGGGGTTCGCTACTTCCACGATCTGGACGGAACCGTGAGCGAACGCTATGGCGCGCGCCAGGCTGACGGCAGCCCGCGTGCCATGACCTATGTGCTTGACCCCTGCCTGCGGGTACTGGCCCGGCTTGACGGCTTCAGCGACCCCCGGGCTCACGTGGATGATCTTGAAGACGTGTTGAAAAAATTGCCCGCCATTGAAGCAGCGCATGCGGCCAGGCCGCAGGCCCCTGTGCTGGTGCTTCCGGAAATTTTCCCGCCTGGCCTGTGCCAGGCCCTGATCGCCTATTACGAGCAGCTGGGCGGCCAGGACTCGGGCTTCATGCGCGACATCAATGGCCAGACCACCACCATCGTCGATCACGGCTTCAAGCAGCGCGGCGACCGCATGGTGCAAGACCCTGCGCTGCGCAACGCGTGCGTGACGGCCATTCACGCCCGTCTGGCACCGCTGATACGCCGGGCCTTCCAGTTCAACGCCACCACGCTGGAACGCGCACTGGTCTCCTGCTATGACGCGCAGGAGCAGGGCCATTTCCGGCCGCACCGCGACAACACCACGCTGGCCACCAGCCACCGGCGTTTTGCGGTGTCGCTGTTTCTCAACAGCGGCGAGTACGAAGGGGGCCGGCTGCGGTTTCCGGAATTCGGCAATGCCCTGTACAGCGCCCCCACCGGCGGCGCCGTGGTGTTTTCATGCTCGCTGCTGCATGAGGCAACCGCTGTCACCCAAGGGCGGCGTTATATGTTTTTGCCATTTTTGTACGACGACGCCTCCAGGCAGACCCGGCAAGCCAACGCCCGGCATTTGTCTGACAAAGTCATTGACCTGAGCGGCAGACAGGCTGCTCAATAGCCGGCAGCGCGCCCGGCTTGAACGGCGGTTTAAACGGCCGCTTGAAAGGCTGCCGGTGTGGCGGCAGGCAGGCCGTGGTGCAAGGTACCGCGCTCCAGCCTGAGTTGCCGTCCACAGCGGGCCGCCAGGCTTTCATCGTGTGTTACCAGCACAAACGCCGTGCCATGCTCTCGCGCCAATGCCAGCATCAGGTCAAACACCCCATCGGCAGTGCTGCGGTCGAGGTTGCCAGTGGGTTCGTCGGCCAGCACGCAAGCCGGCTGGGTGACCAGCGCGCGGGCAATCGCCACGCGCTGGCGCTCACCGCCCGACAACTCTGCAGGCCGGTGGTGAATGCGGTCTTTCAGGCCGACGCTGGCCAGCATGCGGGTCGCGATCTGCGCGCATTCGGCAGGCGGCAGGCGCCGAATCCACAGCGGCATGGCGACGTTGTCGAGCGCGCTGAACTCGGGCAGCAGGTGGTGAAACTGGTAGACAAAACCCAGATGCCGGTTGCGCAAATCCCCCTGCTGGGCCGGCGACAGCGTTGACAGCAATTGCCCCTTCAGCGCAACCTGGCCACTGGTCGGCGCGTCCAGCCCCCCCATCAGGTGCAGCAAGGTGCTTTTACCCGAACCCGACGTACCGACAATGGCTAGCGTTTCGCCCCGGTGAACCTGCAGGTCAACGCCCTGCAGCACCGTGACATCCAGCCGCCCCTCGGTAAAACGCTTGGTCAGCCCCGTGGCCTGCAATACAACGTCACTGGCGCTTGAATTTGTCACACCCTCCGCCGACAGGTCGCCCGAGGACGGAGCCGCCCCTGGGTCCCGTGACAGGGACAGTGTGAGGGCATCATGCGCGAGGGGAACCGACGGCCGCAGCGCTGGGCCGCCCCGAGCAAGGCCAGCCCCCTCGGGGGGCAGCGAACCACACGAAGTGGGGAGCGTGGGGGCTATATCACTCATAACGAAGAGCCTCTGCGGGGTTTACCCGGCTGGCGCGCCAGCTGGGGTAAATGGTGGCCAAAAAAGCCAGGATCAGGGAAATCACGGCAATCGGCATGATGTCGGCGTACTGCGGGTCGCTGGGCATGCGGCTGATCAGGTAGATGTCTTTGGGCAGAAAACTGGCACGGAACAGGCGCTCCAGCGCCGGCACGATCACATCAATATTGACGGCAATGCCCAGGCCCAGCAGCAGGCCCGCCAGCGTGCCGATCACACCGACCATCGCGCCCTGCACGACAAAAATGCCCATGATGCTTTTCGGGCTGGCCCCCAGGGTGCGCAAAATCGCGATGTCGGCGCGCTTGTCGGTCACCGTCATCACCAGCGTGCTGACCAGGTTAAAAGCCGCCACGGCGACGATGAGTGTCAGGATGATGAACATCATGCGTTTTTCAAGCTGCACGGCGTCAAACCAGGTCTTGTTTTGCCGCGTCCAGTCACGAATCAGCAAGTCCCCGCTCAGGCTTCTTGACAGCTGCAGCGCGACCTCTCTGGCCTTGTTCAGGTCCTGGAGCCTGATGCGAATGCCGGTCGGCCCTTC
>JANNXF010000064.1:0-4212 GCA_031409395.1 Polaromonas sp.
ATTTCGATTTCCAAATTGCTGATTGGCGGTGTCGTGCCCGGCGTGATTTTGTCAGTGGCTTTTGTGCTGTGGATTGTGATTCGCGTCAGCATCAGCCCACAGCTTGCGCCTGTGGAAAAAGACGATGCCGTGCAATACACCGGCTGGGCGCGCTGGAGCCTGTTTTTTAGCTATGTGCTGCCCACGCTGTCCATCTTTGGTGTCGTGGTGGGCGCGCTGGCGGCGGGCTGGGCCACGCCGACTGAGTGCGCTGCGCTGGGCGCATTTGCCACCATGCTGCTGGCACTCATCTACCGGGTATTGACGGTTGATGCAGTGGTCAAGGCGCTTAAAGGCACGGCGGGTATCTCCGGCATGATTTTGTTCATCATTCTGGGAGCCACCACCTTCGCACAAATCCTGTCCTTTTCCGGCGCCAGCAACGGGCTGGTTCAGCTCATCACCGGGCAGGGCTGGTCGACCAGCATGATCATTGCGGGCATGATGCTGATGCTGATTTTTCTGGGTATTTTTGTCGATCAGGTCAGCATGATGATGATCACGCTGCCCATCTTCATGCCGGTGGTGCAGGCACTGGGCATTGACCCAGTCTGGTTTGGCGTGATGTTTTTGATTTGCATGCAACTGGGCCTTTTGCTGCCGCCGCACGGTCTGCTCTTGATGACCATGCGCGGTGTGGCACCGCCATCGGTCACCATGGCCCACATCTTTGTGGCGGTGGTGCCGTATGTGGTGATGAGCCTGATTTTGCTGGCGGCGGTGTTCTGGCTGCCCGCAATTGCCACCTGGCTGCCGCAGCGCATTGGCTAAGGACGCGGCCAAGGGAAAAACAACCGCACGCGTGCCGCCAGTGACCGCCTGAACCGGCCATGGCGGCGGCCAGTGCGCACATCACCGCGATGGACGACTCGCTCAAATCCAGGATTTTTGAGCGCACATCCCGCAGCGTGCAACTGAGCGCCGCCGGGCCCCATATGACACAAAAGACGGGAAGCGTTTCAGCATGGCCGCCAGACTGCCACAGGCCAACGGCGGCATCCGTAAAATTTTCATGAAAAATCAGTTTTACCCAATATTCACGGGCGCAACCAGCTACAAAATATATAGCAATTGAAAATGTTTCCGGCGTATGACGCGGCTTTCCGGGAGCGCGACAGCGCCTTCCGCGCGTGTAGTCCTTTGCCGTCTGATGCCGCCGCGTATTGCGTTGAAAGCGGCCAACCCTTAAAGTAAAGACATGCAACATGTCTGCACTGATGCATCAAGGCAAGCAACTGCACCCCATCACCGACGAGACCTAGCCGCCCGCTTCAGGGGCGGGAACCCACAGACCGGAGGCACCATGAACGCTGAACATCCCCCAGGCAGCACACCCGGGCAAGCCGCCAGGCCCACCCCCACCCCTGCCGGGGCCGCATGATGGACAGCGCCATCCTCAGTCTTCTGGGTGCTTTCTTGCTGTCCATCATTGGCCTGTTTGTCTTTATCTGGTCGCTTCGCAAGGGCCTGCTGGTTGAAAACCCGGCGGCGGCATCGGTCATTTTTGCGCGCGGCGAGATAGGCCAGGTCGATGACCCGGCACTGCAGGGCGCGGCCCAGGACTCCATGCAGACCGCCGTGAAAGAAGGCGGTATTCAAACCCACACCGCTGACGCGGCCGAGCTGCAGGACCGCATCACCTCAGACCGCTCCACCGCGTTTCCGGTGTTCATGTTCATCACCTTTGCCTGCCTGTGGCTGGTGGTGGGCTCGGCGGCCGGGCTGGTGGCGTCCATCAAGCTGCATGAACCCGACTGGCTGACCCAGTATGGCTGGCTGACGTTTGGCCGCATCCGCACCACGCACCTGACGGCCGTGCTGTACGGCTGGATCACCAACGCGGCGCTGGGCATGATTGTGTGGCTGCTGCCGCGTCTGCTGCGCACCCGCCTGGAGGGCGCCATCTGGGTCATGCTGGGCGGTGCACTCATCAACACGGGCATTGCCGGCGGCATCAGCGCCATCTCTACCGGCTGGACCGACGGCATGGAATACCTTGAGATTCCGTGGCAGATTGCGATTTTCATGTTCTTCGGTTTTGCGCTCGTCATCTTGCCCATCATGGCCACGCTGCTCAAGCGCAAGGTCGATCACCTGTATGTGAGCGTCTGGTACATGGTGGCGGCGCTGCTGTGGATTGCGCTGCTGTTTCTGGTCGGAAAAATGCCGGGGGTGCACACCGGCGTGCAACAGGCCACCACCAACTGGTGGTACGGCCACAATGTTCTGGGCCTGTGGTTCACGCCGGTCAGCGTGGGCGCCATTTATTACTTTTTGCCCAAGATCATCGGCCGCCCGATACGCTCGTACAACCTGTCGCTGCTGGGCTTCTGGACGCTGGCCTTCTTTTACGGCCAGGTCGGTGGCCACCACCTGATTGGCGGGCCGGTACCGGGCTGGCTGGTCACGCTGTCAATTGTGCAAAGCATGATGATGGTGATTCCGGTGATCGCGTTTGGCATCAACATGGGCCTGACGATGAAGGGCCGCATGCACCTGGCACGCTACTCGCCCACCCTGCGTTTCATGATGGTGGGCGGCCTGATGTACCTGGCGTCTTCCATTCAGGGCTCGCTCGAAGCGCTGCGCAGCGTGAACCGCGTGGCCCACTTCACCCACTTCACGGTGGCGCACGCCCACCTGGGCGCGTATGCGTTTGTCACCATGGTGCTGTTTGGTGCGATTTATTTCATGATGCCGCGGGTGTTGAACTGGGAATGGCCCTACCCGAAACTGATCACCCTGCATTTCTGGCTTGCCCTGCTGGGCATAGGCATTTACTTTGTGGGTTTGTCCATCGGTGGCTGGCTGCAGGGTGTGGCCATGCTGGACGCCGCCCGGCCCTTCATGGAATCGGTCACGCTGACCATGCCCTACCTGAAGGCCCGCAGCGTGGGCGGTGGGCTGATGGTGCTGAGCCACCTGGTGTTTGTCGGGCATTTTCTGGCGATGGCGCTACGCTTTGGCCCGACCCGCGCAGGCGCTGCCCTTTTCTGGCAAAACAAACCCGCCGAGCTGACCCCCACAGGAGCTGCGCATGGACAATGAAGTCAAGCTGGTCTCTGGCGCCATGGTGGCGCTGGGCCTGGCCACGGCCGCGCTGGTCGTGCTGCCCTATCTGGAGGTGCGCGACATCAAGCCATCGCCAGGCCTCAAGCCCTACACCAGCGCACAGTTGCGCGGGCGTGAGGTCTATATTGCCAACGGCTGCGTCTACTGCCACAGCCAGCAGCCCCGTGACCGCAATTTTGGCCCCGACGCGGAACGCGGCTGGGGACGCGCTTCGGTGCCCGCAGACTATTTCTACGACCGGCCCCATTTGCTGGGCAGCATGCGAACCGGGCCAGACCTGTTCAATATTGGCGCCCGCCAGCCCAGCAAGGACTGGCACCTGGGGCATCTGTACCAGCCGCGCGCCTATTCGCCAGGCTCCAACATGCCGGCCTACCCCTATCTCTTTGCCGTGAAAGACGCCAAAGAGGCCGAAAGCGAGGGCGAGCAGCCGCTCAACCTGCCACCGGCTTACGCCCCCAATGTGGGGCTGGTGGTGGTGCCCAGCCCGCAGGCACTGGACCTGGTCAAGTACCTGCAGGGAATGAACCACACCTACCCGGTGCTGCCGCCCGAGCCCTTGCCAGCCAATGCCCCTGCACCCGCGGCCAAACCCTAAGCCGAAAGCCAAGGTAACCCCATGCTGAACGACCAAGAATCAAGGCGCCGGGCCCAGCAGCGCGAGCAGGCAGAACCGTCAGAACGCAGCCAGCCCGTTCCCAGGCTGTTTTTGATCTTTGCGCTGGCGCTGGTGCTGTGGGGTGCGGGCTACATCGTGCTGTCTGGCTCTTTTGGCTCGCCCGAGCTGGGCGACCGGCGCACGGTGGCGGATTTGGCAGGCCCCGCTCCTGGCGCGGGCGGTGTGGCTGACGGCAAGAAACTGTTTACAGCCAACTGCGTGGCCTGCCACCAGGCCACTGGCCAGGGCCTGCCGGGCGTGTTTCCGCCACTCGATGGCTCTGAGTGGGTCACCGGCGACGAGCGCACCCTGGCCAATATTCTTTTGCACGGCATTGTTGGCGAGATGGAAGTCATGGGCAAGCCCTACCGGGGCGCCATGCCCGCCTTTTCACAGCTCAGCGACGCCGAACTGGCCGCTGTGGTCAATTTCATCCGCAGTGA
>JANNXF010000065.1:0-10997 GCA_031409395.1 Polaromonas sp.
CGCCGCACGTCAAAAGCGGCAAGGCTATTGCCCTGGCGCAAACACGCCTGAAACGCGCCAAGGGCCACCCCACTGTGCCGACCATGGCCGAGTCCGGCTTTCCGGGCTTTGAAGCCACCGTGTGGTACGGCCTGATGGGCCCGGCCAAAATGCCGCCCGCCATGGTTCAGCGCATGAACGAAGACGTCAACAAGGTGCTGGCCCTGCCTGACGTGCAGGAAAAAATGGAGCAGTATGGTGCGGAAGACGGCGGCGGCAGTATCGAGAAGTTCGCAGCCTTCATCACTGCCGAGCAGAAGAAATGGGCCGAGGTAGCGCAGCAGGCCAAGGTCAGGGTAGACGCCTGACCCTGCCTGGCAGGCTTGTTGGCTGAAGCTCGTTCATGGCCCGGGTTTCTGCATCGGCTGGCATGGACGTTTTGGGCTGAAAGTCACACCATTCGGCCACGCCACACTGCCAGCACAGGGGTTTGCGCGCCTGACATACGTAGCGCCCATGCAATATCAGCCAGTGGTGCGCGTCTACCAGGTACTCGGGCGGAATGCGTTTGAGCATTTTCATCTCGACTTCCAGCGGGGTTTTGCCTGGTGCCAGCCCGGTGCGGTTGCCCATGCGAAAGATATGGGTGTCCACCGCCATGGTGGCTTCGCCAAAGGCCGAGTTGAGCACCACATTGGCGGTTTTGCGGCCCACGCCGGGCAGGGCCTCAAGGGCTTCACGGGTGCGCGGCACCTGGCTGCCATGCTGCGTCACCAGAATCTCGCAGGTCGCCAGCAGGTTTTTGGCCTTGGTGCGGTACAGGCCAATGGTACGTATGTAAGACTCCAGGCCTTCCAGACCCAGCGCCAGAATTTTTGCCGGGGTATTGGCCACCGGAAACAACTTGCGCGTGGCCTTGTTAACACTTACATCCGTCGCCTGGGCCGAGAGCAGCACGGCAGCCAGCAGTTCGAACACGCTCGTATACTCCAATTCGGTAACGGGCTGTGGATTGGCCGCTCTCAAAGTGGCAAAAAACGGCTCGATGTATTCCTTCTTCATGGCTCCATTTTCCCATGTCCCAACCCATGCCACTGCAATTTGCCGACCGCCTCAACAACGTCGAAACCTCCGCCATCCGCGAACTCTTCAAGCTGCTGGGTAAGCCGGGCATCATCAGTTTTGCCGGTGGTTTCCCGGATCCGGCCATGTTTGACGTAGATGGCATCCGGGAGGCGGCCAACCAGGCTTTGCAGGAAGAACCCGGTGCGGCGCTTCAATACGGCGCGACAGAAGGCTACCAGCCGTTGCGCGAGCAGCTCGCAGCTTTCATGATGGGCAAGGGCAGCCCAAGTGGCCACGGGGGTGACGCCAGCGTCAAGATTTCCCCCGGCGAGTTGATCGTCACCACCGGCAGCCAGCAGGCGCTGGACCTGCTGGGCAAAACCATGATTTCACCCGGTGACAAAGTGATTGTGGAAGGCCCCACTTTTCTGGCCACCATCCAGTGCTTCAGGCTGTACGGTGCCGAGCTGATCAGCGCACCGGTAGACGCGCAGGGTGTGCAGACCGACGTGCTGGAGCAACTGATCGCCCAGCACAAGCCCAAATTTGTCTACCTGATCCCCACCTTTGGCAACCCCAGCGGCGCCATGCTGAGCCTGGAGCGCCGCCAACGTGTGCTGGAACTTGCCGTGAAATACAACACGCTGGTGGTTGAAGACGATCCGTATGGTGATTTGTATTTTGGCGCGCCACCACCGCCGTCCCTGCTGGAATTGAGTGGCTCGGTGCCAGGCAGCCGTGACCTGCTGGCCTATTGCGGTTCGCTCAGCAAGGTGTTGTCGCCCGGCTTGCGGGTGGGCTGGATGGTGGCCCAGCCCGAACTGCTGGCCAGGGCCACCATGTGCAAACAGTTCAGCGACGCACACACCAGCACCTTTGCCCAGGCCACTGCGGCGCAGTACCTCAAGGCGGGCCGCATGCCGGCCACCTTGGCCCATGTCCGCAAGGTCTATGCCGAACGTGCCCAGACCATGGGCCGCGCCCTTCAGCGCGAGCTGGGGGATGCGGTGGAATTTACCCAGCCGCAGGGCGGCCTGTTCTTTTGGGCCCGACTGACAGGCGCCGGCGGCAAAACGCAGGATGCGGGCGAGTTTGCGAAGAAGGCCATTGAACAAGGCGTGGCGTTTGTGCCGGGCGCACCTTTTTATGCGGCGAACCCCGACAGCGCCACCTTCAGGCTCAGCTTTGCCACGGCCGATGTCGGCAAGATTGAAGAAGGCGTGGCGCGGTTGGGCAAGGCCCTTGGCTAAAACGGATGGTGCAGGCCGTCAGGACGGGCTGCGCCGGCCGGATTGTGAGCGTGTTACAGCCTAAAGAGGGTTTACATGAAAAAGTTGATCTCGATAGGGTGTCTGCTTGCCGCAACAGGATTGCACGCGCAAACCCCCTGGTTGACCGTGCTGGGCAATCCCGAGGATCCAGCCATCAACACCATTGAAGTCAATCCATCCGCCCTGACCGTTCGAGGCGATCTTCGCACCATGCAAATTCGGGTGAGCCGCTCTGTCCAGCGGACCAGCAGCGACGGTATTTCATTTCGCTCGTTTGAGGCGGATGTGGTGTTTGACTGCGCCAAAGATACGGCCCGGTTTGAGACGGCCGTTTTTTACCGGGAACCGCTGTGGAAAGGGGCCTCGCACATGAAGATGGTGTATTCGGAGTCTCCGGTGCGCAAGATGGAGTTTCGGGATGTCTACCCCAATCCACGCACCCGCATCGTGCGTGCGGCCTGCCAGAGCGCCAGCGTCACGGCAAACTAGCTTTTCGGGGTTTTAAAAGTGCCGTAAAACGGCCTGGAAATCGCTGACGATAACCGTGGCCCACCTCGCTTGCAGTGAGCCACGGCACTTGCATCAGGGCTGCTTCAAAATCCACGCCACCAGCGTCTGCACGTCTTCTTTCGCCATGCCACCCATGGGCGGCATGGCGATGTTGCCCCAAACACCGCCAGAGCCTTTTTCAACCTTGCCGGCCAGCAGAACCGCCGCATCAGGTTGAGTCCGGTATTTGCTGGCAATAGCCTTGAATGACGGCCCGACCAGCCGGGTTTCCAGGGCGTGGCAGTTCAGGCATGCGTTTTTGTCGGCCAGTGCCAGGTCGGCGTGGACGGATCCTCCAGCGAGGCTCGCCAGCAGCGCAAGGGGGTAAATGAGTTGACTCATCTTGACCTTTTACTTGACAGTGACGGTGATGGTTTGACTGACGGGCTTTCCGTAAGACTGATGGGCACCGTTGGCAAATTGAGCCGTGAGCTTGTAAACGCCCGGAGCCAGTTTGACCTCAGCCTCAGTCTGGCCTTTGCCAAAGTGCATGTGCTTTTCGGTAAACGGTATGGATTCCCCAGCTGAAATGGCGTCCAGGTTGATGAGCAGATGGTGATGACCGCTCAGGGGCAATACATCGCCCGCGGCTGCGACAGTCATGCCCTGCACGCCGAATCGCACCTTGAACGGGCTGCTCACGGTGGCGTTGTTGGCAGGCTCCAGAATGGATACGCTGGGGCTGTTGGCGCCGGAAAACGCGCATCCGGTCAAGCCAGCAGCCAGCGCAAGGGTTGCAAGTGCGGCAGCGCAAGCCGTACGTGAAAAATTGATCTTCATGATGATTTCTTTCAGGAAAAATTAAACCAGCAAAGGCACATGGGCCTGGCCGAAACTGTAAATAGTGAATGGCCATGAAAGGCCGGGCGTTGGTTGTTGTGGGCGGGTACGGGCTAGAGCCCGATGCACCGGCTGTCAGCCTGCAGGCGGTGCGCGTCCTGGCGGCGGTGCACCGCTGTTCCAAGGCTGATTCTCCAGCACGTCGGAAAGCTTGATGAAGGGCCAGGAGGTCACTGTTTCGGGTGGCTCAAACTGCAAGCGGGCGGGCTGCGGTGGAGGGGCAAAAAACTTGGCAAAAGGAACCTTGCCGCAGTGTTTCATGGCAGCCGGTTTTTCCTCATCGCCCCCAGCCGGTTGAGCCATCTTTTTGACACCCAGACCAGTGCACACAGTGATGTCGATGGTTTGATTGGACGCGGCTGCCGCAAAAATCTGCAGGGCGCTTCCCAAAGCCAGCCAGCCCATGGCACTGAAGGCCAGGGTGAAAAACAGGCGGTGTAATGAACCAGACATAAGTGCAATTTATGTAAATATATGTAGTGCGTCAATCGGTATAGACGATAGCCGTTCGGTGACAAGGGATACCGGGTGCTGGCTCGTTGTGCCGTGGCTCATGGTGCGGCATGCGCTGGCGGGCCTGGACTACAGGCGGTACTGGGGCTTGCAGCCTCTGCCAAGGCACAAAAATACGCCAAAAACGTCTAAAGCTGCACAACACTGCGGAAAGCTTGTGCCTGTGAGTTGTCTGCGTGCGATTTCACGGGTGTCCGCCTTGTGTCGTTACAGCCAGCCGGATACGATATAAGTATTAGCCAGTTTGTCGGGTCAGGCTGCAAAAAACATTCGTAATGGAGGGCGTCATGCCACAGTTGGTCGCTTCAGTTGAAGGCGTCGAGGTCAGACATGTCTATCTGCAAAATAACCGGACGACACTGGGTCGGCGGCCTACCAATGACATCGTGTTTGACAACATGGTCGTCAGTGGCGAGCACTGCGTGTTTGAGTTGCAGGGCATTGCAGATGTGTACATTCAGGACTTGGGCAGCACCAATGGCACCTACATCAATGGCCACATGATCAAGTCCCGGCAATTGCTCCAGAACAACGACGTCATCACCATTGGCAATTTCAGTGTCCAGTTTCTTGCCAAGTCAGAGCACGAAGAGAACGAAGAGCCTGCCGCTCAAAAGCCGACCACCGCCATGTCACTCGATGCGCTTGGCATACCGGGCACCAGTGGCGCTTTGCTGGCCAAGCTGAAAGTCCTGTCGGGTGCCTCGGTGGGGCTCGAAGTTCCCCTGGTCAAGGCGGTGACCACCTTTGGCCAGCCGGGTGTGGCGGTGGTGTCCCTTTCACACCGGCGCGACGGCTACTATGTCTCGCATATCGGCGGCCCCACGTCGCCCACCCTGAACGGCCGGCCGGTGGGGCCTGACGCCATTCCCATGGCCCATAACGATGTGTTGAACCTGGCGGGGATTGAACTGGCGTTTCTGCTCAAGGCCCGATAGCGCGGGTTGCGGGCCTGGCCATCTGCCATGGTTGCCTTTGGCCACATCCTGCCCCTTGTTTTCACAATGAAAAAGCCCCTTTCCGCAACGGGTCTGGTGTACAGCACCGACGCCGGAAGAATGTGTCCCGACTGCCGTCAGCCGACTGCCAGCTGCAGCTGCCGGCAAAACCGTGTGCTGCCGTCATCAGATGGCACGGCACGGGTGTCCCGACAGACCCGGGGCCGTGGTGGAAAAACCGTCACGCTGGTCAGCGGGCTGCCGCTGGGCGAGGCGGACCTGGCACGCCTGGGCAAGCAGTTAAAGGCTGCCTGTGGCTCGGGCGGCACGGTGAAAGACGGGGTGATTGAAGTGCAGGGCGACCACTGTGTGCTGGTATTGCAGGCGCTGCACAAGCAGGGCTATGCCGCCAAACGGGCCGGGGGGTGATGTCTGAACCCCGATGACCTGCTGCTTTTGCTGAGCCGCGAAATGCCCTATGGCAAGTACAAGGGGCATTTGATTGCCGACTTGCCCGGCCACTACCTGAACTGGTTTGCTCGCGACGGTTTTCCCAAGGGCGAGATTGGCCGCCTGCTGGCGCTGATGCAGGAGATAGACCACAACGGCCTGTCATCGCTGCTCGACCCGCTGCGCCGGCGCTAAAAAGACACTCTAATTGCTACGATAAAGATAGCTGCTTGCGCCCGTACTTAAAGGAGCTAAGCCCTTTATCCTGAAAATTTTTAGACGAAACCGACGGCCATGAAGCTACAGCACCTTGCTTAGAAACCTGCGGGTGCGCTCTTCCTGCGGGCGGTCAAAAATATCGGCCGGTGCGCCTTGTTCCACCACCACACCTTCGTCGATGAACAGCACGCGGTCGGCCACCTGGCGGGCAAAGCCCATCTCGTGGGTCACCACCACCATGGTCATGCCTTCTTCGGCCAGCGCCTGCATGACCGTAAGGACTTCGCCCACCATCTCCGGGTCCAGTGCCGAGGTGGGTTCGTCAAACAGCATGATGCGCGGCTGCATCGCCAGCGCCCTGGCAATCGCCACGCGCTGCTGCTGTCCGCCCGAAAGCTGATTGGGGTAGGCGTTGATCTTGTCGATCAGCCCGACTTTGTCCAGCAGTTCGCTGGCCCGGACGCGCGCCTGCTCAGCACTCAGGCCGCGCACCTTGGTGGGGGCCAGCGTGATGTTGTCCAGCACGGTCTTGTGCGGGAACAGGTTGAAGCGCTGAAACACCATGCCGATTTCCGAGCGCAGGGCGTCTACATCGGTTTTGGGTTCGTGCACGGACACACCGTGTACCAGTACCTCGCCGCCGGAGGCGTCTTCCAGGCCGTTCAGGCAGCGCAAAAAAGTGCTTTTACCCGAGCCCGAAGGGCCAATGACGCAGACCACTTCAGACGCCTTGATGCTGCAGTCAATACCGCGCAGCACGGCCACATGGCCAAAGTGCTTGGTCAGCGCCTTAACGTGAATCACCTCGTCCATAGCGGTCCTCCAATTTTTTGACGGCGTAAGCCAGGCCCAGTGTCAGTACCCAGTACATCAGTGAAATCGTGAGGTAGGGTTCCCAATAGCGTGAATAGGCGCCTGCTACGGTACGCGCGGCGTAGGCCAGTTCGGCCAGGCCAATGGCTGACACCAGCGATGAATCCTTGAGCAGTGCAATCGCGTTGTTGCCCAAAGGCGGCAGCATGCGGCGAAACGCCTGCGGCAGCACCACGTGGTACATGGTTCGCGGAAACGACATGCCCAAAGAGCGCGACGCCTCGACCTGGCCCTTGTCGATTGACTGGATGCCGGCGCGGAAGATTTCAGAAATGTAGGCGCCTGCGTTCAGCGTCAGCGCCACCACGCCCGACATGAATGCGCCGTAGTTCTGCTTGAGGTCGCGTGCGCTCTCGCCCGAGATCAACAGCCCGTCTGTCGGGTTGATAAAGAGCGGCAGCACGGCAAAGTGAATCAGCAAAATCTGCACAAACAGGGGCGTTCCGCGAAAGAAGCTGACAAAGACCGCGGCCGGCCAGCGCAGCGCGTATTTGCAAAGTTGCCGGGCCGGTGAATGGCGCGACTCGGCCACCCGCGCCAGCCCGACCGCCAGCCCCAGAGCGGTGCCCTGCACAATGCAGATCAAGGTGATGGCAATCGTCATCTGCAGGCCACGCCAGAAAAGCGCAGCGTAATCAGCAATGATGTCGGCCCTGAACCAGCCGAACCAGAGAATTTGTTCCATAGTGAGCGCGCGGCTTAGCGTGGGTTGGGTTGGCGGGCCGACTGCAGCAGCAGTCGCTCGTGATTGCGGCGATGCGCAGGGGCTGGTTTTGTCGTACCGCAAGCGAGTTCTTGCAGGCCGCTGCGGCACGCGACGTCTGGGGGTAATTTCATGATGGCGCTCTGGGAGAGGGTGAAAACAGGTGCCAGCCACCGTCACAAGACGATTCCGGCCCCAACGCGCCAATGTTAACGCCTGACAGAACCCGGGCAGGTTCAGGCAGGTGCAGGCAGGTTCAGGCCGCTTTCAGCTGTTTGTTGAAAAACGCCAGGGTTCGTTCCCAGGCCAGTGCGGCGGCGGCCGCGTCGTAGCGGGGCGTGGTGTCGTTGTTAAAGCCGTGCTGCGTGCCGGCGTACTGGTGCGCGGTGTAACCCACGTTTGCGGCTTTCAGTGCGGCCTCATAGGCGGGCCAGGCGGCGTTGATGCGTTCGTCGACGCCAGCAAAATGAATCAGCAGCGGTGCCTTGACCCGGGCTGCGTTGTCTGCGGCCGGATGGTTGCCGTAAAAGGGAACCGCGGCATGGAGGTCAGGCAGGCGCGTGGCCAGGGTGTGCGCCATGCCGCCACCGTAGCAAAAACCGACCACGCCCAGCCGGCCCGAGAAGTCGTCCTGGGTTTTGACAAAAGCCGTGGCAGCCACAAAGTCTTCCGTGCTTTTCTTCTGGTCCAGCTTGGCGAACAGTTCGCGCGCCTTGTCTTCGTCACCAGGGTAGCCGCCCAGCGGCGTCAGCGCGTCAGGGGCGAAAGCCATAAAACCGTCCAGCGCCAGGCGGCGTGCAATGTCTTCAATATGGGGGTTGAGCCCGCGATTTTCATGAATCACCAGCACGCCCGGCAGCTTGCCCGTGGCGCTGCCAGGTTTGGCCAGGTAGCCCTTGACGCTGCCGGAACCGTCTGGCGACGGGTAGCTGACCCGGCTGATTTTCAGCCGCTTGTCGTCGGGCGTGATTTGCTGGCCCGCAGCGAAGTTGGGGCTCAGGGCCGCCAGAAGGGCGCCCGCAGTGACACTGGCCGTGGCGAACTTTTGCGCGCGTTCCAGAAAGCTGCGCCGGTCAAGGGTGCCGTGCACATAGGCGTCGAAAAGAATCAGCAGTTCCTGGTCGAAATCCTGGGCGGTTTGACGGGTCATGGTGGCTCCTGCAAAAAAATGCAGCATATCGGCAGAAAAGACACTTTGCCAGCAAAGGGGATTTTGAGCCCCCGGGCCGGTGGCAATCCGAAGCCGAAGTTGCTATCAATTAAGTAGCTGGTTGCGCCCGTGTTATTTGGGGGAATCTCTGTTTTCATTGATAAAAATACTTGCGCAGCGACGCCAGTGCCCTTCCCTGTGCGGGGCGGCTACAGTGAGGGGCGTGCCTGCGCTGCCAGGCGCCCACGCCAACCCCGTTGCCTGACACCGGAGCTTCTTTTGCCAATGAACCCCCTTGACCCGTCCAGCCGCCGCCAACTTCTGCAAATGGCGGCAGCCAGTGCCGCCGGCCTGTGGCTGCCCCGCAGCGCCTGGAGCCAGCCGCGCCTTGCCGGCAATCCGTTTACGCTGGGGGTTGCCAGTGGCTCGCCCACGCAGGATTCGGTGGTCCTCTGGACGCGGCTGATGGGGCTGGTGCTGCCCGATCCACGCCAGGCCGTCACTGTGCGTTGGGAACTGGCGCAAGACGACCAGTTTACGCGCGGGGTGCAAAGTGGCCAGACCCAGGCGCTGGGCGCGTTGGCGCACTCCGTACATGTGGAGGTGCAGGGCCTGGCCCCTGACCGCTGGTATTTTTACCGCTTCATGGTGGGCGACGCCGTCAGCGCGACTGGCCGCACCCGGACGTTTCCGGCACCCGACGCGGCGGTGGCGCGCATGCGGCTGGCCTATGCGTCGTGCCAGCACTGGCAACACGGCTACTTCAATGCCTACCGCCACATGCGTGATGAAAACCTCGATGCCGTGCTGTTTTTGGGCGACTATATTTATGAGTACCCCAACAGCGCCAGTTCTGTGCGGCCCGCCACTGGCGGCTGGGTGTTGACGCTTGACGACTACCGCCAGCGCTATGCCCTGTACAAGAGCGATCCCGATCTGCAGGCCATGCACCAGGTGTGTCCGTGGCTGGTGACCTGGGACGACCACGAGGTGCAAAACGACTACGCTGGCTTGCAAGAGGGCAACAGCGGGCCGGCTACGGCCGATTTTGCGGCCCGCCGCGCGGCGGCCTACCAGGCGTTTTATGAACACATGCCGATTCGTGCGTCGGTGCTGACGCAGGCCATGGCGGGGCTGACCGGCGGCGCCGAAATGCGCATTTACAACCGGGTGCAATACGGCCGGCTGGCTTCGTTTTACCTGCTGGACGCGCGCCAGTACAAAGACCCGCAGGTGTGCACGCGGGATGGCCGAAAAGGCTCAAGCACCGTCAACCCGGCTACTTGTGCCGACTGGAAAAACCCCAGCCGCAGCATGCTGGGCGCGCAGCAGGAGCGCTGGCTGGACGCCGAGCTGGCCCAGGCAGGCCCCCAATGGAATGTGCTGGGGCAGCAGTCCTTGCTGGGCCAGCGCGACTTTCGCCCCGGCCCTGGTCAGGTGCTGTGGAACGATGGCTGGGACGGCTACAGCGCGGCGCGCACCCGCCTGACCGATTCCCTGCGCAAACACCAGGTCGCCAACGCCGTGGCACTGGGCGGCGACGTCCATGAAAACTGGGTCGGCCACATCAAGGCCGACTACGCCCAGGTCGGCAGCCCGGCGCTGGGTGTCGAGTTTTGTGGCACCAGCATCAACTCTCGCTCTGGCGGCAACGACAAGACCGCCGAACGCGTGGCTGAAAATCCGCACTTTGTTTTTGCTGACGCCGAACGCAAGGGTTACGGCGTGGTCGAGTTCACCCCGCAGCGGCTGACCACCACCTTGCGCGTGGTCGATGACGTCAGGCAGCCGTCGGCAGCGATCGAAACCCTGGCGAGTTTCTCGGTCGCGGCGGGGCAGGCGGTGATTGAGCGCATGTGAGGTTTTTCACGCAACAGGCTGCGGCCTGCAAGGGTGTTGGCACGGAGCGACGCCGGGAATTGACAAAGCCGACTTTCTGTGACCAACTGTTACATGCGGTGAGAGAAGTGGGATTGAAAGCAGCACGACAGGGGCTGCCGCACCCACAGGGACACCACTAAAAACACAAAAAAGGGGAAGATCATCGTGGACCTATGGACATGGCTGATGGCAGGGGCTGGGTTGCTGGTAACCGGCATGGTGCTGGGTGTGGTGCTGTATGCCCTTTGGCTGCGGCGCAGGGCGACGGCCATGCTGCGCGTACCCGGCAAATGGCCGCTGGGCCCGCGTGGCCTGGTAACCACCCACGAGTACGATGTCTGGAACTGGCTGCGCACCACGTTTCATGACCATGTGGTGATGGTCAAGATTCCGGTTCAGCGCTTCACGATTCCGCTGGACACCGCAAAGGGCCGGGCGCATGGCGAGCGCTGGCTGGAACTGCTCAGTGGCGTCTACACCACGTTCACTGTCTGCACGACAGACGGCAAGGTCGTCGGTTGCGTCGATGTGCCCAGCAAGCGCGGCCTCAGCCATGACAATTTTGA
>JANNXF010000066.1:0-6504 GCA_031409395.1 Polaromonas sp.
GCCGTACTTATGAAGGTGCTTACATGGCGGGCGTGATTGCCGGCAAGATGAGCAAGACCGGCACCGTGGGTGTGGTGGGTTCCATTCCCATTCCCGAGGTGATCCGCAATATCAACAGCTTCACGCTGGGCGCACAGTCGGTCAACCCGAAAATCAAGACCAAGGTGGTCTGGGTCAACGAGTGGTTCAACCCGCCCAAGGAAACCGAAGCAGCGACTGCACTGATCAACGGCGGGGCCGACGTGCTGATGCAAAACACCGATTCGTCGGCCGTGCTGCAAACCGCCGAAAAAATGGGCAAGCGTGCCTTTGGCTGGGATTCGGACATGAGTGCCTATGGTCCGAAGGCGCACCTGGGTTCGGCCATCATCAACTGGGGCCCGTACTATGTGAAGTCGGTGGGCGAAGCGCTTGAGGGTAAATGGACCGGCGGCACCAGCGCCTGGTGGGGCGTGAAAGAGGGCGCCATCGACATGGTGTCTGTGGCCGCCGACGTGCCGGACGACACCAAAAAGCGCGTGGAGGAAGTCAAGGCGGGTCTGAAAGACGGCAGCTTTTCCATCTGGAAAGGCCCGATCATGGACAACACCGGCAAAGAACTGGTGGCCAAAGACACCGTGGCTGACGACAAGTTTCTGGGCGGACTGAAAACCTATGTCAAGGGCGTAGAAGGCAAGGTTCCGGGCAACTGATGCGCCGTGCTCCGTGCCTGTGGGCCGGAGCGTTGTCAGGGTCAGCTGCCTTCGGGCAGCTTTTTCGTTTTTGGAGTTCACATGAGCCTGGAAAAATTTCTTGTCAAACCCGTTGCGGCAGACCGCTTGCCCGAGCTGCTCAGGCGCATGCCCAAGGCCGAGCTGCACATTCACATCGAAGGCTCGCTGGAGCCCGAGCTGATTTTTGCGCTGGCAGAACGTAACGGCCTGGTCTTACCCTACAGCAGCATTGACGCGCTGCGCAGCGCCTATGCGTTTACCAATCTGCAGAGTTTTCTCGATATTTACTACGCCGGTGCTAGCGTGCTTCTGAAAGAGCAGGATTTTTACGACATGGCGCGCGCCTACCTGCAAAAGGCCGCAGCCGACAACGTGCTGCACACCGAGCTGTTTTTTGACCCGCAGACGCACACCGCGCGCGGCGTCAGCATGGCCACTGTCATCAACGGCCTGTACCGCGCCTGTGTCGATGCACAGGCTGAACTCGGTGTGAGCGCCTCGCTGATTCTGTGTTTTCTGCGCCATCTGACGGAAGAAGACGCCTTTGAAACACTGGAGCAGGCCTTGCCTTTTCGCGACAAGATCATCGGCATTGGCCTGGATTCGGGCGAGGTCGGCAACCCGCCCGAAAAGTTTGCCCGCGTGTTTGCGCGTTGCCGCAGCCTGGGCTTTCACCTGGTGGCGCATGCCGGTGAAGAAGGCCCGCCAGCCTATGTCTGGACGGCGCTGGATGTGCTCAAGGTTGAGCGGGTTGACCACGGCGTGCAGTCCAGCAAAGACGCCGCCCTGATGCAGCGCCTGGCCGAAGACCGCATTGCCCTCACGGTGTGCCCGCTGTCGAATCTGAAGCTCTGTGTGTTCCCCGATCTGGCCAGCCACAACCTGCGCCAGCTGCTGGACGCCGGGCTGGTGGCCACCGTCAACTCGGACGACCCGGCCTACTTTGGCGGCTACCTGAACGACAACTTCACGCAGACCTTTGCCGCCCTGGGTCTGGACGCGCAGCACGCCTACACACTGGCGCGCAACAGCTTTGAAGCGAGCTTTATCGAGGCCTCGGCCAAGCGGCGTCATATCGACCAGCTGGACGAAACCTTTGCCACGTTTCAATGACCACACCGCCGACGCCTGATACCCCGCCAGCGCCGGACGCGGCCTTGCCGGGCCCGCTGGCCATCGCGCTGGCCGGGCTGGTGGCGCTGGCCGTGGCCATGGGGCTGGGCCGCTTTGCCTTCACGCCCCTGCTGCCCATGATGCTGCACGACGGCGTGGTCGATTTGCCGGGCGCCAGCTGGCTGGCCAGCGCCAACTACCTGGGCTACCTGCTGGGCGCGCTGCTGTGTACGTTTCAGCCCTGGATATGGGCGCGCTTTCGCACGTTGCCGCTGCTGGCGTATTCATCGCTGGTGCGGGCCGGTCTGCTGGCCACTGGCGTGCTGACCCTGGCCATGGGCTGGCAGTTCCCGGCGGCCTGGCCCTGGCTGCGCTTTGCGGCGGGCGTCACCAGTGCGGTGGTGTTTGTGTTCACCTCGGGATGGTGCCTGTCGCGCCTGGCCCGGCTGGGGGTGCCCGCGCTGGGCGGCATCATTTATGTCGGGCCGGGCGCCGGCATTGTGGTCAGCGGTTTGTTTGCCAGCGGCATGGTGGCCTGGGGCTGGACAGCCGCCACCGGGTGGATGATTTTTGGCGTGCTGGCGTTTGTCCTGGCCGCCACGGTATGGCCTGTCCTGCGGGGCGGCGACGAACGCCTGGCGGCGCGCAGGTCCGTGGCCGCATCAGCGCCTGGACTTGCTGCCGGGGCTGCGCGGCAGGCCCCCGCCGAGATGGCGCTGCTCACGCTGGCATATGGGCTGGCCGGCTTTGGCTACATCATCACCGCCACTTTTTTACCCGTGATCGCGCGGGCCGCGCTGCCCGGTTCTGCGTGGCTGGACATGTTCTGGCCCATTTTCGGGCTGGGGGTCATGGCGGGTGCGCTGCTGGCCACGCGGATTTCGCCGCGCATCGACTTTCGGGTGCTGCTGGCGGGTTGCTACGTCATGCAGGCCCTGGGCATTGCGGCCAGCCTCTGGAGCCCCAGCCTGAGCGGGTTCGCCGTGGGCAGCCTGATGCTGGGCATACCGTTTACCGCCATCACCTTTTTTGCCATGCAGGAGGTGCGCCGCCTGCGCCCCGCCACAGCGGCCAGTTACATGGGGCTGCTCACGGCGACCTATGGGGTCGGGCAAATCCTCGGTCCGCCGCTGGTTGCCGTGCTGCTGCGGCGCACGCCCAACGCCGGTGCCGGTTTTACGCTGTCGCTCGAAATTGCAGCGTCCACGCTGCTGGCTGGCGCGGCCCTGTACGTCTGGCTGGCGCGGGCCTATCCGGTCACCCGTCCCGCAAGCACCGCCTGAACCGTTAAAATCAGCGGCTAACCAGCGCGCAGCCCCGGCGTGCTGGTGAGTAGGTGTTTATTTCTTCCGGGGCCATGTATAGGACTACCATGTATAAAAACCACGCGACCCCGGTCATCCTGACTCCTGTGGGCGCTTGTTTGATTCCTTGCCTTGACCTGACTTTTTTGGCCTTGCGCAGGCCTTGGGCTGGCCGTGCGCGGCGGGCTTTGCCATGAGCTACCAGGTCAAGGAAATTTTTTACACGCTGCAAGGCGAGGGCGCCAATGCCGGGCGGCCCGCCGTGTTCTGTCGCTTTGCCGGTTGCAACCTCTGGACCGGCCGCGAGCAGGACCGCGCCACGGCCGTCTGCCGCTTTTGCGACACCGATTTTGTCGGCACCAACGGCACGCTGGGCGGCAAGTTTCGTGATGCTGACGCGCTGGCCAGCCGCATTGCCGCGCAATGGCCCGCCAGCGACAACGCTCACCGCTTTGTGGTGATGACCGGTGGTGAGCCGCTGCTGCAGGTGGATGCGGCATTGATCGCTGCCCTGCACGCGCAGGGTTTCAAAATTGCGGTCGAAACCAACGGCACGATTGCCGCGCCCGAGGGCATTGACTGGATCTGCGTCAGCCCCAAGGCGGGTGCGCCCTGGGTGCAGCGCGAGGGCCACGAGCTCAAGGTGGTGTGGCCGCAGCCGCCTTTCCAGCTTGACGAGCTGGAGGCCGCCCGCTTCACCCACCGTTACCTTCAGCCCATGGACAACCCCGAGCGGCAGCGCAACACCCAGGCCTGCATTGCGCTGTGCCTGGAACGGCCCGCCTGGCGGCTCAGCCTGCAAACCCACAAGATCACGGGCATCCGATGACGCACCCCCACACGACAGGCGCCATGACCTGCGAAATCAGCCAGACCTTCTTTTTTGATGCCGCGCACACCCTGAACCGCGCGATTGAATCCGAAGGCAGCAAACGCGTGCATGGCCACACCTACAACGCCGAGGTGTTTTTGAGCGGCCAAAGCGACCCGCACACCGGCATGGTGATGGACCTCGGCCTGGTGCGGCGCGAGATTGCGGTGCTGCGCGAGCTGCTCGACCACCACCTGCTCGACGACATTGCCGGCCTGGGCCCGCCCACGCTGGAAAACCTGTGCCAGTTTATTTTCAGCAAGCTGCAACCCCGGCTGCCAGCGCTCAGCTCGGTGCGCGTCTGGCGTGCCTCGCTGGGCGATGGTTGCCGCCTGTACAAATAGCCTGTATCGGTTTTTCACTATTGCTGGCGCGCCGGCCTGAGGTAATCTTCTTGCCATGAAAGCCTTTCGCGCCTCGATTTTGTATTTCCCCGGCCCTGCCGGGTCGGCGCAGGCGGTGCTGGAGACCGACGGCCTCTTGGTGGTCGGGCCCAACCCGCAAGGCCGGCAAGTGGTGCAGGCGGTGGGCGGCTACGCCCGGCTGGCACCGCGTTTTGCCGATGTGCCCACCGAGCACCTGCCCGGCCGCATCATCGCCCCCGGCTTTGTCGATATGCACGTCCATTACCCGCAGATTGACGTGATCGGCTCGCCCGCCGAAGGCCTGCTGCCATGGCTTGAGAACTACACCTTTCCGCATGAAAAACGCTTCTCGGCCCCGGAATACTGTGCGCAGGTAGCTACTTTTTTCATCGCAGAACTGCTGCGCAACGGCGTCACCACGGCGCTCACCTTTGCCACCTCGCACCCCGAGTCGGTCAACGCGCTGTTTGCCGAGGCGCAAACAAACAGTCTGCGCCTGATCACCGGCAAATGCCTGATGGACCAGAACTCGCCCGACGGTGTGCGCGATGACACCGCCCAAAGCCTGATTGACAGCCAGGCGCTGATCGAGCGCTGGCACGGTGTGGACCGCCTGGGCTACGCCATCACCCCGCGCTTTGTGCCCAGCTGCAGCGCGGCGCAGTTGCGCGGCGCGGGTGAACTGGCGGCGTGCTACCCCGATGTCTGGATCCAGTCGCATGTGGCGGAAAACCGGGACGAAGTCGCCTGGGTGCAGCAGCTTTACCCTCAGGCGCGCAGCTACCTGAGTGTGTATGAGCAGTTCGGCCTGCTCAGGCCACGCGCGGTGTATGCCCACTGCATTCACCTGGACGAAGAAGACCGCGCGCTGATGCGCCGAACAGGCACCGCCGCCGCCGTCAGCCCCACCAGCAACCTCTTTCTGGGCAGCGGCTTTTTTGACTATGCCGCAGCCGACCGCGCCGGTTTTCTGTATGGCCTGGCCAGCGACGTGGGCGGCGGCACGTCGTTCAGCCCGTTTCACACCATGCTGGCCGCCTATTACGTGGGCCGAACCTCGGTTCAGGGGGCCGGGGCACGGCCTGGCGTGTCGCTGGGCCCGCAACACCTGTGGTGGCAGCACACCGCAGGTGCGGCGCGCGCCCTGGGGCTGGAGGGCGTGGTGGGCAACCTGCTGCCCGGCTGCGAGGCCGACTTTGTGGTGCTGAACCCGCAGGCCACGCCGCTGCTGGCGCGCCGCACGGCCCAGGCCGGCAGCCTGGACGAGCTGCTGTTTGCCATGATCGTGCTGGGCGACGACCGGCTGATTGAGAAAACCGTGATTTCCCAGGCGCAGGCAACGCGCGTGCCCCCGGGGCTTTGAGTGCCATATAAATAGATGAAAAGTGGCTTTTGCCCAATCAAGACGGGTGCGAGAAGCTATAAAAAACATAGCTAATTCATGACGCTGCCCCGGGCAACCCGGCCGCGTATCTGTGCCGGCCCGGTGCTGGCGCCCGCCGGTGCCTGCCTACAATGGCAGCACTTCAAGGAATCTTCGGCATGAGCATCAAAAGCGACAAATGGATACGCCGCATGGCAGAAACCACCGGCATGATCGAGCCCTTCGAGCCGGGCCAGATCCGGCAGCACGAGGGCAAAAAAATCATCAGCTACGGTACCAGCAGCTACGGCTACGACATTCGCTGCGCGCCCGAGTTCAAGGTCTTCACCAACATCCACAGCACGGTGGTCGACCCGAAGAATTTTGATGAAAAAAGCTTTGTCGATTTTCACGGTGACAGCTGCATCATCCCGCCCAACAGTTTTGCGCTGGCCCGCACGCTGGAATACTTTCGTATCCCGCGCAACGTGTTGACCATTTGCCTGGGCAAAAGCACCTATGCCAGTTGCGGCATCATCGTCAACGTCACGCCGTTTGAACCGGAGTGGGAAGGCTATGTGACGCTGGAGTTTTCGAATACAACGCCACTACCCGCCAAAATTTACGCTGGCGAAGGCTGCGCGCAGGTGCTGTTTTTCGAAAGCGACAAGGACGATGTCTGCGAGACCTCGTACAAGGACCGTGGCGGCAAATACCAGGGGCAGGTCGGGGTGACGTTACCGAAGGCTTGACGCGCAGACTGTGCCGCACCCGT
>JANNXF010000067.1:0-2125 GCA_031409395.1 Polaromonas sp.
GTATGGCACGCGAAGCAGCACCGTGATGGTGGCCGGTGCGCCAGACCCTGGCAGCCCGCAGGCAGCCTGGCGCCTGGAAATCGAAGAGCAGACCTATGGCGGCGACGGCTTGCCGCCCCGCTGCATCCGGTTGGCCATGGCACTGGGCCGCTGACATGCCCGCCTGAGCGATCACGCTTAGCTACAGCGCCCTGACCATTTCAATGTGCGCCGTCCCCGCCTCGTCAAAAGGCTGGCCGCGTGGCGCAAAGCCCTGGCGCTGATAAAAACCTTGGGCGCTGCGCTGGGCATGCAGCAACACTTCCCGGTCACCGGCCTGCCTGGCCGCCACCATCAGCGCGGCCAGCAATTGCTCGCCGACATGCGCGCCCCGCAGCACCCGCAACACCGCCATGCGGCCAATTTTGCCGACACCATCGGCCTGCCTGACCCATCGGCCGGTGGCCACGGCCACCCCCAGCGCGTTGCGGGCTACCGCATGCACGGTGGCAGGGTCGGAATCCAGCGCGTCGCGCTCAATGTCCGCAGCAATGCCCTGTTCGGCCACGAACACGGCCGTCCGCACGCTGGCAGCGTCTGCCCCCAGCGTGGCCCAGTCGCCGGTCCTGATGCTCAGCACGGGCTCGCCCGCCTCAAAGCCGGTCAACAGCGTGCGCAATGCTTCGGGCACAGGCTTTGAGGTTTGCAGCAAGGGATCGGCAAATACATAGACCAGCTCACAGCTGATCAGCAGCGTGTCGCCTCTGAAAATCGCGCCCGAAAACACCATGGACGAATTGCCAACACGGACGCAGCGCAGCGCTACGTCCAGGCTGTCGTCAAAACGCGCCGAGCCATGAAACTCAAGGCTGGCTTTTTTGACATACAGGTCGCCGCCCAGCTGCTGCATGGTGGCCTCATACGGCAAGGCCAGTGCCCGCCAGTAGTCTGAAATGGCGGTGTCAAAGTACATCAGGTAGTGCGCGTTGAACACGATCTTTTGCATGTCAACCTCCACCCAGCGCACGCGCAGGCGGTGAAAAAAGCGGAAATCATGCCGGTTCATGGGGGCCTCGGGTGGTTTTCAAGCGTTCAGGAATTTTTTGAGCGCCCGCGCTGCATCGGCGTGGGCCTGCCGCGCTTCAGGAATGATGCGGCCCATCTTGATGAACTCGTGCACCACGCCGCGGTAAATCTCCAGATCGACCCAGACGCCCGCAGCGCGCAGCTTGTCGGCGTACATCACGCCTTCGTCCACCAGCGGGTCGTATTCCGCCAGCCCCATCCAGGCCGGTGCCACCCCTTCTACATCGGGCGCCAGCAGCGGCGCAAAGCCAGGCGTGTCGCGGTCGGCCGGGGTGCGAATGTAATGGTTAAAAAACCAGGTGATGGTGGCTTCTTCAAGCACCAGTCCCTGCGCGTAACGCTGGTGGGAAGGCGTGTCCTGGTGGGCGGCACAACCCGGGTAAAACAGCAGTTGCAGCGCCAGCGGCAAACCGGCATCACGCGCCAGCACGGCGCAGGCCGCGGCCAGCGTGCCGCCCGCACTGTCGCCGCCCACCGCCAGACGGCTCACATCCAGATTCAGGCCGGGGCCAGGCGCGCGACCAGACCCATGGCTTGCCAGCCACTGCAAGGCATCCCAGGCGTCGTTGGCCGCCGTGGGAAATTTGTGCTCGGGCGCCAGCCGGTAGTCCAGCGACACCACGGCGCAGCCCGCCAGGTGGCTGAGCTGGCGGCACAAAATGTCGTGCGTGGCAATGCTGCCCACGGTAAACCCACCGCCGTGAAAGTACAGCAGCACCGGCAGGCGCTCAAAAGAAGGCGCGTACAGCCTGGCCGGCAGCGCGTAGCCGTCGCGCGCCGCAATGCTGAAGTCCTGCACCCGTGCCAGCACCGGCGTGGGAATTTCCAGCACATTGGCGCCTGCCGCATAGGCGGCCCGGGCGCCTGTCGGCGTCAGCGTATGCAGCGGCGGGCGACCGGCCCTGGCGATGGCCTTGATCACCTCCTGCATGGCGGGTGTCAGTCGCAGCGGCGGGTGTCCGGCGGTTGGGATGAGCGGTTGATTCATGCGGTCTGCGTCAGACGGATAAGCGTTTAAAGTGGAGTGGATTTTCAGAGACAAGCCGAACATCGTATAACA
>JANNXF010000068.1:0-18841 GCA_031409395.1 Polaromonas sp.
CGGCCCGGCACGCTGGAAGAACTCAAGCCCGGCATGGTGTTCACCATTGAGCCCATGATCAATGCCGGCAAGCGCGACATCAAGGATGGCCCCGAGAAAGACGGCTGGAGCATCGTGACCCGCGACCATTCCCTCTCAGCCCAGTGGGAGCACACGATTCTGGTGACGGAAACAGGCTACGAAGTGCTGACGCTTTCCAGCGGCAGCCCGCCGATTCCAGCCTTCGTACCGCAAGACACACCAGAACCGGTCAGCATCAGCGCCTGAATTCCGGCTGACTTTGCGCCTCGCAGCCAATGCGCTTTGGGGTCAAAGGCCCCACACCACCACCGAACCCCGACGGATACCGCATGACTGAACTGAGCGAGGTACGTGAGCAGTACCGGGCGGGCAAAACCGCGCTGTGGGCATCGCTGGCCAACAGCGGCGCGTCTTACCGCGGTATTCATGGCCTGCTGCAAAAGCTGGCCAAACACACCGACGCCACATTGCAGCTGCTGTGGCAGCGCGCCGGTTTTCCCGCCGACGCTTGCCTGGTGGCGGCCGGTGGCTATGGCCGGGGTGAGCTGTTTCCCCACTCGGACGTGGACGTGGTGCTGGTCTTGCCCAGTGACTCCCATGTTGAAAGCAACCCCGCACTGAAGGCCCGGGTAGAGAGCTTTATTGGCAGTTGCTGGGACAGCGGGCTTGAAATTGGCTCCAGTGTGCGTACCGCCGCCGATTGCGTGCAGGAAGCGGCCAAAGACGTGACCGTGCAAACCTCGCTGCTGGAGGCGCGGCTGGTAGCGGGCTCCAGAAAGAATTTTCTGAGCCTGCAGGCTCAGTTGGCTGCCCTGCTCGACCCCAAGGCCTTTTTTGTCGCCAAAACGCTGGAGATGCGCCAGCGCCACAACAAGTTTGAAGACACGCCCTACTCGCTGGAGCCCAACTGCAAAGAGTCACCAGGCGGCCTGCGTGACCTGCAGGTCGTGCTCTGGGTGGCGCGGGCGGCCGGTTTGGGCAAGTCGTGGGATGACCTGGCCAGAGGTGGCCTGGCAACGGCATTTGAAGTGCGGCAAATCAAGGCCAACGAGGCGCTGCTGAGCCTGATACGCGCCCGTCTGCACATCATTGCCGGACGGCGCGAAGACCGCCTGGTCTTTGATTTGCAGACCGCCGTGGCCGAATCATTTGGGTACTCGGCGCAGGCTGACGATGGCAGCAAACTGCCGCGCCGGGCCAGCGAAGCGCTCATGAAGCGCTACTACTGGGCCGCCAAGGCAGTCACCCAGCTCAACCAGATCTTGCTGCTCAACATTGAAGAACGGCTCAATCCCAACACCTATCCGCTGCGTCCCATCAACGCGAGGTTTTGGGACAAGGCCGGCATGCTGGAAGTCGCCAGCGACGATCTGTATCTCCGTGAGCCGCATGCGATTCTGGAAACCTTCCTGCTCTACGAGACCACCATAGGCGTCAAGGGGCTGTCGGCCCGCACCCTGCGCGCGCTGTACAACGCGCGCGGTGTGATGAACAGCAAGTTCCGCAGCGACCCGGTCAATCGCGACACGTTCAGGCAAATCCTGCAGCAACCCGAAGGCATTACCCACGCCATGCGCCTGATGAACCAGACCTCGGTGCTGGGCCGTTACCTCTGGGTGTTCCGCAAAATTGTCGGGCAGATGCAGCATGACCTGTTTCATGTCTACACCGTGGACCAGCACATCCTGATGGTGCTGCGCAATGTGCGGCGCTTTTTCATGGCCGAGCATTCGCACGAATACCCCATGTGCTCGCAGCTGGCGGCAGGCTGGGACAAGCCCTGGATTCTGTACATTGCGGCCCTGTTTCATGACATTGCCAAGGGCCGTGGCGGCGACCATTCAGAGCTGGGCTGCAAGGATGTGCGCGTGTTTTGCCGGCAGCACGGCATTGCCGCTGAAGACGCCAGGCTCATCGAATTTCTGGTGGGCGAGCACCTGAGCATGAGCCGGATTGCCCAGAAAGAGGACCTGAGCGACCCGGAAGTCATTGCCGCATTTGCCAAGCGCGTTGGAAACGAGCGCTACCTGACCGCGCTGTATCTGCTCACGGTGGCCGATATTCGCGGCACCAGTCCCAAGGTCTGGAACGGCTGGAAAGGCAAGCTGCTCGAAGACCTGTACCGCTACACGCTGCGTGTGCTGGGTGGCCGCGCCCCCGACGCCGACGCCGAGGTGGAAGCCCGCAAACGCGAGGCCCTGACCGCCCTGGCCCTGCACGCCGAACCTTTTGAGGCGCACAAGGCACTGTGGGACACGCTGGATGTGAGCTACTTCATGCGCCACGACGCCAGCGACATTGCCTGGCACGCGCGGCAGCTGTCGCGCCACGTCGGCAAAGCCCGGGCGATTGTCCGCGCCCGCCATTCGTCTGCCGGCGAAGGCATGCAGGTGGTGGTGTATACGCCCGACGCCCCCGACCTGTTTGCGCGCATTTGCGGCTACTTTGACCAGGCCGGTTTCAGCATTCTCGACGCCAAGATTCACACCGCCAACAACGGCTATGCGCTCGACACCTTCCAGGTGGTCAGTCCTACGCTGGCAGAGCATTACCGCGAACTGGCGGCCATGGTGGAAGTTGACCTTGATCGCACGATTCAAGAGCCGGGCCCGCTGCCCACGCCCAGCAAGGGCCGTGTGTCGCGCCGTGTCAAGAGTTTCCCGATTGCCCCGCGCGTTGATTTGCGGCCTGATGAAAAAGCCCAGCGCTGGCTGCTCAGTGTCTCGGCCAGTGACCGCGTCGGGCTGCTGTACCTGATTGCCCGGGTACTGGCGCGCCACCGCATCAATCTGCAACTGGCCAAAGTCACCACACTGGGCGAGCGCGTGGAAGACACCTTTTTGATTCACGGGCCCGAGCTGCAGCACAACAAGGCGCAGATCGCGATTGAAACCGAGTTGCTGGAAGCGCTGAACGCCTAGAGAGCCTGGCTGCCGCCTGGTACCGCAGGTTTTTTCCGGTACCTCAGCAGCCGCCCCTTGTATTTTTCAGTGCTGCCCGCCAGCGTGGTGATGCGCAGTTCGGTGTGCGCATACCCCAGGCTTTCCATTTTGCGATTGAAGCTGACCCGGTTGCCCCGGTCAGGGTCCACGATCAAGACCTCGGCATCGGGCTGTGCATGCAGGTCAATGAACTGCGACAGCACTTCCGGCTGCCCGCGGTCATACAGCACATCACTGCCAATGATCACGTCAAAACGCGCCAGCAAGGGGTTGGGGCGTGACCAGTTACCGGTCTGGTACTTCATGGCGGGGAGCTGGTTGAGCTGCAGGTTTTCACGCAAGAACTCCGCCGCCAGCGGATGGCAGTCGCTGGCGGTGATGTTGCCGCCCCGCCGGTGAACCACCAGACTGGCCAGTGCCAGCCCACAGCCCAGCTCCAGAATGCGTTTGCCTTCGAGCTCAAAGCTGTGCATGACATGGGCCAGTGCCCGGCTGGAAGGCCAGAGCAAGCCAAAAATAGGCCAGGCCGAAGAAGAAATGCCTTCCCGTTCGGCCTCGCCCAGGGGGTCATGAAACTGCTGGCGGTCAAGCAAAGAGCGAAGCTGCAGGTCGTCCCCGCTGCCGCTGATGGTTTCAAACTTCAGCTGGTAAGGCGCAGCAGGCTGAAACCCGGGGGCTGGTACACGGGGCATGCTGAAAGCTTCCTGCGCACAACACGCTCAAACCTGGCAAAAGCGCCGGGTTCGGCCAGTGTACGTCCCGTTATCAAAAGCCCCGGGGATATCGGGAGGCTTTGGGCGGCAACAGTCAGTCGTCGTCCGATGCATCCAGCCCGGGAAACAGGACCGAGGTGTAGCCAAACTGGCTGAAATCACGAATCCGCATGGGGTACAGCTTGCCTATCAGGTGGTCGCATTCATGCTGAACCACGCGGGCATGAAAACCCTCCACCGTGCGGTCAATCGGGTCGCCATATTGGTCAAAACCGGTATAGCGGATGTGCGAAAACCTTGGCACTATCCCGCGCAGGCCGGGCACCGACAGGCAACCTTCCCAGCCCTCTTCTTCCTGAGTTCCCAGCGGCGTTATGACGGGGTTGAGCAGCACGGTGCGTGGCACCAGCGGGGCGTCGGGGTAGCGGGGATTGGGCTGGTCAGTGCCAAAAATCACCAGCTGCAAATCCACCCCAATCTGCGGTGCCGCCAGGCCTGCGCCGTTGACCGAGCGCATGGTGTCGAACAGGCTGGAGACCAGCAGGTGCAACTCGTCGGTGTCAAACTCGGTCACTGGCAACGCCACGCGCAGCAGTCGCGGGTCGCCCATCTTGAGGATTTCGCGAATGGTCATGCCCTGATTATCGCGGCCCGGCCCGGTTTATGCACCTTTTCTGGTGCGGCACGCCGACCTGGCTTTAACGCCAATTGCGGTGGCGGTAGCCGTAGTAGCCCGGTGCAGGCACCACCACCACCGGGGCGGGTTCCACGTACACCGGGCGGGCCGGGTACACGCCATAGGGGCGAGGCCCGATGGGCGCAACAATGCAGCCCGATAACAAGGCTGCAGCGCCGGCAGCGGCGAGCAGGCCAGATAAACGGAGGTAGCGTTGGCAGGTCATGAGAACTCCTGTGGGGTTAGCGTTCTCAACGCCCCGGCAGCGCCGGTGGCATGACTTACCGGGTGCAAACCTGTGTAACAGGCTGTGCTGCGCACCGGCCGAATCAGCCTTCTGCATGCCCCAGCAAAGCCAGCAGTCCCGCTTCATCCAGCACGGCAATCCCCAGCGCCTGGGCTTTCACCAGCTTGCTGCCCGCTTCAAGGCCCGCCACCACGTAGTCTGTTTTCTTGCTGACCGAGCCCGCCACCTTGGCACCCGCCGCCTCCAGCAGGTCTTTGGCTTCGTCGCGACCCAGCGTGGGCAAGGTCCCGGTGATCACAAAGGTCTTGCCCGACAGCGGCCTGGGCGCCACGGCGGCAGGCTCGTTTTCTTGCCAGGTCACGCCGCAGGCGCGCAGTTGCTCGACCACTTCCCGGTTGTGTGGCTGGTCAAAAAAGGTGCGCAGGCTTTTGGCCACGATGGGGCCGACATCGCTGACGGCGACCAACTGCTCTTCGGTCGCGTCCATCACGGCATCGAGCTTGCCAAAATGACGGGCCAGCGCCTTGGCGGTCGCTTCGCCTACATGGCGAATACCCAGGCCAAACAAAAAGCGCGGCAAGGTGGTCTGCTTTGACTTTTCAAGCGCTTCCAGCAGGTTGCTGGCCGATTTGTCGGCCATGCGGTCAAGGCTGGCCAGGGCGGTCAATCCCAGCTTGTAAAGGTCGGGCAGCACCCGGATCACGTTGGCATCGACCAGTTGTTCCACCAGTTTGTCACCCAGTCCCTCGACTTCCACCGCACGGCGGTGGGCAAAGTGCAAAATGGCTTCCTTGCGCTGCGCGCCGCAAAAAAGCCCCCCGGTGCAGCGGTAGTCTGCCTCGCCTTCTTCGCGCACTGCCGCCGAGCCGCACACCGGGCAGATGCGGGGCATGGTGAACTGCAGCGCATCGGGCAAGCGTTTGTCGGGCAGGACGCCCACCACCTCGGGAATCACGTCGCCGGCGCGCCGCACGATCACGGTGTCGCCCACCCGGACGTCCTTGCGGCGGGCTTCGTCCTCGTTGTGCAGGGTCGCGTTGGTCACTGTCACGCCGCCGACAAAAACCGGTGCCAGCTTGGCCACCGGTGTCAGTTTGCCGGTGCGGCCCACCTGCACGTCAATGGCCAGCACGGTGGTCAGCTGCTCCTGGGCCGGGTATTTGTGGGCCACGGCCCAGCGTGGCTCGCGGGTGACAAAGCCCAGCTTTTTCTGCAGCGCCAGGCTGTTGACCTTGTACACGACACCATCAATGTCATAGGGCAGGCTGTCACGCTGCTGCCCCATGGCCTGGTGAAACGCTATCAATTCAGGAGCTCCTTGCGCCCGTGTTGTCTGGGCTGCGACCGGAAAACCCCAGGACTTCAGGGTTTGCAGCAGTTCAAAGTGTGTCTCGAACGCGGGGCCGCCCTGCTCTGCGGGGGTGACCTCACCCACACCATAGGCAAAAAAGCTCAGCCGCCGCTGCGCCGCAATCGCCGGGTCCAACTGGCGTACGCCGCCGGCTGCCGCGTTGCGCGGATTGACAAAGGTTTTTTCACCTTTGGCGCCCTCGGCGATTTTTTGGCGCTGCTTATCGTTGAGCGCTTCAAAATCCGCACGCCGCATATAAACCTCGCCGCGCACTTCCATCACCGGTGGCGCGCCTGCTGGCAAGCGCAGCGGAATCTGCTTGATGGTGCGAATGTTTTGCGTGACATCTTCGCCCATTTCGCCGTCGCCGCGCGTGGCGGCCTGCACCAGCACGCCCTGCTCGTAACGCAAGCTCATGGCCAGGCCGTCAAACTTGAGTTCGGCCACATACTCGACCGGCGGGTCAGCCTCGCCCAGGCCCAGTTCCTTGCGCACACGGGTGTCAAAGTTCTGTGCGCCAGTGGCTTCTGTGTCGGTTTCGGTACGGATGCTCAGCATGGGCACCTGGTGACGCACGCTGGCAAACTGGTCCAGCGGCTTGCCGCCAACGCGACGGGTCGGTGAATCCGGTGGCACCGCTCCTGGGTATTTGGCTTCCAGCGCTTCAAGTTCGCGATAGAGCCCGTCGTAGACCACGTCGGGAACTGCAGGCCTGTCCAGCACGTAATAGCTGTGCGAGTGCGAATGCAACTGCACGCGCAATGCTTCCATTCGCTTGACTTCATTCGTGTCTTGCGCTGTCTCGCCAAAGAGGTCGGGCTCATTCATCTCGTCAATTCCAAGCAAAGTTTCTTCGCCAGGCCGCCGTGGAACCGGCTTGGCCGGGCCGCAAGCGGCGCCCCCTGCAGGGGGGAAGCAGCCGAAGGCTGCTGCGGGGGGGAGTCATGTTTCAGCTGAACACGCGCCGGCCCAGCACCGAGCCCGCCGACAACTCGCGCCCGTCGAGCGTGTCATACAGTTTTTCAAGATCGGCGTTAATCACGTCCATGGCGTCAAGCGGAATCGGGTTGCCGTTGTCGTCAATGATTGCGCCGTCCATGCTGCTGGCCAGGGCCATGGCGGCCTCGCACATGCGCGCAAAAGGCTGCTCGGAGCGCAGCACCTGCGGCACATCCAGCGACAGCGTGAGCTCGCGCAGCGCGGTTTGCTCGGGGTCGTCGGCCATGGCAGCCTGGGTGTCAAACGACAACCCCAAAATCGGGGCGTGGCCGCTCTGGCTGGCCGGCAAGACCATGCGGCCGGGCATGGAGCCGGCAATAAAACCGATGCGGGCCGCGCTTTGCTGTACGTAACCCGGGCTCCAGGCGGTGTGCATGGCGCGCAGCGTGAAGCTCAGCTGGGCGTCGTGGCCACTGGCAAACTGGTCGAGTTCGCGGGCACGCGCCACTTCGTCGACCATCTCCGGAAACTCCGGCTCGCCGCCCAACGCATCGGCAAAAGCCTGCGCCTTCATGACAAATTCCGAGTATTCAATCTGGTTGAGCGCACCGGTCCGGTTGGCCAGTTGCACGCCGCACTGAAAAGCACTGTAGCGCTGGCCAGCCGTAGGTAATTCCCACTCACCCGTCGCGGCATTGAGGCCTTCGACGCCAAACGGTTTGCTGCCTGCGCGACGGGTGCTGGGCATGGCGGCGAGCGCGGCTTCACCCGACACCACTGACTCCAGAGACACCGGCGCCATGGCGTCAATCAGCACGTCAAGGCCCGGTTTTTTGTCGGGTGTGATCAGTCTGGCCAAAGACGACAGGCTGGTGTCTGCGTCAAAACTCGGTTCCTGCCGGTGCGCCAGGCCGTCTGCGCCTTGCGCCAATTCGATGGCAGATTCAGACCCCGCAAGGTCTGCCGGTGCGCTGGTGGGTTCATCGCCCGGCGTGCCGGTTGGCTCTTGCACCGGCATTGTTTTGGGGCTGGCGCGCTTGGGCAGGTTTCGGCGCGACGACCAGGCGCTGTGCGCCACCACGCCCGCCAACACCAAACCCCCTGCCACCGCCAGACTGATCTGAAGTGAAATCATGCAGCCTCCGCAAAGCCGAGGGCGGCTTCCATATCGACCGCCACAATCCGTGAAACGCCCTGCTCCTGCATGGTCACACCAATCAACTGCTCGGCCATTTCCATGGCGATCTTGTTGTGGCTGATGAACAGGAATTGGGTGCTTTTGCTCATGCTGGCCACCAGTTTGGCATAACGCTCGGTGTTGGCGTCGTCCAGCGGCGCATCGACCTCGTCCAGCAGGCAAAACGGTGCCGGATTGAGCTGGAAAATCGCAAACACCAGCGCAATCGCGGTCAGGGCTTTTTCGCCGCCCGACAGCAAGTGAATGGTCTGGTTTTTCTTGCCCGGCGGCTGGGCCATGACCTGCACGCCGGCGTCCAGAATTTCCTCGCCCGTCATCATCAGCCGGGCGTTGCCGCCGCCAAACAGTTCAGGGAACATGCGGCCAAAATGCCCGTTGACGGCCTCAAAGGTGCTGGCCAGCAAGTCGCGTGTTTCCATGTCGATTTTCTTGATGGCGTCTTCGAGCGTTGCCATGGCCTCGTTCAGGTCGGCCGACTGCGCGTCCAGAAACTGCTTGCGCTCGCGGGCAGTGCTCAGCTCGTCGAGCGCAGCCAGATTCACCGCACCCAGTGACTGGATTTCGCGGTTGATGCGGTCAATTTCGCCCTGCAGGCCCGCCAGGCGCACGTTGCTGTTTTCAATCGACAGCGCCACAGCGGCCAGGTCTGCCTGCGCATCCAGCAGCAATTGGGCGTATTGCTCAAAGCCCAGGCGTGCGGCCTGTTCTTTCAGCTGAAATTCCGTGATGCGCTGGCGCAGCGGGTCAAGTTCCCGCTCCAGGGTGAGTCGCCGCTCATCGCTGGCCCGCAGCTTGGCGGTCAGGTCATCGTACTGGCTGCGCTGGGCACCCAGGTGCGCCTCACGCTCCAGCTTCACGCTCAGGGCGCCTTGCAGGCCGGCCTGCGCGGCGGCGTCTGTCAGGCGTGACAGCTCTTCTTTGGCGCGCTCTTCTTCAGTGGCAATCGACGCCGCCTGCTGGGCCGCAATGGCCATGGCGCGGGTCAGTTCTTCGCGCCGTGACGCCAGGCTGCGCAGCGCAAACTGCGCCTCTTGCGCCTGGCGCTCGAGCGTGCGCTGCTGCTCGCGTGATTCGGCCAGCTTGCGCTCGGTTTCAATCACCCGGTCATCAAGCTGTGCATGGCGTTCCTGGCTGTCGGCCAGCTGCATGTCGAGTTCTTCAAAGCGGCCTTCGGCCGTGACCCGGCGCTCTTGCAGCTCCCCCAGTTGCGCCTCAATTTCGGCCATGTCGGCCTGAATCTGCTCGCTGCGCGCCCGGGTCTGCTCGGCCAGCTGGCTCAGGCGCAGCACTTCCACCTGCAATTCGTGGCTACGGCTCTGGCCTTCAGCCGCTTCACGGCGGGCGGTGGCCAGGCGCTGGGCGGCGTCGGCATAGGCGGCTTCGGCGCGAATCAGTGCCGAGCGGGCTTCGTCGCTGATGAGCACCTGGGCTTTGAGCTGTTTGTCCAGGTTTTCAATTTCCTGGGCCCGGGCCAGCAAACCGGCCTGCTCGGAGTCCTGGGCATAAAAACTCACGCTGTGCTGCGTGACCGCGTGGCCGCTCCTGACGTAAACCACCTCGCCGGCCTGCAACTGGCCCCGCGCCGCCATGGCGTCGTCCAGGCTGGGTGCGGTGAAGCAGCCATGCAGCCAGTCGCCCAGCAGCGCCGACTGGCCGGCGTCGTTCAGGCGCAGCAGCTCGGCCAGGGGTTTCAGGCCGATGGCGGAATTGACGCGCCCCGGCGCAGCGCCCTGGGGCGGGCTGTAAAAAGAAAGCTTGGCCGGCGGTGTGCCTTGTCCATCAGCGCCTGCAAAGCCGCGCACCATGTCAAGACGGCTGACTTCCAGCGCGCCCAGCCGTTCGCGCAGCGCCGCTTCCAGGGCGTTTTCCCAACCTTGCTCGATGTGAATGCGGCTCCACAGGCCTTGCAGGCTGTCCAGCCCGTGCCGGGCCAGCCAGGGCTTGAGCTTGCCGTCGGTTTTGACTTTTTCCTGCAGGGCTTTCAGGGCCTCCATGCGGGCCGACAGGTCTGCACGCCTGGCCGACTCGGTGTTGACATGCTGCTGCAGCGTGCGGCGTTCTTCGTCGAGCGCCGGAACCGTGTCGGTCAGCTCGTGCAGGCGGGCCTCTGCCACGGCCTGCGCCTCTTGCGCGCTGGCAAACTGCGTATTCAGGTTGCTCAGGCGCGCCTCATCGGGGGCATTGAGTGCGTTGCGGTCGGCGCTCAGGCGCTCAAGGCGCAAGCCCAGCGTGCGGGATTGCTCTTCAATATTGCGCTGGTCAGCGGCCAGCACCTGAATCTGCTGCTGCACCTGGGCCACGCTGGTGCGCTGCTCGTTGGCTTTGGCCTGGGCCTGGCGCAGGGTTTCTTCCAGTGCCGGCGACTGGCTTTGCTGCTCTTCGGTCTGTGCCGCCAGCAGCTCGGCTTTTTCTTCCGCCTCAACCGCCTGGGCAGCCAGGTTTTCGGTTTCAAAGGCCGCGTCTTCCTTGCGCGTGGCCCACTGGGCGGTTTGTTCCTTGAGCTGCGCCAGGCGCTGCTCGACACGCACCCGGCCATCGACCACAAACCGGATTTCAGACTCCAGCCGCCCGACTTCGGCGCTGGCCTCGTACAGCTTGCCCTGGGCCTGGTTGACCTGGTCGCCGGCTGAATAATGCGCCTGGCGAATGGTTTCCAGGTCGGCCTCAATGTGGCGCAGGTCAGCCACCCGGCTTTCCAGCTCGTTGACGGCTTTGTCCGCCTCGGCCTTGACACGCGCCTGATCGGCCTCGCTCTCGGCACGTTTGAGAAACCAGAGCTGGTGCTGCTTCAGCGCCCCATCGGCGTGCAGCGTGTTGTAGCGCAGGGCCACCGCCGCCTGCTTTTCCAGACGCTCCAGGTTGGCGTTGAGTTCGCGCAAAATGTCTTCGACGCGGGTCAGGTTTTCACGGGTGCCGCCCAGGCGGTTGGCGGTTTCCCGGCGGCGCTCCTTGTACTTGGAAACGCCAGCGGCTTCTTCCAGAAACAGGCGCAGCTCTTCGGGCTTGGACTCGATGATGCGGCTGATCGTGCCCTGGCCAATGATGGCGTAGGCGCGTGGCCCCAGGCCGGTGCCCAGAAACACGTCCTGCACGTCGCGGCGGCGCACCGGCTGGTTGTTGATGTAATAGCTCGACGTGCCGTCACGGGTCAGCACCCGTTTGACCGCAATCTCCAGAAACTGCCCCCACTGGCCGCCGGCGCGGTGGTCAGCGTTTTCAAATACCAGCTCCACGCTGGCGCGGCTGGCCGCCTTGCGGGTGGTGGTGCCGCTGAAGATCACGTCCTGCATGGATTCGCCGCGCAGCTCGGAGGCCTTGCTTTCACCCAGCACCCAGCGCACCGCATCCATGATGTTGGATTTGCCGCAGCCGTTGGGGCCCACCACGCCGACCAGTTGCCCCGGCAGCACAAAATTGGTGGGTTCGGCGAAAGACTTGAAGCCTGATAACTTGATTGAATTGAGCCGCACGGCTGTCCCTGTTTTCTTGGAGCCTGAATAAATCCGGACCTGGCTGCACGGCGCTTGAACCAGGCCTTGCGCTCACCCCTTGATTTTCAGAGGGCGGATGCAGCACCCACCGTCTGGGCGGTGCATGGCCTGCAATGTTACCCGAGCGCGTGCCGGGTTTTGCCCTGCAAGCGGCTCAGGGCGGCAGCAGAAATCAAGCCTGACGGGGGCCAGAAAACGGTGTTTTGGGCAAAAACCATGCACCAAATCGGCACTTCGCCCAATCAACACGGGCGCAAGCAGCTATTAATTTCATAGCAACTGCAACGGTGTGCTGCGTCGCCCGTGCGGCGCTGGCGGGCCAGGTCGCGCCATCAGGCTGGATAATCCAGCCATGAATCCCCTGCTTTCACGCCTTCAGCCCTACCCTTTCGAGCGGCTGCGCCAGCTGCATGCGGGCGTCACGCCCAACCCGGCTTACACCCCCATCAGCCTGGGCATTGGCGAGCCCCGCCATGCCACGCCGCAGCTGATTAAAGACGCACTGAGCGGCAATCTGAGCGGTCTGGCCAGCTACCCCGGCACCCTGGGCGAGCCCAAATTGCGCCAGACCATCGCCGACTGGCTGGCGCGGCGTTACCACCTGAAAGTTGACCCGGCCAGCCAGATTTTGCCGGTCAATGGCTCGCGCGAGGCGCTTTTTTCACTGGCGCAAACCGTGATTGACCCGGGCAAAACCGGTGCAACGGTGATTTCACCCAACCCGTTTTATCAAATCTACGAAGGCGCGGCGCTGTTGGCGGGCGCCGATGTCTGGTTTGCGCCCAGCGACGCAGCGCGCAACTTTGCCATTGACTGGGCCAGCGTGCCGGAATCGGTCTGGGCCAAAACGCAGTTGCTGTTTGTCTGCTCGCCAGGCAACCCTGCCGGTGCGGTGATGGACTTAAGCGAGTGGAAGCTGCTTTTTGAGCTAAGCGACCGCTACGGCTTTGTGATTGCTTCTGACGAGTGCTACAGCGAGATTTATTTCCGCGACGAAGCCCCGCTGGGCGGGCTGCAAGCGGCCAGCCAGCTGGGCCGGCACGACTTTAAAAACCTGATTGCCCTGACCAGCCTGTCCAAGCGCAGCAACGTGCCGGGCCTGCGCAGCGGGTTTGTGGCGGGTGATGCGGCGCTGATCAAGCCCTTTTTGCTGTACCGCACCTACCACGGCAGCGCCATGAGCCCTATCGTGCAGGCGGCCAGCGTGGCGGCCTGGAGCGACGAGCAGCATGTCATTGAAAACCGGGCGCTGTACCGCGAAAAATTTGCCCGTGTCACGCCCCTGCTGGCGTCGGTCATGGATGTGGCCCTGCCCGACGCCGGTTTTTATCTGTGGGCCAAAGTGCCCGACGCGTTCAAGGGCTCGGACGAAACCTTTTCCCGCGAGCTGCTGGCTCTTTACAATGTCGTGGTGCTGCCGGGCAGCTACCTGGCGCGTGACGCGCAGGGCAGCAACCCCGGCCAAGGCAGAATCCGCATGGCGCTGGTGGCGCAAACCGCCGAGTGCGTGGAAGCGGCAGAACGCATTGTTCAATTCATCCAGTCCAAAATCTCCTAGACCCTTACTGAAAACCCATCACATGACGCAAGACAACTCGCAAAGCCAGCTCCAGACCCTTATCGACGCGGCTTGGGAAGACCGGGCCAACCTGTCGCCCAAAGCGGCTTCAAAGGAAATCCTGGAGGCCGTGGAGCACACCATTGCCCAGCTCAACAGCGGCAAACTGCGGGTTGCGACGCGCCAAGGCGTGGGCCAGTGGACCACCCACCAGTGGATCAAAAAAGCCGTGCTGCTGAGCTTTCGCCTGCATGACAACGAACTGATGCGCGCCGGCGACCTGGGCTTTTTTGACAAGGTCAAAACCAAATTTTCGCACCTGAGCGAAGACGAAATGCGCGCTACCGGCGTGCGCGTGGTGCCGCCCGCCGTGGCGCGCCGCGGCAGCTTTATTGCCAAGGGCGCGATTTTGATGCCCAGCTACGTCAACATCGGCGCCTGGGTGGGTGAAGGCACCATGGTCGACACCTGGGCCTGCGTGGGCAGCTGCGCCCAGGTCGGCAACAACGTCCACCTGTCTGGCGGCGTTGGGCTGGGCGGTGTGCTGGAGCCGCTGCAGGCCAACCCGACCATCATTGAAGACAACTGCTTCATCGGTGCGCGCTCGGAGATCGTCGAAGGCGTGATTGTGGAAGAAAACTCGGTCATCTCGATGGGCGTGTACATCGGCCAGAGCACCCCGATTTACGACCGCGAACTGGACACCGTGAGCTATGGCCGCATTCCTGCAGGCTCTGTGGTGGTGTCGGGCAACCTGCCCAAAGCCGGTGGCAAATACTCCTTGTACTGCGCCGTGATCGTCAAAAAGGTCGATGCCAAGACCCGTGCCACGACAAGTCTGAACGACTTGCTCAGGGACTGAGCTCAAAGCACTGCCGATTTTTTGACTTTACAAGGCTGACCCATGAGCACAATGGAGAGAATCTTGCGTTTGATGGCCGATAAAAAGGCGTCTGACGTCTATCTGTCGGCCCATGCGCCCATTTTGATCAAGATCAACGGTCAGACCATCCCCATCAATGCGCAGATTCTGCCGCCCAACGCCCCGCGCAACCTGCTGGCCGAGGTGCTGCCGCCCGAGCGGATTGAAGAGCTTGAAGAGCTGGGCGAGCTCAACATGGCCCTGCCCATCGAGGGGCTGGGCAACTTTCGTATCAGCGGCTTTCGCCAGCGCAACACCTATGCGGCGGTGATTCGCTACATACCGGCGGAAATTCCGGCCCTTCAGAACCTCAATGTGCCGGACATTCTGACCGACCTGATCATGGAAAAGCGCGGCCTGCTGCTGATGGTGGGGGCCACAGGCGCCGGCAAGACCACCACGCTGGCCGCCATGATGGACCACCGCAACGAGCACGAGATGGGCCACATCCTGACCATCGAGGACCCGATCGAATTTATCTTCAACAACAAAAAATCGGTGGTGAACCAGCGCGAAGTAGGCGCCGATACGCAGTCGCTCCAGGTGGCGCTGAAAAACGCCCTGCGCCAGGCGCCAGACGTCATCATGATCGGCGAGATTCGCGACCGTGAAACCATGTCGGCCGCCCTCGCCTATGCCCAAACCGGCCATCTGTGCCTGGCCACCATGCACGCCAACAACAGCTACCAGGCGCTCACCCGGATCTTGAGCTTTTACCCGGTCGAGGTACGCAGCACCATGCTGGGCGACCTGGCGGCCTCATTGAAGGCCGTCGTGTCACAGCGCCTGCTGCGCACCCAGGACGGCAGCCGCATCCCGGCGGTCGAGGTGCTGCTCAACACCAAGCTGATTGCCGAACTGATTGAAAAAGGCGATTTTTCCGGCATCAAGGAAGCCATGGAAAAATCCATGGCAGTCGGTTCGCAGACCTTTGAGCAGGACATCGCCAAACTGATCATGGAAGGCACGGTCACGCGCAAGGAAGGGGTGTCGTTTGCCGATTCGCCGACCAACCTGATGTGGCGCCTTGAAAACGACTTTGGCGGTGGCAAGACCACGGCCCACGAGCCTGAGCATGACCAGGACGACGAAGCCTCGTTCACTGAAATCACCTTTGACGTGCGGCACTAGGCGCCAGGCCCTTCCCCCGCTTTTTTACATTGACGCGGTTTTACCGCCCCTGACGCGCCCGACGCACCTGAACCATGTCCCGAACACTGCAGCTGGCTGAACAGCTTATTTCCCGCCCCTCCGTGACGCCCGACGACGCTGATTGCCAGGCCATGCTGATTGCGCGGCTGGCGCCCCTGGGGTTCAAGTGCGAAACCATCCTCAGCGGCCCCGACCATTTCCGGGTCACCAACCTGTGGGCAAAGTTTGAGGGTTTTAGCCCGTTGGCCCAATCAGATCGGGCGCAGACAGCTATTGATTCAATAGCAGATCAGGCAGACTCCAGTAGCACCGTCAAAACCCTGGTGTTCGCCGGCCACACCGATGTGGTGCCCACCGGCCCGCTGGAGCAGTGGCACAGCCACCCGTTTACGCCCAGCCACCGCGACGGCCTGCTCTACGGGCGTGGCACGGCCGACATGAAAACCTCGATTGCCGCCATGGTGGTGGCGGTGGAAGAGTTTTTGGCAGCCCATCCCAGGCCCGCGCTGTCGCTGGCTTTTTTAATCACCAGCGACGAAGAAGGCCCGGCGCTGGACGGCACCGTGGTGGTCTGCGAGCAGCTCAAGGCCCGTGGGGAAGTGCTCGACTACTGCATCGTGGGCGAACCCACCTCGGTCAGCCAGCTCGGCGACATGATCAAAAACGGCCGCCGCGGCACCATGAGTGGCAAGCTGGTGGTCAAAGGTGTGCAGGGCCATATTGCCTACCCGCACCTGGCCAAGAACCCGATGCACCTGTTTGCACCGGCACTGGCCGAACTGGTGGCCACCGAATGGGACCAGGGCAATGCGTTTTTCCCCGCCACCAGCTGGCAGGTGTCCAACCTGCACGGCGGCACCGGTGCCTCGAACGTCATTCCCGGCGAACTGGTGGTTGACTTCAATTTCCGGTTTTGCACGGAATCCACCCCCGAAAGCCTGCAGCAGCGCCTGCAGGCGGTGCTGGCCAGGCACCAGCTGGAGTACAGCCTGAAATGGACGCTGGGCGGCCTGCCGTTTTTGACCACGCCCGGCACGCTGGTCGATGCCGTGCGGGACGCCATTCACGCCGAAACCGGCTTGAAAACCGAGCTGTCCACCACCGGCGGCACCAGCGACGGCCGCTTCATGGCCAAAATCTGCGCGCAGGTGATCGAGCTGGGGCCCGTCAACGCGTCGATTCACAAAATCAACGAGCATGTCCGGGTCAGCTCGCTCGACCCGCTCAAAAACATCTACAAAGGCGTGCTGGAACGGCTGGCCGCCACATGAACGCGCCCACGGCACCCGACCAGCCGGTCACGGTACTGGCACTCATCGAGCAGATGGCCGACCGGCTGGAAGCCGCCGGACTGCGCTTTTCAGACGGCTACGGCCAGGGCACGACCAATGCCTTTGACGAAGCCGCCTGGCTGGTGCTGTGGCAGCTCGGATTGCCGCTGGACGATCTTGACTCAGTGGCTAATCAGCCGGTAGCCCAGGCGGAACGGGCGCAGGTAGCTATGCTTTTTGAAGCACGTATCAGCACCCGCCAACCCGCCGCCTACCTCACCAAAGAAGCCTGGCTGATGGGCGTGCCCTTTTATGTCGACGAGCGGGTGATTATTCCGCGCTCCTTCATTGCCGAGTTGCTTGACGATGAAAGCATAGACCCGTGGCTGGGTGAAGACACGCACCGCGTGCTGGACCTGTGCACCGGCAATGGCAGTCTGGCCGTGCTGGCCGCCATGACGTACCCCGACGTGGTGGTCGATGCCGCCGACATCAGCCTGGACGCGCTGGCCGTGGCCCGCATCAATGTCGACCGGCACCAGCTGGACAGCCGCATCACGCTGATTGAATCCGATGGCCTGGCCGCCTGCCAGGGTCCGTATGACCTGATTTTGTGCAATCCGCCCTATGTCAACGCCGCCAGCATGGCCGCCCTGCCCGCTGAATTCCGGGCCGAACCCCGTCTGGCCCTGGCGGGTGATGGGCATGGCGGGACGGACGGCATGGACTTCATTCGAAGCCTTTTTCTAAACGTCGCCGGCTATATGAGCGAAAATGCGGTGTTGGTGCTGGAAATAGGCAACGAGCGCAAAAATTTCGAGCGTGCCTTCCCGCATTTTGAGCCGCTCTGGTTTGAAACCAGCGCAGGCAGCGACCAGGTGATGTTGATCACACGAGAACAACTGGTCTGACCGGGCTTTAAATCCAATACGGAACTTCCGGACGCGGAAGGCGCAAAGGTTTCGCAGAGAACGCAAAAGGAAAGTCAAAAACTTTCCTGATTTTTTGCGCCTTTTGCGAAACCTTTGCGTTCTCTGCGTCCGGCAGCCCGTTTTTGACTCCTCTCTATTCTGAACTTATCACATGATCACCCTTAAAAACGTTGTGCTGCGGCGCGGCGCCAAAGTCATTCTCGACAGCGCGTCTGTCACCCTCAACCCCGGCGAGAACATCGGCCTGGTGGGTCGCAATGGTGCGGGCAAGTCGTCGTTGTTTGCCATGCTCAACGGCACGCTGCACGAGGACGGCGGCGAGTTTTTCATTCCCGCGCAGTGGCGCATGGCGCAGGTGGCGCAGGACATGCCCGAAACCGAGCAAAGTGCAACCGACTATGTGATTGAAGGCGACATCGTGCTGCTGGCGGCACAGGCCGAGGTGGCAGCGTCTGAAGAAAGCGGCGACGGTGACCGCATGGCCCACGCCTACATGGAGCTGTACGATTCGGGCGCGCACGATGCACAGGCCCGGGCGCAGGCCCTGATTCTCGGTCTGGGCTTCAAGGTGTCAGAGCTGGACAACCCCGTGAACAGTTTTTCCGGCGGCTGGCGCATGCGCCTGCAACTGGCGCGCGCACTGATGTGTCCGTCTGATCTGCTGCTGCTGGACGAACCCACCAACCACCTGGACCTGGACGCCCTGGTCTGGCTGGAGGCCTGGCTCAAACGCTACCAGGGCACCATGCTGGTCATCAGCCATGACCGCGAATTTCTGGATGCCGTGACCGATGTGACGGTGCACATTGAAAGCGCCAAGCTCACCCGCTACGGCGGCAACTACAGCAAGTTCGAGGACCTGCGCGCCGAGCAGATGGCGCTGCAGCAAGGCGCTTACTCCAAGCAGCAGGACAAGATCGCCCACCTGCAGAAGTTCATTGCCCGGTTTAAAGCCAAGGCGAGCAAGGCCAAACAGGCGCAAAGCCGCGTCAAGGCGCTGGACCGCATGGAGAAAATCGTGCCGCTGCTGGCCGAGGCTGATTTCACCTTCGAGTTCAAGGAACCGGCGAATTTGCCCAACCCCATGCTGTCGATGCAGAACGCCTACTTTGGCTATCCGGCACCCGAGGGCGCGCCGGAAGGCACGCCACCCACCGTGATTGTGCAAAACGTCAGCAAGTCGGTGCTGGCCGGCCAGCGCATCGGCATTCTGGGTGCCAATGGCCAGGGCAAGTCAACGCTGGTCAAAACCGTGGCGCGGGCGCTGGCGCCGATTCAAGGCGACATGACCGAGGGCAAGGGCCTGAACATCGGCTACTTTGCCCAGCAAGAGCTGGACGTATTGCGCCCTGCAGACAACCCGCTGGAGCACATGATTCGCCTGGTGAAAGAAGTCACCGCAGCCGGCAAGATGGGCAACCAGCCGAC
>JANNXF010000069.1:0-16196 GCA_031409395.1 Polaromonas sp.
GCAGGCGCAGCGGCCCCCTCGGGGAGGCAGCGAAGTACACGAAGTGACGAGAGTGGGGGCCACACCTCCGTTCAAGCAGGGGCCGCGGGACTGGCTCTGCCAGACCGCAGGCGCAGCGGCCCCCTCGGGGGGCAGCGAAGTACACGAAGTGACGAGCGTGGGGGCCACATCTCCCTTCAAGCAGGGGCCGCGGGACTGGCTATGCCAGACCGCAGGCGCAGCGGCCCCCTCGGGGGGCAGCGAAGTACACGAAGTGACGAGCGTGGGGGCCACATCAACGGGGCTTGAAATCGAGCGATGCGGAGTTCATGCAGTAGCGCAGACCGGTGGGTGTGGGCCCGTCGGGAAACACATGGCCCAGGTGTGCGCCACAGTTGGCACAAACCGTCTCGGTGCGCGTCATGCCGTGGGCGCGGTCCACGTGCTCCTCAATGGCACCTTGCTTGACCTCCTGCGAAAAACTCGGCCAGCCGCAACCCGCATCGAACTTGGTTGACGAGTCAAAAAGCTCGGCATCGCAGCACATGCAGCGGTAGCTGCCGTCGGCGTAGTTGTCCTCGTGCTTGCCGGTGTAGGGGCGCTCGGTGGCGGCATGGCGGGTGACCTCAAAGGCGGGGGACTCCGCGCCTTTTTCTGCCAGCAAGGCTTTCCATTCGGCATCGGTTTTCTGGATTTTGGCGCTCATGGTGAAAGGGTCCTGGTGTACGAAGCAAGTTGAAGCAAGGGGTGGACGGGGCAGATGGATACCGGCTGCGCAGGCTTGTTACGAACTGCAACTGATTTCGATGGAAGCCGCCCAATCTGGCGGGAAGTCTGCGTAGCTGTCATGCCCCGGATGCTCGGCAAATGGGGTTTGAAGCAGCGTCAACAAGGTATCGACCCCGGAAAAGTCTTTTAGTTTCGCTGCCCGTATGGCTTGCTCGCCCAAATGGTTGCGAAGTACGAATTTGGGGTTGTTCTTGAGCATCAAATCGGCCCTTTGCCCAATATCTACGGGCGCTAGCCGCTCTGAATACTGTAGCGCCCAGGCATTGAAGGATTCGCGGTCAAAAAACAGGTCACGGACCTGCTCATGCCCGCTTTGGGCGGTAAAGCCGCACAGTCTGCGCCAGAAAATGGTGTAGTCCACTTTGTTGCTGGCCAGCAGCCTGAAAGTGCTATCAATCAGCGCCTTGTCATCTGGCTGCTCGTCCGTCAGTCCCAACTTGGCGCGCATGCGGGCTTGCAACGCCTCGGGGAACACGGTTTTATAAGACTCCAGTGCGGCCAGGGCCTGGTCCTGGTCTTCAATGAGGGGCAGCAAGGCCTGACCCAGGCAAAACAGGTTCCAGTAGGCCATATTCGGTTGTTTGTTGTACGCATACCGCCCCTCAGTGTCGGAGTGGTTGCAGATATGGCCGGGGTCAAAGGCATCCAGAAACTGGAACGGGCCGTAGTCGATGCTCAGGCCCAGAATGCTCATGTTGTCGGTGTTCATCACGCCATGGCAAAAGCCTGTTGCCTGCCAGGCGGCCATCAAATGCGCGGTGCGTTCACTGACCGCCTGCAGCAGCGCCGCATAAGGCTGGCTCGATTCACGGCAAGCGGGGTAGAACTTGTCGATCACGTAGTCGGCCAGTGTTTTGAGCTGCGCGTGCTGGTCGGTGTAGCTGAAATGCTCAAAATGACCAAAACGTATGAAGCTGGGGGCGATGCGCGTAACCACCGAGGCAGTTTCAATTTCTTCACGACGCACCGGCGCGTCGGAACCGGTGACGCACAGGGCGCGGGTCGTGGGAATGCCCAGGCCATGCATGGCCTCCGAGCACAAAAACTCGCGGATGGAGCTGCGCAGCACCGCCCGGCCGTCGCCCATGCGCGAGTAGGGCGTTTTGCCCGCGCCCTTGAGCTGTATTTCCTGGGGGCCTTGCGCGGTGTCCACTTCGCCAAGCAGGAGCGCCCGGCCATCTCCCAATTGACCCGCCCAGACGCCGAACTGATGGCCGCTGTAAACACTGGCCAGCGGGCGGCTGCCGGCCATAAGCGCATTGCCGGTGAGCATCGCCAAGGCATCCTGGGATTCCAGCCATTGCGCTTGCAGTCCGAGCTCGCGCGCCAGGGCGAGGCTGCGACCCACCCAATAGGGCGAGGGCAGGGGCGTGGCTTGCAGATCGGTGTAAAACGCGGGCCCCAGTCCCGCGAAGCTATTGATCCAGTTCAGGTTTGGGCGCACTGCGGCCGGCTCTTTGTCAGTGAAATTCATGGCTTCAATTGTCGTCGGGTGGCAGAAGCCCTGACCAAGCGGGGTTAACACGCGGAAACAAGCCGGAAAATCTTTCGACGGGCCGACCCTGGGACCTAAATTTCTGGCCTGACAGCGCAAGCCGCCAGCGCGGGGCCGTCCAGCATGGCCACGCGGCCAAACTCAAGGGACACCAAACCGCGCTGTTCCAGTGACTTGAGCGCCCGGTTGACCGTCTGCCGCGACAGACCGGCCAGGTGGCCCAGTTCTTCCTGCGAGAGCACCAGCCTGCGCCTGCCCTGCCAGAACACGTGGCTCAGGTACAGCGCCACGCGCTGCTCCGGTGCGCGCAGCCGTCCGGTCTCGATGATGGCCATGGCCTGGCCGAGGCGCCGATTGAGGTGCGCCACCAGAAAGTGGTTAAAGGGCAGGCAAGTCGCCAGCAGTTCGTCAAACTGGGCGCGCGGCAAGCACAGCATCCGGGTGTCGCGAAGGGCAATCACGTCATAGCGGCGCGGCTCGGTTTTCAGCGTCGAGCCTTCGCCAAACCACTCGCCATCGGGCACGCCCAGGAAGGCCGACACCCGGCCCTGGGACGAGCAGCTTTGCAGCTTGACCAGGCCCGACAGTACGGCATACCAGCCCTTGACCGGTTCACCCGCTGCCAGCATGGTTTCTCCTTTGTGCCCCGCCACGGTAAACGTGCACGCCAGCAGGCGGCTTTGGGCGTCCGCAGACAAGGCAGAAAACCAGGGTTGCCCACGCATGAAGCGGTGGTGCGAAAAGGCGGCGTCTTCAATTGACATGACGCCATTGTGTCCCTGCCACCAATGTCCAGAAATGAATGGTGTCAGGGCGCCCGCCGGAATCGGGTTTTCACTTAAGAACTGTCATGCAGGCGACATCAGTTGCGTTCCTGCCGCGCTCAGCAGACAGTAGGGGTCAGCCATGCAGTCAGTGTCGCAAGAGTGCGGGTCGGAGGAAATTTCCTCTGCAGAAATTGCAACGCGAGCGTTACCATGCGGTGACGATTGCGCCGGATGGCGCGTGAATTTTTTACCGAATAAAAGGAGACTAAAACCATGTTGGGTTTAATGCAAAGCCAGCCGCTGCTGATCTCGTCACTGATCGAGTTTGCCGAACGCCACCACGGTGACGCGGAAATCGTGTCGCGCCGCGTCGAAGGCGATCTGCACCGCTACACCTACAGGGACTCGGCGCAGCGGGCACGGCAGGTGGCCAATGCACTGGACGGGCTGCAGTTGAACTTCAGTGACAGGGTCGCCACGCTGGCGTGGAACGGTTACCGCCATTTTGAGCTCTACTACGGGGTCAGCGGTTCGGGGCGTGTGCTGCACACCATCAACCCTCGTTTGCACCCCGACCAGATTGCCTGGATAGCGAATCACGCCGAGGACCAGGTGCTGTGTTTTGACCTGAGCTTTTTGCCCCTGGTCCAAGCCGTGCACAGCAAGTGCACCACCATCAGGCATTTCATCGCGCTGTGTGACGCCGACAGGCTTCCTGTGGACTCCGGCATACCCAACCTGCTGAGCTATGAAGCCTGGATGGGGGCCGAATCTGGCCACTACGCCTGGCCGAGTTTTGACGAAAACACGGCTTCAAGCATGTGCTACACCAGCGGGACCACGGGCAACCCCAAGGCGGCCTTGTACAGCCATCGCTCCAGCACACTGCATGCCTACGCTGCGGCCTTGCCCGATGTGATGAGTATTTCTGCACGCGATGCCATCTTGCCGGTGGTGCCCATGTTTCATGTCAATGCCTGGGGAATTCCGTATTCAGCGGCCTTGACGGGGGCCAAACTGGTGTTCCCCGGCCCGGCACTGGACGGCAAGTCGGTGTACGAGCTGATAGAGGCCGAAAAAGTGACCTATGCCGCAGGGGTGCCCACCGTCTGGCAAATGCTCCTCGGCCACATGAAACCCGCCGGCCTGAAGTTCTCTGCCCTGCGCCGTACGGTCATCGGCGGGTCTGCCTGCCCGCCAGCCATGATTGCCGCTTTCAACGACGACTATGGCGTCGAGGTGTTGCACGCCTGGGGCATGACGGAAATGAGCCCGCTGGGCACGCTGTGCACGCTTAAAAACAAGCACGACGCACTGTCCGCCGACGAGAAAATGAAAATCCGGCTCAAGCAGGGGCGCGCGATTTACGGCGTTGACATGAAAATTGTGGACGGCACCGGCAAGGAACTGCCCTGGGACGGTACAACCTATGGCGACCTTCACGTCAAGGGCCCGTGGATAGTGCGTGAGTACTTCAAGGGTGAGGGTGGTGACCCGCTCATTGAGGGCTGGTTCCCCACCGGTGACGTCGGCACGATTGACGCCGACGGCTATCTGCAAATCACCGACCGCAGCAAGGACGTCATCAAATCGGGGGGCGAGTGGATCAGCTCGATTGATGTCGAAAATATTGCGGTGGCGCACCCGGCCGTGGCCATGGCGGCGTGCATAGGCGTTGCGCACCCCAAGTGGGACGAGCGGCCCATTATTGCGGTGGTTAAAAAGCCGGGCGCCGAAGTCACCCGCGACGAACTCATCAGGTTCTACGACGGAAAAACCGCCAAATGGCAGATTCCTGACGACGTGGTGTTCGTGGACGCCATTCCGCTGGGCGCTACCGGGAAAATCCTGAAAACCAGGCTTCGCGAGTTGCTCAAGGATTACAAGTTGCCCGGCGTTTGACGCGACTGCCTGGAGTCGCCAAAGTGATAGCTTGGCGCACTTCTAGGGACAATCCCTGAGCGTTGAAAGCGGCAAACACTTGTACGCTCGACAGATTCTTAAAACCAAGGAGACATCAGTGAAATTTGCTATTAAATCCGTAGCTGCTTGCGTCATGTTGGCGGGGGCTGGCCTGGCTTTTGCCCAAAAAGGTGAGACTGTCAAAATCGCCTTCATTGACCCTCTTTCGGGTCCGTTCGCGAACGTCGGGCAAAACCAGCTCAAGAGTTGGCAGTTTGTGGCCGATCGTTTGAGCGGTGCCAAAAATCCGGCGGGCGTCAAGTTTGAAGTAACCGGTTTCGACAACAAGGGCTCTCCACAGGAAAGCCTGAATTCACTGAAAGCCGCTATTGACCAGGGCTTTCGCTATGTGACGCAAGGCAATGGTTCTGGTGCCGCGCTGGCGATTTCTGATGCGGTAGCCAAGCACAACGAACGCAATCCGGGCAAGGAAGTGATTTTCCTGAACTACGCCGCGGTTGACCCTGCGCTGACCAACGAGAAATGCGATTACTGGCACTTCCGTTTTGACGCAGACACCACCATGAAAATGGAAGCGTTGACCACCTTCATGAAAGACCAGAACAAGGTCAAGAAGGTTTTTCTGATCAACCAGAATTACTCGCACGGCCAGCAGGTTGCCAAGTATTTCAAGGAAGGCATTGCCCGCAAGCGGCCCGACGTCCAGATCGTCGGTGATGACCTGCACCCGATCGGGCAGGTCAAGGATTTTGCACCTTATGTGGCCAAGATCAAGCAGTCTGGCGCCGACACCATCGTCACCGGCAACTGGGGCACTGACCTGACCTTGCTGGTCAAGGCCATGAACGATGCGGGCCTGAAGCTGCCCATGTACACCTACTACGCGCAGGTGACAGGCACGCCGACCGCGCTGGCCGCTGGTGGTGACAGCGAGGTCTACGTGATTGCCTACGGACACGCCAACCACACCGGTGAAATCGGCGCCATGAGCACAGACTTCAAGGCCAAATTCAAGGACGATTTCTACACCTATGCCACCTACAACGCCACCTTGCTGTTGGGCCAGGCCATTGCAAACGCCAAATCGTCCAATCCCGTCAAGGTGGCCGCAGCCATGGAAGGTCTGAGCGGCAAGAGCTTTGCCGGTGAAGTCACGATGCGCAAGTCTGACCACCAGCTGCAGCAATCTATGTTTGTCACCAAATGGCAAAAAGTGGACAGCAAAAATCCCTACAGTGTGGAAAACACCGGCTACACCTTCGCGCCGGTCAAGCAGCTTGACCCTTATGTGGCCAGCACGCCCACCAGTTGCCAGCTGAAGCGGCCGGCTTGATGGCGCGCTCCTGAGGTCTTGAGCCCGGTGATCTGGGTTCTTGACGCAACCAGGGAGCGACAGAAGGTCATCGCGCCGGGTTTTGCGCTCTGCAATCCCGGCGTTTTTTACGCCTTGTTGGCGTTCTGTTTCCGGCGTAACCGGTTCACCGTAGTTTTAATCGCTTGCCCATTCGCACATGGAATTTTTCACCATCTCACTTTTAAACGGCATCAGCTATGGCTTGCTGCTGTTCATGCTGAGTTCAGGGCTCACGCTGATTTTCAGCATGATGGGCGTGCTCAATTTCGCCCACGCATCGTTTTACATGCTGGGCGCCTACTTTGCGTTCACCACCACAGAGTTGGTCGGGTTCTGGCCTGCGCTGCTGATAGCGCCGCTGCTCGTCGGCCTGATTGGTGCGGGTTTTGAGAAATTTTGCCTGCGCCGCGTGCACAAGTTTGGCCATGTGCCTGAACTGCTCATTACCTTCGGCTTGAGCTACATCTTGCTTGAGCTGGTGCAACTGGTGTGGGGCCGCGGCTCGGTGGACTACCGTGTGCCGCCAGTCCTCGATGGCCCGCTGTTCACGCTGTTTGGCACCCAATTCCCCATGTACCGCGGGTTCATGATGCTGGTGGCGGTGCTGATGCTGATTGCAGTGTGGCTGCTGCTGACCCGCACACGGATTGGCCTGGTGATTCAGGCCGCCCTGACGCATCCGGAAACCGTGGAAGCGCTGGGCCATAACGTGCCCAGGGTCTTCATGCTGGTGTTTGGCGGTGGCGCCGCGCTGGCGGGCCTGGCCGGCGTGATTGGGGGCAATGCCTTTGTGACGGAACCCGGCATGGCGGGCACCGTCGGGTCGGTCATTTTTGTGGTGGTGGTGGTGGGCGGCATGGGGTCGTTGGGCGGCGCTTTTCTGGCCTCGTTGCTGATTGGCGTGCTGCAGACGTTTGCGGTCGCCATTGACACCTCCCTGGTCAGTTTTTCAGGTGCCCTGGGCATGAACATCACCCCTGAAACATTCGGCTACGCGCTGTGGAAACTCAAGGTCAGCCAGGTCGCGCCGATATTGCCTTACCTGCTGCTGGTGCTGATGCTGATCTTCAGGCCCAAGGGCTTGCTCGGCACGCGGGAGGGATGAACCCATGACTTTCCCGCTTCGTCGTCGTTTGGCACGTCTGCCGCTTCAGTGCGGGCTCATGCCATGTTCCGTCTCATGTCCCGTCTCTTTACGCAGGGCTGCGGTTTGCCTGAAACAGCCCGGTGCAAACTGATATGTCAACCACACACTACGAATTCAAGCCGCTCAACATCGGGCGCTTTCTGATCTGGACACTGTTTGCCCTGGTACTTGCCGTGGCGCCCCTGGTGTTCACCAGCTCGCTGAGCCACACCATGCTCAGCCAGATGGGCGTCGCCATCATTGTGTGCCTGAGCTACAACATGCTGCTGGGACAGGGCGGCATGCTCAGTTTCGGCCATGCAGTCTATTCCGGTATGGGCTCATTTCTGGCCATTCACACCCTGAATCTCGTCAGCAAGGGCAACCTGCCGATTCCGGTCAGCCTGGTGCCAATTGCCGGTGGCCTGGCCGGCATGGGCGTGGCTATTGTGCTTGGGTGGGTCACCACCAAAAAATCAGCCACCACCTTTGCCATGATCACGCTGGGCGTTGGCGAACTGGTCTGGGCCATGTCGCTCATGTTTCCTGAGTTTTTTGGCGGGGAGGGCGGTGTTTCCGGCAACCGGGTCACGGGTGCCAGACCGTTCGGCATCACCTACGGGCCGCAAGTCCAGCTCTATTACCTGATTGCGGTCTACACCCTGGTGTGCACGGCGCTGATGTATGCCTTCACGCGGACCCCGCTGGGCCGTATCCTGAATGCGGTGCGCGACAACCCGGAGCGCGTGGAGTTCATTGGTTACGACACCCAAAAGGTGCGCTACATCTCTTTCATCATTGCAGCCTTTTTTGCGGGTATTTCCGGGGGGCTGGCGGCGCTGAATTTCGAGATTGTCACTTCAGAAGTCGTCAGCGGTTACCGTTCCGGGGCGTACTTGTTGTTTACCTTTTTGGGTGGGGCGACTTTTTTCTTTGGCCCCATTCTGGGTGCTATTTTCATGGTGCTTGCTTTTGTGCTGCTGTCCGAGTTGACCCGTGCCTGGCTGCTTTACCTGGGCCTGATTTTTCTGTTCATGGTGATGTACGCGCCTGGCGGTGTGGCCAGCCTCATCATGATGAATCTGCGCGTGGCCGCGTTTGGCCGGCTGCGTGAGCTGTGGGTCAGCTACCTGGCGTTGGCGGTGACCGGGCTCGTGGTGCTGCTCGGCGCTGCCGCCATGGTCGAAATGGTGTATCACCTGCAGCTCAATGCCGCGCTTGGGCCTGAAATGCAGTTTATGGGCGCAAGCCTGAATGCCAAAAACCTCAACAGCTGGTTCGGGTCTGCTTTCATCATGTTCACGGGTTTGGGCTTGTTTGAGGTGGTGCGACGCCAGTTCTTGCGGGAATGGGGCGAGATCCAGGTCTTCATCGAGAAAGAAACCAAGCGCAGGGAGGCCCTATGACCGCCGCTGGTAGCCTGCCTTACGCACTCGAACTCAGGGATTTGCGAAAGAGCTTTGGCAAGACAGAAATCATTCGTGGCACCAACCTGGCGGTGAGCGCCGGGGAGCGTGTCGCCATCATCGGCCCCAACGGCGCCGGGAAATCGACGCTCTTCAATCTGATCAGTGGCCGGTTTGAGCCCACCAGTGGCGATGTGCTGCTCAATGGCCAGCGCATCAATGGCAAAAAACCTTTTGAAATCAACCGGCTTGGTTTGTCTCGCAGCTTTCAGATCACCAATATTTTCCCCAAGCTCAGTGTGTTTGAAAACCTGCGCTGTGGCGTGCTGTGGGGCCTGGGCTACAAGTACACATTTCTGAAATTTCTGGCCAACCTTGACAACGCCAACCAGCGGGCCGAAGAACTGATGGCCATGATCAAGCTCGACAAAAAACGCGATGTGCTGGCCACCAACCTCACCTATGCCGAACAACGTGCCCTGGAGATCGGCATCACGATTGCGGGCGGCGCCAACGTGATCTTGCTGGACGAACCCACCGCTGGTATGAGCCGCTCTGAAACCAGCCGGTTCATCAAACTCATCAAGGAAGTCACCATTGGCAAGACACTGCTCACCGTTGAGCACGACATGGGCGTGGTGTTTGGCCTGGCCGACAAAATTGCCGTGGTGGTTTACGGTGAAATCATTGCCTACGATGTGCCAGAGGCAGTGCGTGCTGACCAGCGTGTTCAGGAGGCTTACCTGGGCTCATCGGTGGCTGACCAGCAGGCAGGAGGGCACTAGCATGGGGCGTCATGGCTGGAATTTCATGTCTTTTTCTTTGACCCCCAAAGAGGCCCCAGTTTGCCTTGGGGCAGCCCGCCGGAGCCTTGTATGCTGCAGGTAAAAAATCTTCACGCCTATTACGGCAAGAGCCATGTGCTGCACGGCGTTTCCTTCAATGTGCAGCCCGGTGAGATTGTGGCCTTGCTGGGCCGCAACGGTTCGGGCCGTTCAACCACGGCAAAAGCCATCATGGGACTGGTCGATTGCCAGGGTTCCATTGCCTGGAAAGAATGCGACCTGGTGGGCAAGAAGGCCTACCAGATTGCCCATCTGGGCATTGGCTACGTGCCTGAAAACCGCGATATTTTCCCCAAGCTGACGGTCCATCAGAACCTTCTGCTGGGGCAAAAAGGCAGTGGCAAAGGCGCACGCTGGTCTTTTGAAGACATGTACACCATGTTTCCCCGGCTCAAGGAACGCCAGCACACCGAAGCCGGTGTTTTGTCGGGCGGCGAGCAGCAAATGCTGACCCTGTGCCGTACCCTGATGGGTGACCCTGACCTCATCATCATTGACGAGCCCACCGAGGGCCTGGCCCCCAAAATTGTTGAGCTGGTGGGTCAGTACCTGCAAACGCTCAAGGTCAAAGGCATCTCGGTGCTGTTGATTGAGCAAAAACTGACGATTGCCATGGCGATTTCTGACCGTGCGCTGGTCATGGGGCACGGCAGCATCGTATTTGACGGTACACCCGACACGCTGCGCGCAGACGCCTACATTCGAAAAGAGTGGCTAGAGGTGTAAAAGCCCCCTGGCTTGTCGCCGCTGGGACAAACCGGAGCCGTGGGGGACTTGCGCCGCCCTCAGACGCTCCTACAATAACAAAAAGAACGGTCGTACTATTTCGCCGACAGGTGCAAACTCATGCATTCGCGGTCAGTGCTGCTGAAACCTTCTGACTCACACTTCAATTCAAGGAAAGAACCCCTCAATGACCACCCTCTATGAAGTTCATGGCAATGTCGCTGTCATTACATTGAGCAATCCGCCGGTGAATGGGCTGGGTTACGCCACCCGTTTGAGCCTGACCGACAACGTTCAAAAAGCCAATCTGGACCCGGCCATCAAGTCGATTGTGATTACCGGCGCGGGCAAAGCCTTTTCAGGCGGTGCGGACATCAAGGAGTTCGGGACACCCAAAGCCTTGTCCGAGCCCAATCTGCACAGCGTGATTGCCACGGTCGAGAACTCGTCGAAACCCGTTGTAGCGGCGATCCACTCGGTGTGCATGGGGGGCGGCCTGGAGCTGGCCCTTGGCTGCCATTACCGCATTGCGGCGCCTGGCTGCAGTGTGGCCTTGCCAGAAGTCAAGCTGGGCCTGCTGCCCGGCGCTGGCGGTACCCAGCGTTTGCCCCGTGCCGTGGGTGTTGAGCCCGCGCTGAACATGATCGTCAGCGGCGAGCCCGTCAAAAGCGAGTTGCTGGCCCTGATACCCGGTCAAAAACTGTTTGACAAAATGGCCACCTCAGCCGGCACGCTGATGGACGAGGCTCTGGCGTTTGCCCAGTCTGTTGCCGACACGCGGCCGTTGCCGCTGGTGCGCAACCTGCCTTGCAAGCACCCGAACGGCGACGCCTATTTCCAGTTTGCGCGCAACATGGTCAAGGGAATGGCCAAAAACTTCCCGGCGCCGTTGAAATGCGTCGACGCTGTCGAAGCAGCCACGAAACAGAAATTTGCCGATGGCCTTCTGTTTGAGCGCGAGATTTTCATCAATCTGATGTGGACGCCCGAAAGCCGGGCGCTGCGCCATATTTTCATGGCCGAACGCGCTGCATCAAAGATTCCGGATGTGCCCGAAGATACGCCAAAGCGTGACATCCAATCGATTGCCGTGATTGGTGCCGGCACCATGGGCGGTGGTATTTCCATGAACTTCCTGAACGCCGGCATTGCGGTGAAGATGCTGGAAATGAAGCAGGATGCACTGGACCGCGGCATTGCGACCATTCGTAAAAACTACGAAGCGCAGGTCAAAAAAGGCAAGCTCAAGCAGGACAAGTACGAGCAGCGCATGAGCCTGCTGACCACCACCTTGAGCTACGACGACCTGAAAGACGCCGACATGGTGATTGAAGCTGTGTTTGAGGACATGGGCGTGAAAGAGAAGGTGTTTACCGAGCTTGATCGTGTCATGAAGCCGGGTGCGATTCTCGCGTCCAACACCTCCACGCTGGACATGAACAAGATTGCCGCTTTCACCAAGCGCCCGCAAGACGTGATTGGCACGCACTTTTTCAGCCCTGCCAACATCATGAAACTGCTCGAAGTGGTGCGTGGCGAGAAAACCGGCAAGGACGTGCTGGCCACCGTGATGGCGCTGGGCAAGAAAATCAAGAAAACGTCGGTGGTTTCGGGCGTCTGCGACGGCTTTATCGGCAACCGCATGATTGAGCAGTACGGCCGCCAGGGCGGGTTTTTGCTGGACGAAGGCTGCACCCCGGCGCAGGTTGACAAGGCGATTGAAAAGTTCGGTTTCGCCATGGGCCCGTTCCGCATGGGTGACCTGGCGGGTAACGACATTGGCTGGGCTATCCGCAAGCGCCGCTACCAGGAAAAGCCAGACATGAAGTACAGCAAGACCGCTGACTTGCTGTGTGAGAAAGGGCGCTTTGGCCAGAAGACGGGCGCGGGCTGGTACGACTACGTGCCCGGCAAGCGCGATGCGATTCCCAACGCCGAAGTGGTGCAGATGATTGAAGCGCACCGTGCCTCGCTGGGCATCACGCCACGCAAGATTTCTGACGAAGAGATCGTTCAGCGTCTGGTGTATGCCCTGGTCAATGAAGCGGCCCACATCCTGGAAGAGGGTATTGCCTCCAAGGCCAGCGACATCGACATGGTTTACCTGATGGGTTATGGCTTTCCGGTGTACCGTGGCGGCCCCATGCTGTATGCCGACCAGGTGGGTTTGTTCAACGTTGTGCAAAGCATGAACCGTTTTGCGTTAAACCCGCTCGACGACGCCGCTTTCTGGAAGCCCGCCCCATTGCTGGCCAAACTGGCGGCTGAAGGTAAGACCTTCAACGCGTCCACGTAATTCCTAGACCCCCTTGATCTCCGGAGATTTCCATGACATCAGCTGTAATTGTTTCGACCGCACGCACCCCTTTGGCCAAAAGCTGGAAGGGTTCTTTCAACATGACGCACGGCGCCACACTGGGTGGCCACGCGGTACAACACGCCATTGCACGCGCCGGCATTGAAGCCGCTGAAGTCGACGATGTGATCATCGGCTGCGCCACCCCTGAAGGCGCTACCGGCGCCAATATTGCGCGCCAGATTGCCCTGCGCGCCGGTTGCCCCATCACGGTGTCGGGCATGACCATCAATCGTTTTTGCTCCTCCGGCCTGCAGACCATTGCCACAGCCGCGCAGCGCGTGATTGCCGGCGAGGCCGACATTTACGTGGCGGGTGGTGTTGAAAGCATTTCCTGCGTTCAGCAGGAAATGAACACTCACATGATGCGCGAAGACTGGTTGGCCCAAAACAAGCCCGAAATTTACTGGAATATGCTGCAAACCGCCGAGCAGGTGGCCAAGCGCTACGGCATTGCCCGTGACCGCATGGACGAGTACGGTGCTGGCAGCCAGCAGAAAGCCACCGCAGCGCTGGCGGCAGGACTGTACGAAGCCGAGATTGCACCGATTACCGTGACCATGGGTGTCGCCGACCCGGTGATGGGCCTGACGACCAAACAGGTCACTGTCAGCCAGGATGAAGGCATACGCGCAGGCACGACCAAAGAGGGTATCAGCGGCATCAAGCCTGCCATTCCGGGCGGCGTGATTGCAGCGGGCAATGCCAGCCAGTTCTCTGATGGCGGCGGCGCCGTCGTCATCATGGACGAGAAAGTTGCCGAGCGAAAGGGCCTGAAGCCACTGGGTCGCTTTCTGGGCTTTGCGGTGGCGGGCTGCGAACCCGATGAAATGGGCATTGGCCCGGTCTTCGCCATTCCCAAGGTGCTGGCCAAACTCGGCCTGAAGGTCAGTGACATCGACCTGTGGGAGCTGAACGAAGCGTTTGCCGTGCAGGTGCTGTACTGCGCTGACAAACTGGGTATACCCATGGACAAACTGAACGTCAATGGTGGCGCGATTGCGGTGGGTCACCCCTATGGCGTGACCGGCCAGCGCCTGACGGGCCATGCCCTGATTGAAGGCAAACGCCGCGGCGCCAAGCGCGTCTGCATCACGATGTGCATTGGTGGCGGCATGGGCGCTGCAGGTATTTTTGAAGTTCTCTAACGCCTCCTTACGGCCATGACCCAAGCGCTGAACCTTGTCGAAAGGTCAGCGCTTTTTTTGTTTGGGCGGCGCAACATGCCGATAGAGCCAGCCTAGCCTCGTACCAGATTTACAAGCCTGCCTATTCTTATTTATTTCCACCTGTTGAGAATGCCCTGAACCATGAGCCTCCGGTCTACCCTTGATTTCCTGCTGTACCAGTGGCTCAATGCCGAGGCCCTGAACCAGCGCCCGCGCTTTGAAGACCACTCCCGCGAAACGTTTGATGCGGTGTTTGACACCTGTGAGCGCATTGCCCGCGAAAAGTATGCGCCCTTCAACCGCCTGGTCGATACGCAAGAGCCGCACTTCGACGGTGAAAAAGTCATTTTGCCGCAGGCTACGCACGATGCGCAAAAAGCCTATGCCGCCTCCGGCATGCTCAGCGCGGCGCAAGACTACGACATTGGCGGCATGCAGTTGCCTTACACGGTAGAAGCGGCGGCCAACAGTTTTTTTGCCATGGCTTCGGTCAGCATTGGTTCGGGCATGCTGACCACCGGCAACGCCAATTTGCTGATGGTGCACGGCACACCGCTGCAAAAACAGGTGTTTGCGCTCAATGAATTCTCGGGGCGCTGGTCGGGCACCATGTGTCTGTCTGAACCACAGGCAGGCTCATCCCTCAGCGACGTCACCACCCGCGCCATGCCAGACGGGGCTGATTTTGAAGACGAGGCGCTCGGTCCGCGTTACCGCCTCAAGGGCAACAAGATGTGGATTTCCTCGGGTGAGCATGAGTTGTGCGAGAACATCATTCACCTGGTGCTGGCCAAGATTCCCGGGCCGGATGGCAAGCTGATTGCTGGCACACGCGGGATTTCACTGTTTGTGGTGCCGAAAAAACTGGTGAACAAAGACGGTGAACTCACTGGCGTGCGCAACGACGTGGCACTGGCCGGCCTGAACCACAAGCTGGGCTGGCGCGGCACCACCAACACCTTGCTCAACTTTGGTGAGGGCAAATACCCCGTCAATGGTGAGGCGGGCGCTGTGGGCTACCTGGTCGGCAAACCGCACGAAGGCTTGCGCTGCATGTTCCACATGATGAACGAAGCCCGCATTGGGGTCGGCCTGGCTGCCACCATGCTGGGCATGGCCGGTTACCACGCATCGCTTGACTACGCCAAAAACCGGCCGCAGGGCCGCCCCATCACCGGCAGCGGAAAAGACGCTTCCGCGCCGCAGAGCCGCATCATTGAGCATGCAGACGTCAAACGCATGCTGCTGGCACAAAAGGCGTATTGCGAAGGCGCACTGGCGCTGGCGCTTTACTGCGCCCGCCTGGTAGACGAACAGCACACGGGCACACCCGAGGCGGCTGACGAGGCCAGGCTGCTGCTGGAGGTGCTAACACCGATTGCCAAAAGCTGGCCCAGCGAGTGGTGCCTGGAAGCCAATTCGCTGGCGATCCAGGTGCACGGCGGCTACGGCTACACCCGTGATTTTCCGGTGGAGCAATACTGGCGCGACAACCGCCTGAACATGATTCACGAAGGCACCCACGGCATTCAGGCCATGGACTTGCTGGGACGCAAGGTGTTGATGGAAGGGGGCAGGGGGCTTGCGCTTTTGGCCGACCGCGTCAACGCCACCATCAAAAAAGCCATGGCGGTGCCTGAACTGGCCGCCCATGCCGGCGCGCTGGAAAAAGCCCTTGCGCATGTGGGCAGCGCCACCCAGGCCGCCTGGGCGACGGGCAATCCTGCGGATGCCCTGGCCAATGCCGTGCCCTATATGCAAGGCTTTGGCCACACCGTGCTGGCCTGGATATGGCTGGATGTGGCGCTGGCGGCCATGCAACCGGGTGCTATGCAATCCATAGCTGCCAGCACAGGCAAAATGGGGGCTGCCCGCTACTTTTATCACTACGAACTGCCCAAGGTGGGCGCGTGGCTCAAAGTGGTGGAAACGCGTGACCAGACCTGCGCCAACCTACCCGAGGATTCGTTCTAATGAGTTTTTTCAAACCTTCGGCCCCCACGGCCTCCAGCAAATCCGTGGCGCGCCTGCACAGCCTGATCTGGGTACTGATTTACGGCGGCCTGCTGGCCCTGGTGCTGGGCCTGTTTGTGCAGCGCACGGATGAAGCTGCAGGATGGACTCTGCTGGTGGGCGGCAGCGTGCTGGCGGCTGCCGGTTTTGTGCTGATTTACGTGCGCTCAAAAATGAAGGTTCCCCAATAAACGCTGCCAACCGTGCCCGGATTTGAAGTCACCCGCAGGACAGCAGAACGCCATGGC
>JANNXF010000070.1:0-8378 GCA_031409395.1 Polaromonas sp.
GCTTTTTCGTGCTGGGCCTTCATCAGGATAATGCCGCCGCGCGGGCCGCGCAGGCTCTTGTGGGTGGTTGAGGTCACCACATCGGCATGCGGCACCGGGTTGGGGTACACGCCCGCGGCCACCAGACCTGCGTAGTGGGCAATGTCGACCATGAAGATGGCGCCAACGTCTTTGGCCACCCTGGCAAAACGTTCGAAATCAATGCGCAGACTGTAGGCAGACGCGCCGGCAATGATCAGCTTGGGCTTGCTTTCGTGGGCCTTGCGCTCCATGGCGTCGTAGTCAATCTCTTCCTTGTCGTTCAGGCCATAAGACACGACGTTGAACCATTTGCCGCTGATATTGAGCGGCATGCCGTGGGTCAGGTGGCCGCCTTCGGCCAGGCTCATGCCCATGATGGTGTCGCCAGGTTTCAGAAAAGCCAGAAACACCGCTTCATTGGCCGAGGCGCCGCAATGCGGCTGCACATTGGCGGCGTCTGCGCCAAAAATCAGTTTGATGCGGTCGATCGCCAGCTGTTCGGCCACGTCCACATGTTCACAGCCGCCGTAGTAGCGGCGGCCGGGGTAGCCTTCGGCGTATTTGTTGGTGAGCTGCGAGCCCTGGGCGGCCATGACGGCGGGCGAGGCGTAGTTTTCGCTGGCAATCAGCTCGATGTGGTGCTCTTGCCGGGCGTTTTCAGCCTGAATGGCGGCAAAGAGTTCGGGGTCGGTCTGTTCGACCAGGATATGGCGGCTAAACGCGGGCTGTACGGGATGTGTCATGGCAGTCCTTCAAGACTTGAATCCTTGTCCTTTGCACCGCATGGGGTCAAGGAAACAAGGGCTGCCCAGGCGAACGGCTGAACGCTTGCAGGCCAACGGCCCCAAGCGGTGCGCTTCCCAGTGGTGTCCCACGTCAGCAGGGGCGGTTGCAAAACCATCCTGCCTATCGCCAGTTGCGCACGGCTTTAGTGTAACTTAGCGCGTTTGATCTGGTCAGTGCGCGCCCGCAAACCCCTCAGGAGTCGCCCAGCAGCGCGACTTTTTCTGGCGCCTTGTCTGCGGGCTGCTGCACGCCGGGCTTCGCGGATGGTGAAGCGGGCAGTGACACCGGCACCGGACGCGAGGGCGCTGGCAGGCCCAGAAAGCGCGACGCTGGCGGGAGGTGCTTGGCACTTGCCACTGCCAGCAGGCGGGCATGTTCTGCGAGCACCTTGCCGGCATAGCCGCCGTCGTCGTCGAGATTGGCGGCGCCCACATAGTATTTCAGGCCGCCTTCTACCGAGCCGGCGCGGGAAATGCATTCCTGCAGCACCTTGACGCCCACGCGCAGATTGGTCACCGGGTCAAAAGCGGCCAGCTTGCCGCCAAAATTCTCGTACTTGTCGTGGTGCACCCGGGTCATGACCTGCATCAGGCCCTGCGCGCCCACGGGGCTTTGGGCAAACGGGTTGAAACCCGATTCAATCGCCATGATGGCCAGAATCAGGGTCGGGTCGAGCTTGGCTTTCTGGCCGATCTCAAACGCCTCTGCCACCAAAACACTCAGGGGTTCGGGGGCCACGCCGTATTTTTTGCTCAGCCAGTAGGCGACGGCCGCCTGTTGTGCCGGCAGGTCTTTGGGGTTCGACGCCGTGGTGCGTTCGATGGCGGTCGGCTCGGTAAAGCCGATCACGGCTTCGCGGCGCTCCTGCAGCCACGTGCCCAGCCTGGATTCGCCGGCGTCGCGCAGGTCGGGTCTGGCCACCAGGGTGATGACGCCAAACACCACGACCAGTCCCAAAAGGGCAAAACTGTTGTGGGTGATCTCAAAAAAGCCCTGAGCGATGTCGTCAGCCATCGTTGCGACGCTGCTGCGTACGCGTTTCAGGTGTGTGCCGATGCGGGAGCTGGCTCCCGAGTCGGTGCTTGAATTTCCTTGCGCTGTCATAGCACTCCTTTCTACGCCTTTGAACCCTTGCGGGTTGTTCAGGCTTTGATTGGGTCGCCATCAAACCAAGGCCTGTGGCCTTGTGCATGCTGACCCTTCGTTGAACGTTGCTGACCTCGCGGAGAAGCCGGCAGCGAATTCGGGTTGTCCCTAGGTTTCTGGAACTGAGCGGATTCTAGTGGCCTGTTAAATAACCTGTCAATAATAACGAATGTATTCTATATATTTAAATATGTATTTAAACGGCAGTTTTTCATGAAAACAGCCCTGAATCAGGCGATTTGCCGGTTTTGTATGGAGTGCTGTCTCTAAGTAAAGTTCGGGCTGCGGCCGGGCCCGCACCGCCAGATCAGCGTTGGCAGGGGTCTGTGCGCGGCAGGGGCGCGCAGTGCACAGGCGGTGTTTGGGGCAGTGCGTCTGTGGGCGTTTGGCTGTTTCGGCGCTGGGCAGCAGGCGGGTCGTGACCCGCTATTCGCCCATTCCGGGCACCAAGAAAATGGCAATCACAGCCGGTTTTGTGATTGAAAAATTGGCCTTGCCCGTCGCGCATCAGAGGTTTAATCTTCAGTTGCCCGGTTAATTTCGGGCGCTACCGGGTAACCAACCCCGGACAAACTGGAAGCAATCACTTGCTTTCATCGCACTGTGAGACGATTCATCTCTCCTTTGCGAAGCCCGACGGCATGGGCATCAATGCTCGCCGTCAACCCCGGTCAGCCCCGCTGCCCGGGGTTTTTGCCTTCTGGGCGCCGGTGTTTTGCAAATAAAGCATTGACCTTTCACGCCAGCCGTTAAAAACTCTCGGCTTATGCAAAGCAATGACCTGAAAAACAAGTGGCGGGACGGCCTGGCCTCTGTGCCCGGCGCAGCGGCGGCGGTGGTGAGTTCAGCCAAATGGCGGCGTCGGGCGGCGTGGGCCGTGGGGGCGGTGCTGGTGCTCTGGGGCGTGGCCTATGTCGCCGTGCCGCCGCTGGTGAAGTCGCAGATTGAAAAAATCGCTTCTGACAAGCTGGGGCGGAAGGTCACGGTGGGCGCGGTTGACTTCAAGCCCTGGTCGCTGGAGCTGACCGTCAATGACCTGGCGATTGCCAAAGCTTCCAGCGCGTCCCCACCGCCGGGGACGCCCGCCGTTCCCCAGCTCGCCATCAAGCGCCTCTATATAGATGCCGAGTTGCAGTCGCTGCTCAGGCTGGCGCCGGTGGTCGATGCGATTCAGATTGACGAGCCCGCGGTGTCGCTCACCCACCTGGGGGCGGGCCGCTACGACATTGACGATGTGTTGGCGCGCCTGAAAGCAGCCAGCCAGGACAAGGCGGCAGAGCCCGCCGCTGACCCGCCGCGCTTTGCCCTCTACAACCTGGCGCTCAAGGGCGGGCAGCTGGACTTTACCGACCTGCCGCTGCAAAAGAGCCATGCGCTGCGGGAACTGACGCTGTCGGTGCCGTTTTTAAGCAACCTGCAGTCCAAGCGTGAGATCAAAACCGCGCCACACCTGGCTTTCAGGCTGAACGGCAGCCGTTTTGACACCGCCGCCGAAGGCACGCCCTTTGCCCAGACGCGCAAAACCGACGCCCGCATCACGCTGCGCGACTTTGACCTCGGCCCCTACCTGGCGTATTGGCCTGCCAGCCTGCCCGTCAAGCTGCAAAGCGCGGTGCTGCAGGCCGATGCCAAGGTGGCGTTTGAGCAGAACCCCGACACGCTGGTCAGGGTGTCCGGCAGCGTTACGGCCAGCCAGGTGCGCCTGCTCGACACCCTGCCAGATGCGGCCCCGGCCAACGCCGCTTCGCCGGGCAGCCATGAGCTGCTGGCCTTTGAGCAACTCAAAATTGACCTGGACGATGTGCGGCCGCTGGCGCAGTTCGTCAAACTGTCGTCCATAGCGCTGACCGCCCCGACACTGACCATCACCCGCAACCGCGCAGGGCAGCTCAACCTGCTGCCGCCCAGCCAGGGAGTTGCTACAAAAAACATAGCTGCCAGCGCCCGTGAAATGGGGGCGACAGGCCAAAAAGACTCACAAGCTTTGGCGCAGGCCGCTGCTGGCCCAGCCCGCCCGGCCAGCGCGTCCGTGGCTGCGCCGTCCCCGTCACCGTCACTTTCGCCCTGGACGGTGCAAATCGCCAGCGTGGCGCTGCGTGCTGGCCGCATCCATTGGCTGGACCAAACCCTGGCGTCGCCGGCCCAGGTGCGGCTGGTTGACGTGTCGCTTGATGCCTCGGCCATTGCCATGCCGTTTGCCGCTGCTGCGCCCCTGCAGTTCAAGGGCTCGCTGGCGTTGGACCCGGCCTCCGAGCGTTTGACGGCACTGACGCCGGTCAAGGCCGGCCGACGGGCGCTGGCCCGGGCCGGGCTCGCGCCGCCTGCTGGCGCCACCGCGCCATCTACCTCGGCCGCTGCCCCGGCCGCTGCCCTGGCCCTGATCCAATTCAGCGGCTCGGCCAGCGACCAGGCGGCCCAGCTCACGGCCACCGTCACGGCCTGGCCACTCACCATGGCCACCAAATATGTGGGCCAGCTTTTGCTGCCCGCACTGGGCGGCCAACTGGACGCCCAGCTCGGCGTGAACTGGCAGGCCGCCCGTGGCGACACTCCGCCAGCCCTGCAAATCACCGCACCGCAGCTGGCGCTGACCGATGTGCAGTTGGCGCAAGGCAAGATTGCGCTGGTTTCTGTCAAGCGGGTGGATTTCAGCGCGGTCGATATCGATGTGCCCGGCCAGACCTTGAAGGCCGCCAAACTGCAGTTCAGCCAGCCCAGGGCACTGGTCGAGCGCGACGCTGACAAGCGCTGGATGTATGAGCGCTGGACGGTCAATTCAGGGGCGCCGGCCGAGGCGCCGGCCGCAGCCCCGGCCAAGCCCGCCGCGCCGTCGTGGGCGGTGGCCATCAACGAGGTGCTGCTGGAGGGCGGCGTCGTCTCTTTTTCAGACAAGGGCGGCGTCAGGCCGGTGGCGTTTGAGGTGTCGGCGCTCCAGGTGCAGCTGGGCGGGCTGGTGGTGGGTGAGCGGCTGGCGGGAAAGCCGGGCAGCGGCAAAGCGGGCGCGCCAGCCGCCAGCCAAGCGATGCCGCTCAGCGTGTCGCTGCGGCTCAAGCCGGGGGCGTCAGGCCCGCGTTTTGAGGCCGGCAAGCTCGACTTCAAGGGCTCGCTGGGCCTCAGGCCGGTGCAGACCCAGGGCCGCCTGGCCATCGACAGGCTGCCGGTGCAGGCGTTCGAACCCTATTTTGCCGACGCCCTCAATATAGAGCTGCTGCGCGCCGACGCCAGCTTCAAGGGCCGCGTGGCCTACCGCCAGAACCCGGCCGGGCCGCAGGTGCAGGTGGCGGGCGATGTGTCGGTTGAAGAGTTCAAGGCCAATACGTCCAGTGCCCTGGCCCCCAGCGAAGAGCTGCTGTCGTGGAAGGCCCTGAGCCTGCGCGGCCTCGATGTCGCGCTGGACCCGGCCAAGGCCACACGGGTCGACGTGAAGGAAACCGTGCTGAGCGACTTTTTTGCCCGCGTCATCGTGCTGCCCAGCGGCCGCATCAACCTGCAGGATCTGGCCAAACCCGTTGCCAGTGCCGCCCCGGTTGCCGCCGCACCCGATGCGGGCGCTACAAAAACAGGAGCTGCCAGCGCCCGTGCTGATTCGGCTACAGGCCCAAAAGACGTGAAGAAATCGGCTGAAACAGAGGCCGGGGGCACAGCGCCGCCCGCCCTCATCAGCTTTGGCCCCATGAGTTTCATCAATGGCAAGGTGCTGTTTTCTGACCGCTTCGTCAAGCCCAACTACTCGGCCAACCTGAGTGAGCTGACCGGCAAGCTCAGTGCGTTTTCGTCAGCGTCCCCGGCCGACGGCAGCGCGCCCAACATGGCAGACCTTGAGCTGCGGGGCCGCGCCGAGGGCACCGCCTCGCTGGAAATCCTGGGCCAGCTCAACCCGCTGGCCAAACCGCTGGCACTCGACATCAAGGGCAAGGTGCGTGACCTGGAGCTGCCGCCGCTGTCGCCGTATGCCATCAAGTACTCGGGTTACGGCATCAACCGCGGCAAGCTCAGCGTGGACGTGGGCTACCTCATCAAACCCGACGGCCAGCTGACCGCCACCAACAAGGTCATCCTGAACCAGCTCAGTTTTGGCGACAAGGTGGAAGGCGCCACGGCCAGCCTGCCGGTCAAGTTGGCGGTGGCCCTGCTGGCAGACCGCAACGGCGTGATTGACATTGACCTGCCCATCAGCGGGTCGCTGAACGACCCGCAGTTCAGCCTTGGGCCCATCATCATCAAGGTCATCATCAATGTGATCGTGAAAGCCATCACCGCGCCCTTCAGCCTGCTGGCCGGGGCGCTGGGGGGCGGGGCAGGGGGCGCTGACCTGAGCAGCGTGAGCTTTGCGCCGGGCAGCGCCGCGCTGGCGCCAGACGCGCGCACCGGTCTTGACAAGGTGGCCAAGGCGCTGATGGACCGGCCCGCGCTCAAGCTCACGGTGGTCGGCACCAGCAGCCTGGAGGCCGAGCAGGCGGGTTACAAGCGCGAGCGGCTTGACGGCATGGTGCGCGCCGAAAAACGCCGCCAGATGGTCAAAGAGGGCGGCACCACGGCGGCCGAAGTGTCGGTCAGCCCGGCTGACTACCCGGCGCTGCTCAAGGAAGTCTATAAACGCGCCGACATGCCCAAGCCGCGCAACCTGGTGGGCCTGGCCAAAGACCTGCCAGAGGCCGACATGGAAAACCTGCTGCTGGCCAGCATGGCGGTCGATGAAGAGGCCATGCGTGCGCTGGCGGTGCAGCGCGGCGTGGCCGTCAGGGACTACCTGGCGACGCAAAGTTTGCCACTGGAGCGGCTGTTTCTGGGCGCTGCAAAATCAGACAAAACCGTGCCGCCGGACGCCAAATGGACGCCGCGCGCTGAACTTATTTTGGCGACGCCCTAAAAACAGCGAAAATAGCGGGATTGCTTTATTGAGCCGACCCGGTGCGGCCCTTTTAAAAGCGGCCTGCCGTGGGCGTCTGGATTTTCATAAATCTCCAGAATTCGGCGAACTTTGGTGACGCATCGGGGGTATGGCCTCTGTGAGCCCAGACCCCGGCGTCACCTTGCCATCTCTATTTTTTTCACTGACTGTTGTCCATTTTTATGTTGCGCTTTCCTCTTTCCAAATCTGGCAAATCCTCCCCGGCTGACGCCTCTTCTGGCAGTGCAGCTGCCAAGGCCGGTCCCGCCAAAAGCGCTGAAGCGCACCCGCTGGACGGCCTGACAGGCGGTGCTTTTTCAGCCGCCACCTCCGGCGAGCGCGCCGCGCGCATTCGCCAGTGGCTGAGCACCGAGCCGAGCGCAGAGCAGATGGCCGAGGTCTACAAAGACCTGGCAAACCGCGACAAGGGCGCCGCCAAACCGCTGAAAGAAAAGCTCGACGAAGCCAAGCGCAGCAAGGGCCAGGAAGCCGTGGCCGCCGAATGGGCGGAAAAAGCCCGGGGCCTGTTGGGCCTGCCCAAGCTCAATCTGGCCGATGCCCTGGCCTGGCAACGCGATGCCGCCAAAGCCGGCGCGCCCCTGTCCAAAGAGCCGCTGGCCAGCCTGAAAGTGCAACTGGCCGAGCGCGTTAAAACCATTGAAGACCTGCAGCACCGCACCCAGGTGCAGCGCGAAGCCGCCGTGCTGATTGCGCAGCGCCTCGAAGTGCTGTCCATCAAGCCGTGGCGTGACGCCCAGGCCGCCCAGGAATCGCTGCGCGCCGATGTCGCGCACTGGCAAGCCCAGGCCGACGAACTCACGCACGACGCCAACTGGGCCAGCGTGGACGGCAAGTTTCCGCCCCTGCTTGATGCCTCGCGCGGCCAGTTGCTGGCCGTGTGGGATGCGTTTCAGGCGGCGGTCGCCGTCACGGTCAAGGCCGCCGACGACGCCACCGCCGCTTTGCCCGCCGTGCCGGTGTGGGCCGACGAGTTGCGTGCCGCGCGCGGCCTGCCCTCCACCAAAGCCCAGGCCGACGGCAGCCCGTCAGCCCGCCCGCCCAAGGTCAAGATGGACCCGGCCGTGCTGAAAGACCTGCGCGAAAAATCATCTGCCGTGGTCCAGGAGGCGCTGACCCGTCTGGAGCACGAAGTCACCGAAGGCCACGGCAAGGCCACGCCCAAGGTCGCTGCCGACCTGCGCCATGCCCTGAAAGAACATATCCGCAACATCGACAGCAAGCTTGAAGCCGCTGCCCACGCCGCCCTGACGGCGGCTGGCGAGCTCGAAGGCTGGCAGCGCTGGCGTGCCGACCAGATTCGTGAAGAACTGGTGCTGAAAGCCGAGGCCCTGCTGGCCAAGCCCCTGGGCGGCCGCAAACAGCAGGACACGCTGCGCGTCATGCGCGAGCAATGGAAAACCAGCGACCAGGGCGGCACGCCCAACCACGCGCTGTGGAAGCGTTTTGACGACGCCTGCAACGAAGCCCACAAAGTGGTCGAAGCCTGGCTGGAGACGGTCAAAGAGCAGACCGA
>JANNXF010000071.1:0-12055 GCA_031409395.1 Polaromonas sp.
CAGCAGCTCGAGGCAACCGGTCAGTCCCTGATGCAGTCGCAGCGTCTGGCGAAGTCGGTTTCGCAGGCGCTGGTGGGCAGCGCCCAGGCTTTTCCTGACGTGCGCGAAAGTTCCGACGTGCTGGCCAGGACGGTGCGGGGCCTGAAGATTGGCGACGACGCCCTGCGTCTGGTCCCGGTGAACGACAGATTGCAGCCGGATGTGCTGGCGGTGGCGCCTCTGGTGGATCGCGCCGAAAAGAATGCCAAGACGGTGATGGGTCAGCAAAGCACGCTGACGCAGGTGGGCAACGCGCTGCGCACGATTAACCGCCAATCTTCGGATTTGCTCGAAATTGCCGAAACTGTGTCGTCGCTCAAGCTGCAGCAAAATGCGGCGCCTGCAGAAATTTCAGCCTCAGGCCAGTTGGTGATGTTGACCCAGCGGATTGGTAAATCGGCCAATGAGTTCCTGACCATGGAGGGCGTGAGCCCCGAGGCGGTGTTCTTGTTGGGCAAGGATTTGAACTCCTTCAAGGAGATCGCCCAGGGCCTGCAGGACGGCAGCCCCGAGTTGCGTTTGACCGGTTCCAAAGACCCCCAGACCCGCGAACGGCTGGAAGCGCTGATGGCGCTCTATGAACAAACCCGCGTGCAGGCCGGCGCGATTCTGGGTAACTTGCAGGGCCTGGTGTCGGCCCGTGAAGCGCAGTCTTCCATCATTGCAGACAGCGAGCCTTTGCGCCGGGGTCTTGAAGACCTGCAGGGCAAACTGTCAGCCCAATCCGGTCTGGGTGCGGGTGCACTGACGACGCTGGTGGTCGCTGCGGCATTGGCGCTCTTGAGCGCGGCCGGTCTGGCCCGCCTGCAGGTGCAGGACAGCCAGCAGCGCCAGGCCGTTGCAGAAACCCAGCGTCAGGAGGCGAAAAGCCAGGAGCAGGACGCCAAACGCGTCAACGATGCCAACCAGGCCGCGATTTTGCGCTTGATGAACGAATTGCAAACCGTCGCTGAAGGCGATCTGACCCAGGAAGCCACGGTGACTGAGGACATTACCGGCGCTATCGCCGACTCGGTGAACTACACGGTTGAAGAGTTGCGTCAGCTGGTGGGTAACGTGCAGAACACGGCGACCCGGGTGGCGCAAACCACGGCACAGGTGGAGAGCACGTCCACGGAGCTGCTGGCCGCGTCCACCGAGCAACTGCGTGAAATTCGTGAAACCGGCCAGTCTGTGCTGGACATGGCTTCCCGAATCAATGACGTGTCTGCCCAGGCGCAGGAATCGTCCCAGGTGGCGCGTCAGTCGCTGACGGCCGCCGAGTCCGGCCTGCAGGCTGTGCAGAGCGCCATCGGGGGTATGAACTCCATTCGTGACCAGATTCAGGAAACCTCCAAACGCATCAAGCGACTTGGCGAATCGTCGCAGGAAATTGGCGAGATCACCGAGCTGATCTCGGACATTACCGAGCAGACCAACGTGCTGGCGCTCAACGCGGCCATTCAGGCGGCATCGGCGGGTGAAGCCGGCCGCGGCTTCTCGGTGGTTGCCGAAGAGGTGCAGCGACTGGCTGAGCGTTCAGCTGATGCGACGCGCCAGATTTCGGCTCTGGTGAAAGCCATTCAAACCGACACCCAGGACGCGGTCGCCGCTATGGAGCGTTCCACGCAGGGTGTGGTTGAAGGTGCCAAACTGTCCGACAACGCGGGTACCGCACTGACCGAAATTGACCAGGTGTCACGACGCCTTGCTGACCTGATTGAGCAGATTTCCAGTTCTGCCTCCAAAGAGGCCGCATCGGCCAGCGTGGTGGCTGGCAACATGCAGCACATTTTTGCGGTGACAGAGCAAACCGGAGAAGGTACGCGTTCAACTGCGCAGCAGGTGCGTGATCTCTCGCGCATGGCCGAAGAGCTGCGCCAGTCAGTGTCCCGATTCAAGATCGCCTGATGCCATTTTGGTGTGCGTTGACCGCCACTCCAGCCCCTGAGTCCGATTTCTGAACCGGCCCGTTATTTATGCAATCCAACGTCCCGAATTCAACAGTTGCTGAACTGGATCTTGCCGTCAACGACCTCGGCCCTCTGGCCTGGGTGCTTGACGAGCTTCGAAAGTCCATGGATGGCGCGACCAAGGCGCTCAAGCGCTTTGTCCGTGAAGCCGAGGCCGCACGGGGCTCTGATCTGGCAGCACTCGATGCCAGCCAGCTGAGAATTGCACGTCAGCAGCTGCACCAGTCCGTTGGCGCGCTTGAAATGGTCGGGTTGGCCGGGCCCGCCCTGGTGATTCGCGCCATGGAAGCGGCGGTGCAGAAATTTGTGCAGCAGCCCGAGCAGTGCAATCAGGAGGCCGCCGCCAAAATCGAGTCGGCCAGTTTTGCCCTGGCCGAGTACCTGGAAGGGGTGCTGGCGGACAGGCCTGTTTCCGCTGTATCCCTTTTTCCGCAGTACCGCGATATTCAGCAACTGCTGCGCGCTGACCGCATTCACCCTGCCGACCTGTGGCCGTTCGAGTGGCGCTGGATCGAGCCCGAGCTGGCCAGCACGGCCACCCCTCGCGCCTACGACGACACGACACGCGCCCTGATGGACCAGTCGGTACTGCAGTTGATGAAGGGCGCAGCCCCCCAGGCCGCCCAGAACGTCAAGGCCTTGAGCCTGGAACTGGCAGCCCATCAGACAGAGCGTCATCCCAGGATCTTCTGGATGATTGCCGCAGCCTACTTTGAAGCGGTCTCGCAGGGCCTGCTGGGCACTGACGTCTATGTAAGACGCGTCACTTCGCGCATTCTTCTGCAATATGCATCCCTCAGCAAAGGCGACACGTCTTTGTCGGACCGGCTGGCGCTGGACCTGCTTTTCTTCTGTGCCCAGGCCGGTTCTTCGCCAGCCAGCGAAACCCCCGTTCTGTCGGCCATCCGTTCTGCGTATGGATTGACGCGCTTCACGCCGGTCGATTACGAGCTGGTGCAGTTTGGACGCTTTGACCCGGCCCTTTTGGCGCAGGCCCGCAAGCGCATCATTTCTGCCAAGGAAACCTGGTCGTCGCTGTCGGCCGGAGACGCCAACAAGTTCAAATCAGTGGTTGACCAGTTCAGTCTGGTCACCGACTCCCTGGTGAAACTGCACCCACCGAGCGAGCCTCTTGCCCAAGCCCTGACACGCGCAGTCGATACCACAGCCCGTTCCGGCCAGACGCCCAGAATCGAGCTGGCGATGGAAGTTGCCACCTCGGTGCTGTACCTTGAGGCGGTTTTTGACGACCTCGACCCCAACGACCCCCAGCTCTCGGCGCGCACCGCCAATCTGGCCGAGCGGCTGGAAGCCGTTCGCGCGGGCGGCGAGCCCCAGCCGCTCGAAGGCTGGATGGAGGAGTTGTACCGTCGGGTCAGTGACAAGCAGACCATGGGCAGCGTTGTGGGCGAATTGCGCATCTCGCTGGGCGAGCTTGAAAAGTCGCTTGACCTGTTCTTTCGCAATCCGCAAGACAAGACGGCCTTGCAGGCTGTGCCTGGCCAACTGTCACAGATGCGCGGTGTGCTGTCGGTGCTGGGGCTTGACCAGGCCTCCCATGCCGTTTTGCGCATGCGGGGCACCGTCGAGCAAATGCTGGACACCGAAATCGACGAGGAAAAAGCCCGTGCCGCAGGCACTTTTGACCAGCTTGGCAACAATCTGGGTGCCTTGAGTTTTCTCATCGACATGCTCAATTACCAGCCTGCGCTGGCGAAAAAGCTGTTTGTCTACGATGAAGAAAAAGGTGAACTCAAGCCCCTGATGGGCCGTACCCAAAGTGTCGCCCGCGCCGCGTCCGCGGTCACGGTGACCGGTGATCTGCTGTCGCAGGAACTCATTTCGGCGGTGCGCGAAGCCGATGGCGCTGTGCCGGATGAAAACTTCAGTGACCGGCTGGACGCCCTGGCGATTCAGGCGGCGCTGGCCGGACAGCCCGCACTGGCCCAGACGGCCCGCGAGGCATCGGCAGCCGTGACAGCGAACAATGTTGACGCCACGGCCGATGCATTGACCACCATGGCATCCCAGGTGGCGTCGGTACCACTGGGCAGCCAGGTGCTTGCGGTGGATTTCGAAGAAGACGACTTGCGCGATATTTTTCTTGAAGAAGCGCGTGAGGTCGTCGGACAGGCGGTTGAAGCTGTTGCCGGGCTTGCGAATGACCCGGGCGATGTGGCTCAGCTGACCATACTGCGGCGCGCCTTCCACACGCTTAAAGGCAGTGCGCGCATGGTTGGACTCAGTGAGTTCGGCGAAGCCGGCTGGTCGCTTGAGCAGATGCTCAACAGTTGGCTGGCAGACCAGCGCGTGGCTTCCCTGGAATTCCGCACCGTGTGTGCCGAGGCCATGGCCGGTTTCGAGCGCTGGATCGCCGATATCGCGGCAAACCAGGATGCCGCATGGTCGGCGTCACCGTTTCGTATCAGTGCCGATGCCATGCGCTCCGATGGACACTATATTGCGCTGGACATGCCCCTTCTTGCGGTCAGTGACGCCAGCGTGTCACCCGAACTGCCGATCTCGTCCGGCTTGGATGCAGCCGCAGAGTCTGTGGTGTCCCCCGCTTCAATTCAAGCGGCTTTTGCCGATGTCTTTGATTTGCCGGAACTGGAACTGGCATCTGCCGCACCGGCCGATACGAGCGCCGAAGTGCCAGGCTCTGATGCCGGTAAAGCTGACTCCGATTTCGAGTTTAGTCTGGACACTGAAATCGCCGACCTGGCGCCCTCCGGCCCTTCAGAGGGTCAGGTGGTCACCACGGTCACTGACATGGAAGACTTTGACTTCGACAGCCTGTTCAATGAGCTGGAGACTTCGGCACCGCCCGCAGAGCTGTCAAGTTCCGACTTCGACCAGCATTTTCAGGCCCCTGTCACAGCGGTTGCCGCGCCAGAGCAGTCGGTCGTGGAAGTGCCTGATGCGCTGCCCATAACGCCCTTGCTGGCCGAAACGGCAGCGGTGGCTGAATTTGACGCTGTGCCTGAGTCCACGCAGGTGCAGACCGGTCAGGCCGACGCTGACTTCGACTTTTCGGACTTTGACAACGGCCCTGACAGCGTCCTGTCCGCCGAGGGCGGTGGCGATGAGCACACCAGGGTCATTGGTGCGCTGCGCATAGGCATTCCGCTTTATAACGTGTACCTGAACGAGGCTGACGAATGGTCGCGCAGACTGGTGACCGAAGTAGCCGAGTGGGCGCTGGAGCGCCACCAGCCGGTCAATGACTCCACCGTAGGACTGGCGCATTCGCTGGCAGGCAGTTCTGCCACCGTCGGGTTTATTGCCCTGTCCGAGATGGCGCGCGCGCTCGAGCACGCCTTGCAGCAGTCGCGTGCACACCACAGTAACGGCGCGACGCTGTATGGTGATGTGTTCGTTGACGCGGCGGAGGACATACGCCGCTTGCTGCACCAGTTTGCCGCCGGTTTCCTCAAGGAACCTGACGTTGGCGTGCTGGAGCGCCTCAAGCAGCTTGATTTTTCCGATTCGGTCTTGCCCCCGGGCAGCGACTATGAAGACTCCGGTTTTTCCGTCCATGCACCCGCAACCGACCACGCGCCGGAGACGTTCCTGGATGCCCCCGAGGCCACCATGGTCGACACCATGCCCCCCGTGGAAGAAGCCTCCGCCTTGACGACAGAGCCCGCAGCACCCATTGTCCTGCCCACACTGGTCGCGGTGCCTGCCGCCGTTGTGGCGCCACCGGTACGCCTGGTATTTCCGGTCCAGCCCGTCCCTGCCGCTTCCGTTCTTGCCGCTCTTGACGAAGACGGCGACGACGATATCGATGCCGTTGACGCCATTGACCATGACCTGTTCCCGATTTTTGAGGAAGAAGGCGCTGAGCTGATGCCGCAACTGGGCGGCGCGCTGCGGCAGTGGTCTGCCCGGCCCGACAACCAGGGCGCACGCATGGAAGTTCTGCGCGCACTGCACACGCTCAAGGGCAGTGCCCGACTGGCGGGTGCCATGCGTCTGGGGGAAATGGCGCACCGCATTGAATCCGAAATCGAGTACCTCGGTTCTGAGGCGGCAGCGACGCAGGATTTTGACCCTCTCCTCACCCGTTTTGACGCGATGCAGGCCGCCTTTGAAGGGCTTCGCCGTGCCGACGCCCTGGCGGCTGCCGCGCCTGTCATGCCGCTGATTGCGGCGGAGTCGGTGCTTGTACCCAGCCCCGAGGCAGATGCATCGCCCGTATTTGATGTGGAATTACCGCAACCTGAAGCGGCATCGACCCTGGTGGCCAGCAGCGCCCGCAAGCTGATGGTTCCTCCCCCGCAGGTCATGGCCATGAAGCAGGTACGGCAGGCCGCGTCGGCCTCTGTGCGCGTGCGATCCCAGTTGCTGGACCGCATGGTCAACCAGGCCGGCGAGGTGATGATCACGCGCTCCCGTCTGGAGGCAGAGCTGGGTCAGCTGCGCGGTTCGCTGAACGACATGAACGGTAACTTGAACCGTTTGCGCCAGCAACTGCGTGACATTGAACTTCAGGCTGAAACCCAGATGCAGTCGCGTCTGGCGCAGGCCAAGGAGGCCCAGGCCGGCTTTGATCCGCTGGAGTTTGACCGTTTCACCCGTGTGCAGGAATTGACCCGCATGATGGCCGAGTCGGTCAACGACGTGGCCACCGTGCAGCGCACCCTGCAGCGCACAGTGGAAGCCACCGAAGACGACCTGATCGCGCAGGCGCGGCAAACCCGTGAACTGCAACGCGACCTGTTGCGCACGCGCATGGTGGAGTTCGAGGGGATTTCCGAGCGCCTGTACCGCGTGGTGCGCCAGGCGTCCAAGGACACCGGCAAGCAGGTGCGCCTGGATCTGCTGGGTGGCACCATCGAAATGGACCGTGGCATGCTGGACCGCATGACTCCTGCGTTCGAGCATTTGCTGCGCAACTGCGTGGCGCACGGCATTGAGAGCGCACAAACCCGGACTGACTCGGGCAAAGACCCGGTGGGTCTGATCACGGTTCATCTGCGCCAGGAAGGCAATGACGTGTCGGTGGACTTCAGCGACGATGGCGCCGGGCTTGACCTTGACCGCATTCGTGAAAAAGCCCAAAGCGTGGGTTTGATATCGGTCGGCCAGGTACTCAGCGATTCCGAAGCCGCCGACCTGATTTTCATGCCGGGCTTTACAACCGCCACACAGGTAACCGAGCTCGCCGGGCGCGGTATCGGCATGGATGTGGTCCGTTCGGAAGTTGACGCCCTGGGCGGCAGGATTGAAACCTCTACCGTGCCTGGCAAGGGTACCCACTTCAAGCTGGTGTTGCCGCTGACAACGGCGGTCACCCAGGTGGTGATGATCCGGGCGGGCACCCTGTCGGTCGGGGTACCGGCCAACGTGGTGGAAACGGTGCGCCGCGCCAGCGCCAAGGAACTGCAGCAGGCCTACAACAGCGGCACATTTGATGTCGCGGGCGAAGCGGTGCCTTTCTTCTGGTCGGGCGCTTTGCTGCAATCGTCCCACCAGAGTGGGGTTGTCAATACCAAGACAACGCCGGTAGTGGTGTTCCGCAGTGCGGCCCAGCGTATCGCCATGCACGTCGATGAGGTGCTGGGCAACCGCGAGGTGGTGGTGAAAAACCTGGGCCCGCAGTTGTCGCGTTTGCCGGGCCTGGCTGGCATGTCGGTGCTGGCCTCGGGCGCAGTGGTGCTGATCTACAACCCGGTGGCGCTGGCCACTATTTACGGGCCGCAGGCCAGAGCCTGGAGCGCAGACCGGGCTGAACCGCACGTCCTTGAAAATGCGGGCAGTGCGGGTGAATCAAGCGTGATGATGCAGGCGACGCCGCAGATTCCCCTGATTCTGGTGGTGGATGACTCGATCACGGTGCGGCGCGTGACCCAGCGGCTGCTGCAGCGCGAGGGTTACCGCGTGGCCATGGCCGCCGACGGCCTGCAGGCGCTGGAACGCTTGCAAGAAGAACGGCCTGCAGTCGTGCTGTCAGACATTGAGATGCCGCGCATGGACGGCTTTGACCTGGCGCGCAACATCCGTGCGGATGTGCGTCTGAGCAATTTGCCCATCATCATGATTACCTCGCGAATCGCCGAAAAGCACCGTGAGCACGCCATGGAACTGGGCGTTGACCACTACCTGGGCAAGCCTTACTCGGAAGAAGAGCTGATGAGTCTAGTGCGGCACTATTGCGCTGCCGAGGCCGTCATCTCGGCCTGAAAATAGCGCCTGGCCCTTATTTTACGGGCACAGGCAGCTATTAAAAGAATAGCAAATCAGGTGCTTGCCTTTTTCACGACGGCGTAGCGCTGCAGTGTCAGCGCACGCGCTTCGTCGTGTTGCACAACAGGAAACGGATAGTTTTCACCGAGCTCGACCCCGGCGGCGGACAACTCGATCGGCTTGGCCAGCCAGGGGCTGTGCAGGGCTTTGGTGGGCAGCTTTTCCAGCACGGGCAGGTATTTGCGGATGAACTTGCCGTCGGCGTCAAATTTCTCGCTCTGACTGACCGGGTTGAAAATCCGGAAATACGGCTGTGCATCGCAGCCGCTGCTGGCCGCCCACTGCCAGCCCCCGTTGTTGGCCGACAGGTCAAAGTCATTGAGTTTTTCGGCAAAGTAGCGCTCACCCCAACGCCAGTCGATGCCGAGGTCTTTCACCAGAAAGCTGGCCGTCACCATGCGCAGCCGGTTGTGCATATAGCCCGTCTGGTTGATCTGCGCCATGGCCGCATCAACCAGCGGGTAACCTGTCTGGCCCTGGCACCACGCCTGAAAAAGCGCCTGCGCCCGGTCGCCCTGTTCCCAGGCAATGGCTTCGTATTCCCGCTTGAAGGCACGGTCTGCTGCATGCGGGAAATTACTCAGGATCTGTGCATAAAAATCACGCCAGATCAATTCGCTGAGCCAGGTGGCGGCGCCCTCGCTGCCGCTGTTTTGCTGTTCCAGACCGATAGAAGCCATCTTGCGTATCGACACCGTGCCAAAACGCAAATGCACGCCCAGGTAGCTGGGTCCCTTGACCGCCGGGAAATCGCGCGTGGCCTTGTAGTGAGTCATGCGGCCCATGAAGTCGGCCAGCAGCGCAGCCCCGCCGCGGCTGCCTGTCGGGATTTTCAGGGTCGCCAGGTTGGTGGGCTCAAAACCCAGCACGGCCAGGCTGGGAACTTCACCCGTGAAGGCCGCGGGCCGCGGGGCCAGCGCTGCTGCATACGCTTCTACCGGATACGGCTTGAGGTAAAAAGCCTCTATTTTTTTCAGCCACGCGTTTTTGTACGGTGTGAACACGGTGTAGGGCTTGCCCGCCAGGGTCAGTACCTCGGTGCGTTCAAAAATCACATGGTCTTTAAAGCTGTGGCACGCCACGCCCCTGGTCTCCAGCGCGGCATGCACCGCCGCGTCGCGGGCCAGCGCCTGCGGCTCGTCATCGTGGTTCATGAAGACGGCATTGACCGCCAGTGGGGCCGCGAGCGCGGGTATCGCATCAACCGCCTTGTCATGCAGCACCAGCAGGCTGACCGGTGCCGAACCCCGGCCCAGCGTCGCCAGTTGCGCATCCAGGTCCAGCAGCGACTCGCGGATGAATTCCACGCGGCGGTCGGCTCTGGGCAGCGCGTCCAGAATGTCCTTGTCAAACACAAACACGCAGAACACCTGCTGGCAGGCCTTGAGTGCGTGAAAAAGCGCCGCATTGTCCTCGGTCCGCAGGTCTCGCCTGAACCACATCAGGCCTGTCTTGTATTTTTTGAGCATGCGCCCGATGGTAGCGAAAAACCCCTTTTGCGGTGGCGAGCCGGGCTTTGCCCGCGTCTTTTCAGCCCGATGCCAGACCACGCTTTAAACCACACCACGCAAGCGGCTGCGCGTAAAATCAATGCATGCCCCTGGATTCCGCGCCCACCAACTTCACGCACCACTTTCTGATTGCCATGCCCGGGCTGGATGACGAAGCCTTTGCCAAAAGCGTGGTGTACATGTGTGAGCACAGCGACCGCGGCGCCCTGGGGCTGGTCATCAACAAGCCCAGTGACATCAGCCTGAAAAACCTGTTCGACAAGGTGGAACTGCCGCTACACCGCAGCGACCTCACCGAAGCGCCGGTATTTCAAGGGGGGCCGGTGCAGACCGAGCGCGGTTTTGTGCTGCACGAATGCATGATGCCCGGTGGCGAGTCGGTTTACGCGTCAACCATGACGATTCCAGGCGGTCTCGAAATGACCACCTCGAAAGACGTGCTTGAAGCGCTCTCAACCGGCGCCGGCCCGCGCAAGGTCTTTGTCTCGCTCGGCTACTCCGCCTGGGGCGAAGGCCAGCTGGAATCCGAAATATCCGACAACAGCTGGCTCACGGTGGCCGCCGACGTGGCGGTGATTTTTGACACGCCGGTCGAACAGCGCTATGACAAGGCCCTCATGCTGCTGGGCCTGCAGAGCTGGATGCTGTCGCCCGAGGCGGGCCATGCGTGAGCACCGGGCCCAACAGGCTTGGGACGGTCTTGCCTGATTCGTGCGCAGGCCTGCAGACATTTCTGGCCTTTGACTTCGGCCTCAAACGCACGGGTGTTGCCAGTGGCAATGTGCTGACCCGCACCGCCACCCCGCAGGCCACCATTGCGGCCGAAGGCGCAGCCCGTTTCACCGCTGTGGAACGCCGCATCAGGGAATGGCAGCCCGACGCCCTGGTGGTGGGCATTCCTTTTCACCCAGACGGTGCCAGCCATGACAATACCCGGCTGGCGCAAAAATTTGCCCGACAGCTGCGTGGCCGCTACGGCCTGCAGGTGTTTGAAGTCGACGAGCGCTACAGCACCACCGAAGCCCTGGCCGGTGGCGCCAAAGACGCTGACGCCGCATCTGCCTGCATAATTCTGGAGCAGTTTTTAAGGAGTCTTCCATGAGTAGCCTGACATGAGCAACCTGATCCTTGACGCCGAGGCGCTGTATGGTGATTTGCTGCGCGGCATGCGGCTGCAGCTGGCCGCCTACACCACGCCGCCGCGGCTGGTGGGCGTGGCCTCTGGCGGTGCCTGGCTGGCCCAGCGCCTGCAAAAAGACCTGGCGCTGCCCGATGAGGCGGGCGTGCTGTCGTCGTCCATGCACCGTGACGATTTCTCCCAGCGCGGTCTGGCGTCGAGCGGCCAGACCGTATTGCCCTTTGACGTGAATGGTGCGCACCTGGTGGTGGTTGACGATGTGCTGTACACCGGCCGCACGATACGCGCGGTGCTCAATGAGCTGTTTGACTACGGACGCCCCGCCAGCGTCAGGCTGGTGGTGCTGGTAGACCGCGGCGGGCGCGAGCTGCCGGTGCAGCCCGATCTGGCGATGGCGCGTGTGGCCCTGCCGGCCTCGCAGACGCTGGAGCTGGCGCGTGCCGAAGACGGAAAGTTCAGCTTTCAGGTTCAGGACCGCTGAATTCCTGGCAACCGCCTGGCGTCAATACCCCTGAACAACCCAAAGCCGAAAAAAATCAAGAGTCCAAGAGGAGCCCCAGCGTGCTGTACCGACGAAACCCCCAACTCAATAAAAACGGTGAACTGATTCATTTGCTGTCGATAGAAGGCCTGCCCAAGGCCATCCTGACGCAGATTCTGGACACCGCAGCCAACTTTGTGTCCGTGAACAACCGCGAGGTGAAAAAAGTCCCGCTGCTGCGCGGCAAGAGCGTGTTCAACCTGTTCTTTGAAAACTCCACCCGCACCCGCACCACTTTTGAAATTGCCGCCAAGCGCCTGTCCGCCGATGTCATCAACCTCGACATTGCCCGTTCATCGGCGTCCAAGGGCGAGTCGCTGCTGGACACGATTGCCAACCTGAGCGCCATGGCAGCCGATCTGTTTGTGGTGCGCCACAGCGAATCCGGCGCACCCTACCTGATTGCCCAGCATGTCGCGCCGCATGTGCATGTGATCAATGCCGGCGACGGGCGCCATGCGCACCCGACGCAGGGGCTGCTCGACATGTACACCATTCGCCACTACAAAAAAGACTTTGCCAACCTCACGGTGGCCATCGTCGGGGATGTGCTGCATTCGCGCGTGGCGCGCTCCGATATTCATGCCCTCACCACGCTGGGGTGTGCCGAGGTCAGGGTGGT
>JANNXF010000072.1:0-1599 GCA_031409395.1 Polaromonas sp.
TTGAATCACCTTCAGGCCGCCATGCCACTGTGAGGCTCGCACTCGGCATCAGCTACAACGGCGGGGCTTACCAGGGCTGGCAAAGCCAGCTTTCAGGCTTGACGGTGCAGGATAAGCTGGAGGCGGCACTCGGCCAATTCATCAACCAACCCCGCTTAGGCACGCTGTGCGCAGGCCGTACCGATGCGGGTGTACACGGCCTGATGCAGGTGGTGCACTTTGACACCCCCCTGCAACGCACCGAGTCATCCTGGGTGCGCGGCACCAACGCGCATCTGCCGCGAGACATTGCAGTGCAGTGGGCACACGAAGTACCGCCCGAATTCCATTGCCGCGCAAGCGCGATCTCGCGCCGCTACATCTACATCGTGCTGGAGTCGCCCGTTCGCCCCAGCCTGGACACAGGTCGGGTGGGCTGGGTCTACCGCGCTCTGGATGCTCAGGCCATGAATGACGCGGCGGCTCGCCTGTTGGGCGAGCACGATTTTTCGTCTTTCCGCGCATCAAGCTGCCAAGCCCTGTCACCCGTCAAAAACATGCAACGCATCGACATCAGCCGCAGTGGGGCGTACTGGCGCTTTGAGTTTGAGGCCAACGCCTTCTTGCACCACATGATCCGCAACATCATGGGCTGCCTGGTCGCCATCGGCCAGGGCGGCCACCCGCCCGACTGGCTGGCCGGTGTGATGGCAGCGCGCAGCCGCGATGCCGCTGCCCCCACCTTTTCGCCCGATGGCCTGTATTTTCTGGGCCCGGTCTATCCCGACCACTACGGCCTGCCCACCCGCGCAGCGGCCTATGATTGGCTTCCATGAAATATATTGCCCCCACGCTCCCCGTTGCACGTGGTTCGCTGCCCCCCGAGGGGGCCGCTGCGCCTGCGGCCCGGCGAAGCCGGTTCCGCGGCCCTGGCTGGAATGAAGAGCTCCTTTGCGTTACGCCACAGGGGACTGGCCCATGACCCCTTCACCACCTGCACGCACCCGCATCAAGATTTGTGGCCTGACCCGTGAAGAAGACGTTGACGCAGCGGTCGCGGCGGGCGCCGATGCCGTCGGTTTTGTGCTGTACGCGCCCAGCCCACGCTATGTCAGCGCCGAGCGCGCCGCCGTGCTGGCCAGCCGCTTGCCCCCTTTTGTCACCCCGGTGCTGCTTTTCGTCAATGCGCCCGCTATTGAAATCATAGCTGCCTGCGCCCGTATCCCTTCGGCTCTGGTGCAATTTCATGGTGATGAATCGCCTGAAACCTGCCTCCAGATAGCGCAGCCCTTCATGCGCGCCGCGCGCATTCCGCTGGACGAAAACCCCCAGGCTGATGCGCTGCGCTTTGACCTCGTAAAATATGTAGAAGATTACTCAGCAGCCCAAGCCATTCTTTTGGACGCACATGTCGAAGGTTATGGCGGCGGCGGGAAAACATTCAATTGGTCACTTCTTCCTCCAAGCGTCAACGCTCACCTCGTTTTGAGTGGTGGATTAACGCCTGCAAATGTGATCGATGGCATTTTGCAAGTCAGGCCGCGTTGTAAAACGCTGGCCGTTGATGTGAGCTCAGGCGTCGAGATTTCCAGGGGAATCAAGAGCTTTGAGAAAATCAAC
>JANNXF010000073.1:0-5205 GCA_031409395.1 Polaromonas sp.
ACTTTTTTAAGCGGCCCCGAGGGCGGGCTGAGCCCCACCGAAGAAGCGGCGGCGCTGGCACGCGGCTTTGCCGCCGTCACCCTGGGGCCGCGCGTGCTGCGGGCCGAAACCGCGCCTTTGGTGGTGCTGTCCCTGCTGGCCTTGTCATGAACCGCAATCTCTGGCTGCTGGCCATTTGCCAGGGCCTGTTTCTCACCAACAACGTCACGTTTATTGCCATCAATGGCCTGGTCGGCCTGAACCTGGCGCCGCTGGGCTGGATGGCGACCTTGCCGGTGATGGGCTATGTGGTTGGCGGCGCGCTGTCAACCGGCCTGGTGGCGCGCACGCAAAGCCGCTTTGGCCGCAAGACCTCGTTTCAGCTCGGGCTGCTGGTGGCGGTGCTGTCGGCCCTGCTGTGCTGCTATGCGGCCACCAGCCGCAACTTCTGGCTGCTGGTGGCGGCCACCGTGGTGGCGGGTTATTACAACGCCAACGCGCAGTTGTACCGCTTTGCCGCCGCTGAACTGGCGCTGCCGGCCTTTCGTGAAAAAGCCATTTCGCTGGTGATGGCGGGCGGCCTGCTGGGCGCGGTGGCCGGGCCCAACCTGGCGCTGCGCACCCGCAACCTGACCGAGGTGCCATTTGCCGGGGCCTACCTGGCGCTGGCCGGTGTGGCGCTGCTGGCCATGGCCTTGCTGGCCTTCATCCGCTTTCCGCCGCCGCCGGCCCCATCGGCCCTCAACGGGGGCCGCCCCCTGCGTGAAATCATGCGCCAGCCGGTGTTTCTGGTGGCCGCCGCTGCGGGCGCGCTGGGCTATGGCGTGATGAACCTGCTGATGGCGGCCACGCCGATTGCCATGCAGATTTGCGGCCTGCCGTTCTCCGACGTGGCAACGGTGCTGGAATGGCATGTGATTGGCATGTTTGCCCCGGGCTTTTTCACCGGCCACCTGATCAAGCGCTTTGGCACGCTGCCCATCATGGCGGTCGGGCTGGCCCTGAACGTGGTGTGTGTGGCGGTGGCGCTGACGGGGCTGGATTTCAGGCAGTTTCTGGTGGCGCTTTTTCTGCTCGGGCTGGGCTGGAACTTTCTGTTTACCGGCGCCACCACGCTGGCGCTGACGGCCTACCGGCCCGAAGAAAAAGACCGGGCCCAGGGCGCGCTTAATTTTTGTGTGTTTGCGGTGCTGGCGGCGTCGTCACTGGCGTCGGGCGTGCTGGTCACCTCTCAGGGCTGGGCCTGGCTCAATCTTGGCACGCTGCTGCCGCTGGGCCTGACCGGGCTGGCGCTGGGCTGGCTTGCTTTGGGCCAGCGCAAGCTCCACAATGCCTGAGGCTTGACGCGGCCGGTTCAGAGCGGCGGCAGGCGCAAGCAGTTTTACCAATCAACCAGGGAGTTTGTCATGGGTTTACTTGATTCACTGTTGGGCGCAATCAACAACAACAACGGCCAGGCCGGGCAGGGGAACGGCGGCGCGGGTGCCGCAGCCGGTCTGGGGGGCCTGGGCGGCATTGTCGGCATGCTGGCCAGCAACCCGCAGCTGATCCAGATCGTCACCGGCATGCTCAGCAACAACGGCGGGCAGGGCGGCCTGGGCGGTCTGGTGGGCAAATTTGAGCAAGCCGGTCTGGGTGGCGCCATGAGTTCGTGGATTGGCGGCGGCCCGAACGACGCGGTGTCGGGTGCGCAAATCACCGACGCGCTGGGCGCGGGCACGGTGTCCGACATTGCGGCCAAGCTGGGGGTGAACCCGGACGACGCCGCCAGCCAGCTGTCGCAGCTGCTGCCCGGCCTGATCAACCACCTGACGCCCGGCGGCGAAGCGCCCAGCGGCGGTCTGGGTGATGGCAATGACCTGATGGGCATGCTGGGCGGCCTGCTGCAGCAGCGCTGAAAGCGCCGCCCACCAGGGCCAGGCCTGCCTTGCGGCCCCGGAGTTGCTATGCTTTTAATAGCTGCTTGCGCCCGTGTTGATTGGGCGAAAGCCTGATTTCACTCACCACCTGGCGTCCAGCCAGGCTTCCAGCGTGTCAAACACCGGCGAGGTGTCGGTCTCGTTGAACAGCTCGTGGTAATAGCCGTCAAAGCACCGGGTCGTGACCGTGCCGGGTTTCACATGGGCGGACTGGGCGGCTGTGTCGGCAAACGCGCGGCTGCCCGCCGGCTTGACCAGCCGGTCGGCGCCGGCATACATCAGCAGGGTCGGGGTGCTCCAGCGGGCGGCCGCCGCCAGCGTGGCCGGGCCGGCGGTGGCGATGAATTTGCCCAGGCGCGGTGAAATGCGGTTGTGCACCAGCGGGTCGGCCAGGTAATTTTTAACCACCACCGGGTTGTGCGACAGGTAGCGCGGGTCCAGCCCGTTGCTGACGCACAGGTTGGGCGCCAGCTGGGGGCAGAACGACAGCATGAACTTCTGCGCCAGCGTGAGCCCGGCGTCCAGCGCGGGCGACGACAGGATCAGGCCCTGCACCGGGCGCATGCGGAGCGCCACAAAGCGGCTCACCACCAGACCGCCCAGGCTGTGCCCGAGCAATATCAGCGGCAGCGGCAGGGGCGTGCCGTCTTCGGCGTGGCCCAGGCTGGGCAGGCGCAGGCAGCGCAGCCGGGTGTCGTCAATCACTTCGGCCAGGTCGTCGAGCAAGGCGGTCTCGGCGGGCAGCACCCCGCGCTCACCGCCCGACTCGCCGTGGCCGCGCTGGTCGTAGGCGCGCACCGCAAAACCCCAGTCGAGCAGCTGGTTGGCCACATGCTCGTAACGGCTGGCGTGCTCGCCCAGGCCGTGAACGATCAGCACCACCGCGCGCGGCGGCAGCTTGTCCTGGCCGGTGTGGCCGGGCTGGCTGCCCCAGGCGTCGAGCGGCCACTCGTACAGGGCCAGGTTTTCGCCATCGACGGCGGTAAAAGGCGCTAGAACCGTGGGGTACATGCCAGAGGCCCCCCAAAGGCAAGCGCCCGTGGCCGGTGCCGCCTATAAATAAAAACCGCCATCAGGGTTCAGCCCGGCACGCAGGCCATGACGTGGGCGACCGCAGCGGTCAGCTTTTTGGCATAGGGCACATGCAAAAACTCGTTCGGCCCGTGGGCGTTGCTCTTGGGGCCCAGCACGCCGCAGACCATCATTTGTGCCTTGGGAAAGCCCTTGCTGAGCATGCCCATCAGCGGAATCGTGCCGCCCTGGCCAATCGTGCCGCAGGGGGCGCCAAAAAAGCTTTGCGACGCCCCGTTCAGCGCGGCTTCAAACCAGGGCACGGTGCCGGGGGCGTTCCAGCCGGTGGCGCCGCCACTGCTCTGGAAGGTGACTTTGGCCTGGTAGGGTGCGTTGTCTTCCAGCAGGGTTTTCAGTTCCTGCACCGCCACGCTGGCGTCAATCAGCGGCGGAAAGCGCAGCGACAGCTTGAAGGCGGTGTAGGGCCGCAGCACATTGCCGGCGTCCCTGAGTGCCGGAAACCCTTCGGCACCGGTCACGCTGAGCGTCGGCCGCCAGGTGCGGTTGAGCAGCGCCTCGACCGGGTCGGTGGTGGTGGGCAGGGCGAAGGTGCTGGAACCCTCGCAGTCGTAGTGCGCCCAGGGGAAACGTTTGTAAATCTCGTCGCCCAGAATCCGGGCGGTGGCCTGCGCCTGCGCCAGCCGGTCGGCCGGCACTTCACAGTGAAAGCTTTGCGGCAGCAGGCGGCCGGTTTTACTGTCTTCCAGGCGGTCCAGCACCTGGCGCAGCACCCGAAAACTGTCGGGCACCAGGCCGCTGGCGTCGCCCGAATGCACGCCTTCGGTCAGGATTTCAACCTTCAGGACACCCGCCGCGTTGCCGCGCAAGCTGGTAGTGAGCCAGAGCTGGTCGTAATTGCCGGCGCCCGAGTCCAGGCAGACCACCAGCGCGACCTCGCCCAGCCGGGCTTTCAGTGCATTGACATAAGGCAGCAGGTCATAGGAGCCGCTTTCTTCGCAGGTTTCAATCAGCCCGACGATGCGCGGATGCGGCACGCCCTGGGCTTTGAGCGCCTGCACCGCCGCAATGCTGGCATAGACCGCGTAGCCGTCATCGGCCCCACCCCGGCCGTACAGCTTGCCGCCCTCGTACTTGGCGGCCCAGGGGCTCAGGTCACTGCGCCAGCCGGTGAACTCGGGTTGCTTGTCAAGGTGGCCATACAGAAGGATTGTGGCCCCCACGCTCCCCACTTCGTGTGGTTCGCTGCGCCTGCGGTCCGGCGAAGCCGGTCCCGCGGACCCTGCTGTGGAAGAAGGAGGAGGGCCGTCCTGTTTTTGCCGTTGCTTGCCTGCCGAAGCCGGAATCTCGAAAAACAGCACCGGCGTGCGCCCTTCCAGCCGCACCACCTCAAGCGTCAAGCCTTCGACCTTTTGCGCTTCCACCCAGGCGGCGGCGTTGCGCATCACGGTGTCAATATGGCCGTGCTGCGCCCAGTCGCTGTCAAACGTCGGTGACTTGGCCGGAATGGCGATGTAGTCGCTGATCTGCTGCACGATGTCGCTGTCCCACTGGGCGGTGACCTGTGACAGGGCTTGCGCGGCATTCAAAATGCTGGCGGGAATCTCGCGGTGAAGGGGGGCGTTCATGGGGGGCTTCCTTAAAACGGTGACCGGGCGCGGCTTGAGCTAGCCCGCTGTTTTCCCTACTTTACGCCTGTCTTCAGTGCGCGCTTCAAGAATGGCGGGATGCCATGGCTTCACCCAGCTGAATAGCGCGGCCGGGCGACCATTGTGGATTGAACGCCAGCGGCCCTTTGGGAAACAGCATGACGACGGTGGAGCCGAGCAAAAACCGGCCCATTTCCTCGCCTTTTTGAAGCGTGATGAGGGGCTGACCGGCAGTGGCCTCAGCCGGGTAGTGCCAGTCGCGCACGGCTTTGCCGCGCGTCGGGTTCACCACACCATGCCAGACGGTGGCCATGCTACCGACAATGGTGGCACCGACCAGAATCAGCACAAACGGGGTCGCCGTCGCATCGACCGGCTCAAACACGCACACCACCCGTTCATTGCGCGCAAACAGCCCCGGCACGCCGCGCGCCGTGGTGGGATTGACCGAAAACAGCTCGCCCGGCACATGAATCATGCGGCTCAGACGGCCTGCGGCCGGCATGTGAATGCGGTGGTAGTCCTTGGGACTCAGGTACAGCGTGGCAAAGCTGCCGTTGTCGTACTGCTTTGCCAGCGCCGCGTCGCCACCGACCAGTGCAGTGGTGGAGTAGCTGTGGCCCTTGGCC
>JANNXF010000074.1:0-10201 GCA_031409395.1 Polaromonas sp.
GTGAAGCAGGCTCAAGGCTCCCCGAATCCGAACCCACCCCTTCTGTCTGCGCCGAGGAGCACAGGGCCAGACGGATCAGGGCTCGTACTTGTTTGAGCCGCAGGCGAGTTTGTACGAGACCCCGGCTGGACCGAGCACCGCAGGTTGCCCGTAGCGCAGCGAAGGGACGCAGGCAGCAGGGTCGCCTTTCTTTTCGTTAGGTTTCTTTGGCGAAGCAAAGAAAAGTAACTCGCCCGCCGCGGCGACAGAGCGGCACCCCGACCTGGCGAAAGGCGCGCTGCCTGAATCAACCAGTCAATTCGGGCGCGGGTGTTTTGGGGGTAAGAGCACAAATTCCCCGAGCCTTTGGCCCGCCCTGCGTGTGCTGCGCTTTGCTGCGCAGTGAAATTGTGCTATGACCCCGAAAACCATGAGCTCCGCGCCACCGCCCCTTAAAATTCACCCCAATGCAACTCGCCCCCACCCAACTCGCCGACCACCTGAAGCGCGGCATCAAACCGCTCTACACCCTGCACGGTGACGAGCCACTGCTGCTGCAGGAGTTTGCCGACGCCTTGCGCGCCCATGCCCGGTCGCTGGGCTATACCGAACGCACCGTGCACACCGTGGCCGGGGCGCATTTTGACTGGAGCGAGGTGCTGGCCAGCGGCGGTTCGCTGAGTCTTTTTGCGGACAAACAGATGGTGGAAGTGCGCATTCCCAGCGGCAAACCGGGCAAGGATGGTTCGGTGGCGCTGCAGCAGATGGCCGAGCGCAGCCAGGGGGATGACTCGACGCTGACCATCGTCATGCTGCCCCGGCTGGACAGCATGACGGCCAAGGGCGCGTGGTTTGGTGCGCTCGAGAGCTTTGGCGTCACCGTCAAGTTCGACCCGGTTGAGCGCCGCAACCTGCCGCAGTGGATTGCCCTGCGCCTGCAGCAGCAGGGCCAGCGCGTGGCTGCGGGCGAAGAAGGCCAGCGCACGCTGCAGTTTTTTGCCGACCGGGTCGAGGGCAATCTGCTGGCTGCGCACCAGGAAATCCAGAAGCTGGGGCTGCTCTACCCCGCCACCCCGGGCGCGGTGCTGAGCTTTGAGCAGGTGGAAAACGCGGTGCTCAATGTGGCGCGCTACGACGTGTTCAAGCTGTCAGAGGCCGTGCTGGGCGGGCAGTCTTTGCGCGTGGCGCGCATGCTCGACGGCCTGCAGTCCGAGGGCGTGTCGGAGGTGCTGGTGCACTGGGCCCTCAGTGAAGACATCCGCAGCCTCAAACGCGTCAGGGATGCGATCAGCATGGGCCGGCCCATGCCCATGGCGCTGCGCGAAAACCGGGTCTGGGGCCTGAAAGAAAAACTCTACGAACGCGTGCTGCCGCATCTGGACGACGCCATGCTGGCCAGTCTGCTGCACGCCGCGCACAAGGTTGACGGCATTTGCAAAGGCCTGAAACAGCCCGACTGGCCGCTGGACCCCTGGCAGTCGCTGCACCGGTTGGCCGGCCTGTTGTGTGAGCGCTGCGCCGCTCCCGGCCGCCCCCGGCCCGCAGCGCCCACCCGTCGCTAGGCCCATCAGACTGGCGCCCCGGGCGGCGGCCCTAAAATACAGGCATGAACGCGCCTGACCTTCCCCACGCACTGGCTTCGGCTGATGAATCCGGCGCGGCACTGCTGCAGCTGATGAACGCTATGGGTTCAAAGGCAAAAACGGCTTCTGCCCAAATAGCACGGGCGCCAGCAGCTATTAAAAACAGAGCACTTCTGAGCCTGGCTGCGCTGCTGCGACACAACCTGACGGCGCTGCAAAGCGCCAACCAGCGCGACCTGGACCGCGCCGCCGCGGGCGGACTGGCCGGCCCTTTGCTGGCGCGGCTCCAGCTCAGCGCCAAAGACCTTGAAACCGTGGCCACCGGCTGCGAACAACTCGCCGCCATGCCCGATGTGATTGGCGAAATCATCGGCATGAAGCAGCAGTCCAGCGGTATCCGTGTCGGGCAGATGCGGGTGCCGATTGGCGTGTTCGGCATGATTTACGAAAGCCGGCCGAATGTGACGATCGAGGCCGCCAGCCTGGCCATCAAGAGCGGCAACGCCTGCATCTTGCGCGGCGGCTCCGAGGCGATTGAGTCCAACAAGGCGCTGGCGGCGCTGGTGCAGCAGGCCCTTGGCGAAGCCGGTTTGCCAGCAGACGCCGTGCAGCTGGTGCCCACCACCGACCGCGCGGCCGTCGGCCACCTGATCACCATGCCGCAGTTTGTCGATGTGATCATTCCGCGCGGCGGCAAGGGTTTGATAGAGCGCATCAGCCGCGATGCCAGGGTGCCCGTCATCAAGCACCTCGACGGCAACTGCCATGTGTATGTTGACGACCCTTGCGACATCGCCATGGCGGTGCAGGTGGCCGACAACGCCAAAACCCAGAAATACAGCCCCTGCAACGCCACCGAGGGCCTGCTGGTGGCACGCGGCGTGGCCGAAGCGTTTTTGCCAAAAATCGCCGCCATTTACGCCGCCAAGGGCGTGGAAATGCGCTGTGATGAGGCCGCAGCCCATATATTACGGGCGCAGCCAGCGACTGAATCCATGGCAATCAAGGCGGCGACCGAGGCTGACTGGTACGAGGAATACCTCGCCCCCATCATCAGCATCAAGGTCGTGGCCGGGGTTGACGAGGCGATTGCGCACATCAACCAGTACAGCAGCCACCACACCGACGCCATCCTCACGCGCGACCACCTGCACGCCCAGCAATTTTTGCGGGAAGTTGATTCAGCCAGCGTGATGGTGAATGCGAGCACCCGCTTCGCTGATGGTTTCGAGTTCGGGTTGGGCGCTGAAATCGGCATCAGCACCGACAAGTTTCACGCCCGTGGCCCGGTCGGGATTGAAGGCCTGACCTCACTGAAGTATGTGGTGCTGGGCAATGGGGAAGTGCGGGGCTGAGCCCTGCCCAGGCTCCGCCTTGCAACGCCTTGCTTTGTCCTCATGTCTCCGAAAACCCGCTGACAATGATGCCGGCGTCATAACAACAATTCCGCAGAAAGTAGCCGCATGGTTCCGCACCTCATCACCGCCCTGACCGGCCCCATCAATGAACTTGAGCAGCGTGTGCTCGACTCCATGCCCGCCATCGAGCGCTGGTTTCGGCTGGAGTGGATGGAGCACACACCGCCGTTTTACTGCTCGGTCGATGTGCGCAACGCCGGCTTCAAGCTGGCGCCGGTAGACACCAACCTGTGTCCCGACGGCTGGAACAACCTCACGCCCGAGATGCTGCCGCTGGCGGTGCAGGCCGGCATGGCGGCGATTGAAAAAATCTGCCCCGAGGCGCGCAACCTGCTCATCGTGCCGGAAACCGGGGCGCGCAACAGCTTTTACCTGTCCAATGTGCTGCAGCTCAAGCGGGTGTTTCACCAGGCCGGGCTGAATGTGCGCTTTGGCTCGCTCAGCCCCGACATCAAGCAGCCCACCACCGTCAAGCTGCCCACCGGCGAGAGCATGACGGTCGAGCCGCTGATCCGCACCGACCGCCGCCTGGGCCTGAAAGACTTTGACCCCTGCACCATCTTGCTCAACAACGGCCTGTCGGCCGGTATTCCGGGCATTCTGGAAGACCTCAACGAGCAGTACCTGCTGCCGCCGCTGCACGCCAGTGGTTCGGTGCGGCGCAAGTCCACGCACTTCAAGGCCTACGAAGAAGTGGCCAAGCGCTTTGGCAAGCTGCTGGGCATAGACCCCTGGCTCATCAACCCGATGTTCACCGCCTGCGGGAAAATCGATTTTGCGGACGAAAAAGGGCTGACCGGCCTGAGCGCGCAGGTCGATGCGCTGCTGACCAGAATCAGGCGCAAGTACAAGGAATACGGCATCAACGAAAAGCCCTTTGTGGTGGTCAAGCCCGACAGCGGCACCACCACCGCCAACGGCATGGGCATCATGACGGTGCGCGACATCAAGGACCTGGAGGCCCTGGTGTGCAAAACACGCGACCAGCTGGGCGCCCGCAAAAACGGCGACACCGTGCTCGACATCATCATTCAGGAAGGCGTGCTGACCAACGAGCGCGTCAACGACGCGGTGGCCGAGCCGGTGGTCTACATGATGGACCGCTATGTGGTGGGCGGCTTTTACCGCATCCACGCCGACCGCGGGATGGATGAACACCTCAATGCGCCCGGTGCCAGCTATGTGCCGCTGGCCTTTGCCGACAGCGGCCGCCTGCCGCAACCCGGCGAAAAACCCGGCTCCAGCAGCCCCAACCGCTTCTATATGTATGGCGTGATCGGGCGGCTGGCCATGCTGGCGGCCAGCTACGAGCTGGAAGCCACCGACCCGAACGCCGAGGTCTACGACTAGCGCCCAGGCCCCTTTAGGGGCCTTTCTCTTAAGGGTTTTAGGCCTTTCGCCCAATCAGTACGGGCGCAGCAAGCTATTAAATTCATAGCAAATTGTCTGGCCCCCTCCCCCAGCGGGGGAGGTTTGGGGTGGGGGCAAGTCGATACAGGGCGCAATCGACGACCGCGCGCAGGGCGAGCATCCCCCATCCCCGCCTTCCCCCGCTGGGGGAAGGGGTAATACAGGCTAAACCCCGGTCAATACGGGCGGGTCGGCTCCGGCCCGCAAGTTGCTGCAGTGCAACAAAACCCGGCTTTGTTGGATTTAAGGGACTGGCCTGCTTGCAAGGCCTAAGTCTGGGCGCAAAATAGCGGTCCCAAAGGTAACCATTCCCGCAGGCGTTGACGCTGGCACGGCCAGGCAGCAGCCAAAGACGGGAATTTTTTGTGTCCAATCAAAAATCATCCCTCACGGCGCTCACTCTGGGTGCCATCGGTGTCGTCTACGGCGACATCGGAACCAGTGTCCTGTATGCCGTCAAGGAGGTCTTTGGCTCCGGCCATGTGCCTTTTACCCCCGACAACATTTACGGCATTCTGTCCATCTTCTTCTGGACGCTGACCGTTATTGTGTCCATCAAGTACGTGGTGCTGGTGCTGCGGGCCGACAACAACGGCGAGGGCGGCCTGATTGCCATGCTCGCCCTGGCGTCGAATGCCGTCAAGGACAAGCCAAAACTGCGGCGCACGCTGCTGATCGTCGGTATTTTTGGTGCCGCGCTGTTTTACGGCGACGGCGTGATCACCCCGGCGATTTCGGTGCTGTCGGCTGTTGAAGGCCTGGAAGTGGTGTCGCCGACCTTCAAACAGGGCGTGATTCCCATCACCCTGGTTATTTTGTTTGCGCTGTTTGCCGTGCAAAAACACGGCACCTCGGGCATTGGCAAGTTTTTTGGCCCAATCACGCTGGTCTGGTTCGGCGTGATTGCCCTGCTGGGGGTGTCGCAGATCGTCACCCACCCCGAAATCCTGAAAGCCGTCAGCCCGCATTACGCGGTGATGTTCATGTGGTCCAACCCCGGCACCACCTTCATTATTCTGGGCGCGGTGGTGCTGTGCGTCACCGGTGCCGAAGCGCTGTACGCCGATTTGGGACACTTTGGCAAAAAACCGATTCGCCTGGCCTGGTTTTCGGTGGTCATGCCGGCGCTGGTGCTCAATTATTTTGGCCAGGGCGCGCTGCTGCTGAACAACCCGGCGGCGGTGAAAAACCCGTTTTACCTGATGGCGCCTGAATGGGCGCTGCTGCCGCTGGTGGGCCTGGCCACGCTGGCCACCGTGATTGCCTCGCAGGCGCTGATCACCGGCGCCTTCAGCGTCACCAAGCAGGCCATCCAGATGGGCTATCTGCCGCGCCTGAACATCCAGCACACCAGCGTGCGCGACACCGGGCAAATCTACATGCCCTTCATCAACTGGGGCCTGTTCATCACCATCGTGCTGGCCGTGGTCATGTTCCGCTCGTCCAGCAACCTGGCGGCGGCCTACGGCATTGCGGTGTGCACCGACATGCTGATCACCACCATCCTGACGTTTTATGTGATTCGTTACCGCTGGAAATACCCGCTGAGCCTGTGCATTGCCGCCACCGGCGTGTTCTTTGTGGTCGACTTCGCGTTTTTTGCCTCCAACCTCATGAAGCTGTTTGCCGGCGGCTGGTTCCCGCTGGTGATTGGCGGCATTGTGTTCACGCTGATGATGACCTGGAAAGAAGGCCGTCACATGCTCAATGAAAAGCTGCGTGCCGACGCGATTGACCTGCCCAGCTTTCTGGACGCCGTGTTCGTCAGCCCGCCAGCGCGGGTAGAGGGCACCGCCGTCTTTTTGACCGCCGAGGCTGGCACCGTGCCCAACGCGCTGCTGCACAACCTCAAGCACAACAAGGTGCTGCACGAGCAAAACCTGTTTGTCACCGTGAGCAACCACGAGGTGCCCTGGATCGGCATGAACAAGCGCATTGAAATTGAGTCACTGGGCCACGACTGCTGGCAGGTCATGGTGCATTACGGCTTCAAGAATGACCGCGACCTGCCGCGCGCGCTCGAGCACATTCGCGGCCGCGGCTGCGAGCTGGAACCCATGACCACCAGCTACTTCCTGTCGCGCGACACCGTGATCCCGACCATGGGCGGCGGCATGGCGCCCTGGCGTGAAAAGCTGTTTGCCCAAATGCACCACAACGCCAGCGGCGCGGCTTATTTCCTGAACCTGCCCAACAACGCGGTCGTCGAGCTGGGCAGCAAGATCGAGATTTGAAGCGCCAGGGCTGGCAGCGCCCAACCCTGCCAGAATCAGCCAATGCCTTTTTTCAAAGACCTCAATCTGGCCGCCTTCACCGCCGGCTTTGTGGCGGTGCTGGTGGGTTTTACCAGTTCGGTCGCCATCGTGTTTCAGGCGGCGCAGGCCTTCAATGCCACCCCGGCCCAGACGGCTTCGTGGATGTGGGCGCTGGGCCTGGGCATGGGCTTGTGCACCGTGATTCCGTCGCTCTGGCTGAAAAAGCCGGTGATGGTGGCCTGGTCGACGCCCGGCGCTGCGGTGCTGGCCACGGCCGGGCTGGCGGGCGGGTTTTCGATGGAGCAGGCGGTCGGCGCCTTCATGGTCAGTGCCGCGCTGATCACGTTGTTTGGCGTCACCGGCTGGTTTGAACACCTCATGAACCGCATTCCCATGGCCCTGGCGTCGGCGCTGCTGGCCGGTGTGCTGGCGCGCTTTGGCCTGCAGGCGTTTGCAGCGGCGCAAACCGCCTTGCCGCTGGTGCTGCTGATGCTGCTCATCTACCTGCTGGGCAAGCGCCTGATGCCGCGCTTCGCGGTGGTGCTGACGCTGCTGGGCGCTATTATTTTTGTAGCTGCTCGCGCCCAGTTCAATTGGGCTGCAGTCGTATTTGAGGTCACAAAGCCGGTGCTGGTGGTGCCGCAATTCACGCTGGCGGCCATCATCAGCCTGGCGCTGCCGCTGTTTGTGGTGACCATGGCCTCGCAAAACCTGCCGGGTGTGGCGGCGATTCGCGCCGCCGGCTACGGCCCTGACAGCGCCGACGGCGGCATTCCGGTGTCAAAAGTCATCACGCTGACCGGGCTGGCGACCTTGCTGCTGGCGCCGTTTGGCGCGTTTGCGCTCAATTTCAGCGCGATCACCGCCGCCATCTGCATGGGCAGCGAGGCCCACGAAGACCCGCGCAAGCGCTACACCGCGGCGGTGTCCTGCGGGCTGATCTACATCGTCATCGGTATTTTTGGCGCCACCGTGACCGGGCTGCTGACGGCTTTCCCCAAAGAGCTGGTGGTGGCGATTGCCGGGCTGGCGCTGCTGGGCACCATTGGCAGCGGCCTGGCGGCGGCGGTCAAAGATGAATCTCACCGCGAGGCGGCGCTCATCACCTTTCTGGTCACGCTGTCGGGGGTGGTCATTGCCGGGGTGGGTTCGGCCTTCTGGGGCGTGCTGGCCGGCGCGCTGGCGCTGTTTGTACAACAATACAGGCAGCCGCGGTTCTAAGCGCCTTGCCCTCTTGCTCCATTCAAAACCACCATGCACATTCTTTTCATTGCCGACCCGCTGGAGTCCTTCAAGATCTACAAGGACACCACCTTTGCCATGATGCGCGAAGCCCAGCGGCGCGGCCACACCCTGAGCGCCTGCGAGCCCAAAGACATCATGTGGCAGCGCGGCAGCGCGGGGGCCACGCCCGTGACGGCGTTTGTGCGCGACATCACGCTCACCGGTGACGCCACCGACTGGTTTGCCGCAAAGCAGCAGTACCCCGACGAAAGGCCGCAGGCCTTGCGGGATTTTGGCTGCGTGGTGATGCGCAAAGACCCGCCTTTTGACAGCGAGTTTTTCTACAGCACGCACCTGCTGGAGCAAGCCGAGCGCGAAGGCGCCCGGGTCTTCAACAAACCCCGGGCGCTGCGCGACCACCCCGAAAAACTCGCCATCATGGAGTTCCCGCAGTTCATCGGCCCGACCCTGGTGACCCGCGACGCCAGCGACATCCGGCGCTTTCATGCCGAGCACCGCGACATCATCCTCAAGCCGCTCGACGGCATGGGCGGCATGGGCATTTTTCGCGTCAAGGACGATGGCCTGAACCTGGGCAGCATCATTGAAACGCTGAACAAGGACGGTGCCGAGAGCGTGATGGTGCAGAAGTTCTTGCCCGAAATCGCCCAGGGCGACAAGCGCGTGCTGGTGATTGGCGGCCAACCGGTGCCGCACAGCCTGGCGCGCATTCCGCAGGGCGGCGAGGTGCGCGGCAACCTGGCCGCGGGCGGCCTGGGCGTGGCCCAGCCGCTGTCTGCGCGCGACCGTGAAATTGCCGACGCGATTGGCCCGGTGCTGGCGGCACGCGGCCTGCTGCTGGCCGGCATAGACGTGATTGGCGACTGCGTGACCGAGATCAACGTGACCAGCCCGACCTGCTTTCAGGAGATTTTTGACCAGACCGGCTTTGATGTGGCGGCCATGTTCATTGACGCGCTGGAAGCGGCCCTGAAAGCCTGAGGCCAGCCCCGGCCTCTCAGGTCTCGACCAGCGCGCCGTCGACAAACACCTTGAGTTCGCCAGGCGCAAACGCCGTCCAGGTTTCGTTGGTGGTCAGCGGTGCGGTCACCACCACGGCGATGCGGTCACTCGGCTCGGTGTGGTCGGCAAAATTGACGCTGACATCTTCGTCGCTCAGGGTGGCGTGGGCAAACGGGTGGCGGCGCTCGGTGTAGCACAGCGCGGTGGACGCATGGGCCCACAGCGCCTGGCCGTTGCTCAGCAAGAAATTGAAGGTGCCGTGCGGCCTGATCTGCGCCGCCAGTTCGCGCAGGGTGATGCTCAGCTCCTGCACGCTGGGCACATCGGCGTGGGACTTGGCCAGCTCCTGCATGATCCAGCAAAACGCCAGTTCGCTGTCGGTGCCGCCCACCGGCTTGAAGCTGCTGTGCAGGCGCGGCGCAAAATCAGTCAGGGTGCCGTTGTGGGCAAAAACCCAGTAGCGGCCCCACAGCTCGCGCACAAATGGGTGGCAGTTTTCCAGCGCCACCCGGCCCTGGGTGGCCTTGCGGATGTGCGCAATCACGTTGCAGCTTTTGATCGGGTAGTGGCTGATCAGCTCGGCCACCGGGGACTGGCTGGCCGGCAGGTGGTCGACAAAATGGCGCAGGCCCTTGTCGCCACTCGCGCCTTCGCCGCCCTCAAAAAAAGCAATGCCCCAGCCGTCGGCGTGGTGGTCGGTGTGCCCGCCGCGCTGGGCGAAACCCCGAAAACTGAAGGTCACATCGGTCGGGGCGTTGCAGTTCATGCCCAGCAGTTGGCACATGGTGTGGTTCCTGGGCGCAGGCTGAAAACTACTCGCGCGGCTCGGACCAGAGCTTGCCGCCGGTGGCCCAGTTCTCGCGCTGGATGTCGGTGATGATGATGTCCACCGAATCGGCCTGGCCGCCCAGAATCTCGACGCTGACGCGGGTAATCGCTTCGACCAGCTTTTTCTTTTGTTCGAGGGTGCGGCCGGCCATCATTTCGACGTGGTAAGTGGGCATGGGGTCCTTGGGGTGGGTTGCAATCACCCGATGATAAAAGCGAAGCGCCCGGGTGCCGCGCTGCCGCTGAAAAAATCCTGCGCCAGCCGTGCATCGCCACGCTGGGGTCACGCGCCTTGTGGGAACGCACTGACAGCCGGTTGCGCCGGGTGGCCAGTGCCCTGCGGCGCTAAATAGCGCACACTTTGCCCAGGGGGCGCGTGCGCAGCGGCTGCATGGCCTGCCCTTTTCAACGCCTGCCCAGGCGGACCGTTTTGTCAGGCCAGCCCTTGTTTTTCAACACCGAACCCCACAGCGCCCTCAAC
>JANNXF010000075.1:0-19433 GCA_031409395.1 Polaromonas sp.
ATAGGTGCTCGGCGGAATGATCACGCCGCCCGCACCCTGCAGCGGTTCGGCAATGAATGCGGCCACCTTGTCGGCGCCAAGTTCAAGGATTTTTTCCTCCAGCCAGCCGGCTGCGCGGATGCCGAATTCAGCCTCGGACTCGCCGGGCAGGCCATTTTCAAAAAAGTAGGGCTGGCCAATGTGCGTCATATTGGGCAGCGGCAGGTCGCCCTGCGCATGCATGCCGCTCATGCCGCCCAGAGACGCTCCGGCCATGGTGCTGCCGTGGTAGCCATTGATGCGTCCAATGATGGTCTTGCGCTGCGGTTGGCCCAGCAAGTCCCAATAGCGGCGCACCATGCGCACATTGGAGTCATTGCTTTCACTGCCGCTGGACGAATAGAAAACATGGTTGAAACTGCGGTCCCCCGCCTTGGGAGCCAGTCGCGCCAGCGTGGCGGCCAGCTCGACCGCCGGCACATTGGTGGTTTGAAAAAAGCTGTTGTAGTAAGGCAGCGTCATCATCTGATGGTGCGCCGCATCGGCAAGCTCCTTGCGGCCGTAACCCACATTGACACACCACAAGCCACTCATGCCGTCGAGGATGCGGTTGCCTTCTGAGTCCCAGACGTAAATGCCTTCGGCTCGCGTCATGATGCGGGCGCCCCGGCCCGCCAGATCCTTGAAATCAGTGAACGGATGCAGGTAGTGGGCACTGTCGAGCGCCTGGATGCGTTCGGTATCTATCACGTTTGACATGGCTTGACTCATTGGTTAGGGAAACGAAGGGAGGAAGCGACTGCCCGGACAGCACTGACCGCAGTGCCCACGGGCAGCGTCCGGTCAGACATGCAGCAACAAGTGCTCACGCTCCCACGGCGAAATAACCTTCATGAATTCGGCAAACTCAAGCTCCTTGATTTCAGAGTAGACCGTGACAAATTCGCGGCCCAGCACTTCATGGAGGTCGGATTCGCGGCGCAACCAGTCCAGCGCCTCGCCCAGGCTGCGCGGCAGCGAATAGGCAGACTTGTAGGCATCGCCCATCATCTCGGGCTTCGGTTTGATCTTGTTTTTGATGCCAAGGTAACCGCAGGCCAGCGTCATCGCCAGTGCCACATACGGGTTGGCGTCAGCCCCGATCACGCGGTTTTCAATCCGGCGCGCCTCTGGTGAGGCAATCGGCGAACGGATGCCCACCGTCCGGTTGTCATGGCCCCACTCAATATTGATGGGTGCTGCCGTGTCGCGCGACAGGCGGCGGTAGCTGTTCACATACGGTGCGACCAGCGCCATCGCCGCAGGAATATAGCGCTGCAGGCCGCCAATGTAGTGATAGAACGCTTCTGAAGCCGTACCGTCTTCGTTGCTGAAAATGTTTTTACCTGTCGCCGTGTTCAGGATGCTCTGGTGGACATGCATCGCGCTGCCCGGTTCACCGGCAATAGGCTTGGCCATGAAGGTGGCGTACATGTCGTGGCGCAGTGCCGACTCGCGGACGGTGCGCTTGAAGAAAAACACCTCATCGGCCAGCCCGAGCGGGTGGGCATGAAAGAAGTTGATCTCCATCTGGCCCGCGCCCACCTCGTGAATCAGCGTGTCGACATTGAGCTCCATCTTGTCGCAGTAGTCATAGATTTCCTCGAACAAGGGATCGAACTCATTGACCGCGTCAATGCTGTAGGCCTGGCGGGAAGTTTCGGCGCGGCCACTGCGTCCAATCGGCGGACGCAGCAAGGTGTTGGGGTCGGTGTTGCGGGCCACCAGATAAAACTCGAGCTCGGGCGCCACCACCGGCGACAGGCCTTCTGCGGCATAAAGGTCGCAGACCCGGCGCAGCACGCTGCGCGGTGCAAAAGGAATGAGCTTGCCACTGGGGTCAAAGCAGTCATGAATCACCTGGGCCGTCGGGTCGGTGGCCCAGGGAACAATGCGAACCGTGGAAGGATCAGGCTGCAAATGCATGTCACGGTCGTTGGGGCTGATGACATCGTAGTAAGGCCCTTCTTCAGGGAACTCACCGGTCACCCCCATGGCCACCACGGCTTCGGGCAAGCGCATGCCACGGTCTTCGGTGAATTTTCCACGCGGCAGAATCTTGCCGCGTGCCACGCCCGTCAGGTCGGGGACAAGGCACTCCACTTCAGTGACTTTTCGTTCGTTCAACCAGTTTTCAAGGTCGGTGAATGTAGATACTTTTTGGCTGGCGCTCATTGGGCTCTCCGGTTATCGACTGCTGTCGGTTTTCTGTAAATCGGTTGTCGGTGCGGTGCCTGAAAGGTTTCAGGCAGCCACTGGTTATTTAGGTTGTCGGGCCGCAAAACGGCGTCGGCAAGCGTCGCCAAATGCCGTAAAAATGGCACTGTAAAACGGGTTTTCTCCCAGACGCCACTCGGGGTGCCACTGCACCGCACAGGCAAAGGTTTTTGCGCCTTCTATCTCCACCGCTTCGACCAGCCCGTCCGGGGCATGCCCAACGGCGCGCAGGCCTGCCGCAAGCCGGGCAATCCCCTGGCCATGCAGGGAATTCACGCGCTGCGTGGTGCCACCCGCCCACTTTGCGAAGGCGGAATCGGCAGCGAATTCAACCTCGTGCACCGGGCCGTAGGCGTCGTTGATGTTGATTCCCTCGGGTGCGCGATGGTCCAGGTGCCCGGCCCGGGCATGCACGGTCTGCTCAAGCGAACCGCCGAGCGCGACGTTGATTTCCTGAAAGCCGCGGCAGATCCCCAGCAGTGGCACCTCAGCGGCCAGACAGGCCTTGACCAGCGCCAGCGTGATGGCATCGCGCTGCGGGTCCAGCGGCAGGGTGATGTCTTCGACGTCCTGGTCAAAATGGGAGGGGTGCACATTCGATGCCGAACCCGTCAGCATGACACCGTCCACCAGATCGAGCAGTGCCGGAATCTGGGCCGCATCGGCCAGCGGGAACAGCACGGGTTGGGCAGCAGCGCCGGTTTTGATGGCCCGGGCGTATTTGTCACCAAGCACCAGATAGGGCATGCGGTCACCGTCTTCCCCGAGGGAGCGGTGATCAACAGGGAGCCAAACCAGGGCGTGAGCCGTTTTATTTTCAGGAGTCAACATAGGCGCTTTTTTTGAGTGAGCTTGTCTTGCTCTGGCGATCTTATGGGTGTTATTCTGCGGGACAATTGGTTCCGGACTGGAGCCATTTGGCACTCCGAGCTAGTGCCACTTTTACTGCATTGCAACAATCGCGCCAACTTCCTGGCGCGCCCTCCCCGGCCCGAAAGCCTTTTTATGCTGTCCGAGTTTTTAATCGCTGAAATGTCCCGCCTGCGCGGCAACCATGAACTTCCGCTGCACCGCCAGCTGTACGAAGCACTGCGCCGCGCCATGCTCGACGGGCACCTGCAGGCCGATGAGCGGCTGGCGTCCAGCCGCGATCTCGCCGAAGACCTTGGCTTGTCGCGCAACACCGTGATTGCCGCCTTGAACCAGCTGACCGTCGAAGGCTATCTGGTCAGCCATGTGGGCAGCGGAACCTACGTCAGCGACAGCGTTCCCAGGGCCGTGGCCAAACAGCGTTCCTGCCTGGCGACACAAGCGCCACACCTGTCAAAACGCGGCCAGAGCCTGACCAGCAACTACACCGCCGACCAGCTCGAAGTGCAGCCGTTTACCACCGGTATTCCCGACTTCAGCGCGTTTCCGGTGGCCCTGTGGCAGCGGCTTCAAAACAAGCACTGGCGCATGAGCTACCCCGACATGCTGGACTACAGCTACGCCGGCGGCTACGCCCCGCTGCGCCGCGCGGTGGCCGGCTATCTGCGGGTCTTTCGCAGTGTTCAGCTTGACGCCGACCAGGTCATCATTACCGCCGGCACGCAGCAGTCGATTGCCCTGTGCGCGCACTTGCTGGCCGACCACGGCGACACGGCATGGATTGAAGACCCGGCCTATTGGGGCGCGATCAAGGCACTGACCGCCAGCGGCCTGCAGCTGCATCCGGTGGCGGTCGACGCCGAAGGCATTGCACCCACCGCCGCCGACGAATCCGCGCCCCCCCGGCTGATTTATGTCACGCCCTCGCACCAGTACCCCACGGGCGCCGTGATGTCGCTGGCGCGGCGCCAGCAACTGCTGGCCACCGCACGCCGCCACAGCGCCTGGATTCTGGAGGATGACTACGACAGCGAATTCCGCTTCAGCGGACCGCCCGTGTCGTCGCTTGAAGGGCTGGACCGGGACGACCGCGTGCTCTATATGGGCACGTTCTCCAAGGTGCTGTACCCGGGCCTGAAGCTGGGCTATCTGGTGGTGCCCAAAACCTTGATCGCGTCTTTTCGCCGCGCCCACTATGACCTCAACCGCCCTGGCCAGATGCCCCTGCAAGCGGCCCTTGCTGAATTCATTGAAATGGGACACTTTGCAGCGGCCCTGCGCAAGTCGCGGGTCAGCTATGCGCAGCGGCGGCAGAGCCTGCTCGACGGGCTCAAGCCCTGTCTGGGCGAGCATGCGGCCATCTCGGGCGCCGAACAGGGCCTGCACCTGTGCGTGCGCCTGCCCCACACCCTGGACGACCAGGCGCTGGCACGGCGTATTGCCGAGCATGGCCTGATGGTTCGCCCCTTGTCAGGCTACTGCCTGAAGCGGCGCGATGCGCGCGGACTGATCATTGGTTATGGCTATGCGCCGCTGACTGAAATTCGCCAGGGCGCGCCCCTGCTGGCGCGGCTGATCCAGGAGGACATCCAGCGCTGGAAAGCCGCTGCACCCGCCCAGACCAGGGCAGCCGACTGACCTGAGCCTCTAGACCAGATCTCGCAAACGGTGGTAGGCCGTCCCCAGCAACAAGCTGGGCATGCGCAGCCAGCGTCCGCCCGGAAACGGCAGGTGCTTCATGCGCGCAAAGACATCAAAGCGGCCGGCCTGACCGGCAATGGCTTCTGCCACCAGGCGCCCGCCCAGTCCGGTCGCGGCCACACCGTGGCCACTAAAGCCCTGCAGGTAGTACACATTGCTGTCCTTGCCTTCGAGCCGGCCAAAGTCTGGCGCCCGGTTCATGCTGATGTCCACAAAACCGCCCCAGACAAAATCTACCGGCACCTTGTGCAGCACCGGAAACACGGCCAGCAGGCGCTTGCGCATGGTGTCCTTCAGATTCGGCGGTGTCACGGTGGTGTAGCTGACGCGGCCACCAAACAGCAGGCGGTGGTCGGCACTGAAACGGAAATAGTCGAGCACAAAGTTGTTGTCGCAGACTGCGGCATTGCCCGGAATCAGCTGGGCGCGCAGCGCAGCGTCTATGGGCGCCGTGGCGATCATGTAGGTGCCCACCGGCATGATGCGCGCCGCAATTTCAGGCGCCACCTTGGGACCGTACTCGCCCAGGGTGTAATTGCCCGCCAGCACCGCAAAGCCGGCACGCACCAGGCCCTGGGCGGTTCTGGCCTCCACCACGGGCCCGCGCCCGAGCGCAGTGACGGGCGATTGCTCAAAAATCTGCACCCCTTTGGCGCGTGCCGCTGCCGCCAGCCCCAGGCCATATTTCAGCGGGTGCAAATGGCCAGAGGTGGTTTCATGGGCCGCCGCGCAGTAGCGCGGGCTGTCGATAAAACGCGCCACATCGGCGCCCATGGCCAGCTCGCTCCTGAAGCCGTAGTCACGCTCCAGCGCTTCCACCTCAGCGGCCAGCGCGCCCGCCTTGCGCTCTGAATCGGCCACCGTCAAATACGATTTCACGCGGTCGCATTCAATGCCATAAGTGGCGATGCGCTCGTCCAGCAGCTCAATTGCCTCCAGCGACATGGCCCAGGCCTGCCGGGCCAGCTCGGGGCCCAGCTGCTTTTCAAAAGGACCCTGCCCGCTGGCGTAGCCCACGATGGCCTGCCCACCGTTGCGGCCCGAAGCCCCGCTGCAAATCCGGTCGGCCTCCAGCACCACCACGCGCAAGCCCCTGTCGGCCAGTTCCAGCGCGGCCGAAAGCCCGGCAAAACCAGCCCCCACCACCACCACATCGGTGTCGATCTGGCCCTGCAGCGGCGGCAAGGCTTCACCGCGCTGGGTACTGTGCTCGTAATAGCTGCTGCGGTTGAGTTGTGTGTCAGACGTGAGCAACATGCTTCAGGCTCCTGCAGCGGTGTGCTGCGTAAGGTGTTTGGCCACCTGGCCGCACAGGTAGGTCCACACCAGGCTGGCAGCAGCGTTGGTGGTGAGTTCGGCGTGGTCGTAGGCAGGCGCCACTTCCATGCAGTCCATCCCGACAAAGTTGAGGGGCGCCAGTTCTTCCAGCAGCGTCAGCACCTGCGCGCTGGTCATGCCGCCCACTTCGGGTGTTCCGGTGCCGGGCGCAAACGCCGGGTCCAGGCAGTCGATGTCCAGGCTCAGGTAGCACGGCGTGTTGCCGATGCGCTGGCGGATGTCTGAAATCACCCCGGCAAGGCCCGCGCCGTCTTTGCCGCGCAGGCTGCGGGCGGTGTAGATTTCTCCGCCCTGGTCGCGCACATACTCTCTGGCGGCACGCTCGCCGCTCGAGCGCAGGCCGATCTGCACGGTTTTCTGCGCGTCAACCAGACCCTCCTGAATCGCTTCGTAAGTCCAGGTGCCGTGGCCGCTGGGCTCGCCAAAGTGGTCGGTCCAGGTGTCGCAATGCGCGTCAAAATGAATCAGCGCCAATCGGCCGTGGCGCTGGCGCGCCGCGCGCAGCAACGGCAAGGTAACCGAATGGTCGCCGCCCAAAAACACGCAGTGGTGTTTGGCCATCAGCGCCGCCGCCTGCTGTTCGATGTGCTGGCGCACCTCGGTCAGCGGCGAGGCATTGGGCAGGCGCATATCACCGGCGTCACCCAGCTGGCCGAGCGGCGACACATTGAAATGCGGATGTATGCCGTCGCACAGCATCAGGCTGGCGCGGCGGATTTCCTGTGGGCCAAAGCGCGCACCCGGCCGGTTGGTCACCGCCCCGTCAAAGGGGACGCCCGCCACGGCGAAAGGCTGCGACTGCAGCGGCGGCGCAGCAAGAAAGCACACGGTGTTGTTGGCGTATGCGAAGTGGCCCATGCTCATGACAAAATTCCTTCCAGTAAACTGGGTTTGAAGATAACCCAAGCCGCACCTTGTGGCAGGGTCCACTTTCACGACTCGCCCAAAATCCAATCGTTTCCCGGGGCTGGCCCTGTCTGCCGTGCCAGCGGGCCCTTTCGGGTCACGGTTGTCGCCACTGCCCTCCACCGGACCCACCTACATGCCACACCGCTCCCTTTCCCACTCCCCCACAGTCTCTGGCTGGGTGGCCTGCAGCTGCCTGGCGCTCAGCATGGCGCTGGTAGGCAGCTATGTGGCCCTGTCCAAGCCGCTGGTGGCCGCCCTGCCAGTGTTCTTGCTGGCCTGGCTGCGCTTTGGCATAGGCGGGCTGGCCATGCTGCACTGGCTGAAAAAACCAGCTACTGAAGCACCGCTGACCCCTCAGACCCGGCAACTGCTGTTTCTGGAGTCCTTTCTGGGCAATTTCCTGTTTTCAATCTGCATGCTGTTCGGCGTGAGCCTGACCAGCGCGGTGGCGGCAGGCGTCATCATGGCGTCGATTCCGGCCACGGTGGCGGTCATGAGCTGGCTCTTTCTGCGCGAACGCGTCAGTGCCCGGGTGTGGTGCGCGGTGGCCTGCGCAGTGCTGGGGATTGGCCTGGTTTCGCTATCAAAAAATGAGCTGGTCGCGCCCGTCCTTACTGGGCCAGAGCCGGATTTGACTTCTAGCCGCGCCTGGCTGGGCAATTTGCTGCTGGTAGGCGCCGTGCTGTGCGAGGCCTCTTACGCCGTGATTGGCAAAAAGCTCACCGGCGTGCTCAGCCCCAAGCGCATCACCGCCCTCATCAACCTCTGGGGCTTTGCGCTGGTCACGCCTTTCGGCCTGTGGATGGCCTGGGGCTTTGACTTCCGCTCGGTCGCCCCTGCAAGCTGGTGGCTGCTGCTGTTTTATTCGCTGGCCGCCAGCGTCTGGACCGTCTGGCTCTGGATGACCGGCCTCAAAACCATTCCGGCCAACCAGGCCGGGGTGTTTACCGTCATGCTGCCCATCAGCGCGGCGGCGGTCGGCGTGCTGGTGCTGGGCGAAACCCTGAACAGCACCCAGGTCAGCGCTTTTGCCATTGCCCTGGTGGGCGTTCTGCTGGCCACCGTGACACCGCGCCAAGCCTGAACAGCCCGCGCCGGGTTTGCGGCGGGAAAAAGCGCAAGGTTCGCCCATCAAGCACCGAGGGAGTCCACGCTGTGCCAGCGCAACCTGATTGCCACCGACGGATCAGCCTTGTCCAAAAAACTGTCACCTCGGGGATTGCCCTCGCGGCGCTCACGGACGCCCAGTTGCTGGTGCTGGCGCACTCGCCGGTTACCGTGCTGGTTTTTAAAAAAAAGGTGTTTAGCCCAATGAATACGGGCGCAAGCAGCTACTAATTTCGTAGCGTTTGACCTGTTTTACCCCTCTGCCAGACTGCTTCAATCACCCACGCCAAAACGGTTTGAGCTCTGCAAAGGCCTTGATCTCCTTCAGGCAGCGCCTGGCGTTGGGCTGCCGGCGTGCGCTCAACCAGCCAACACCAAACCAGGCCCCGGGCTGATCCCCGGCCAAAGCGCGCCACGCTTGCAAAGCCATCAACTCATCGTTGTACAAACCCAGCGCATCCTGCACAGGTTTGAGCTGGGCCGTCATGCGGCCAGCCTTGCGGGCGGCAAAAAGGGGCGCAGCAAACTCCAGCAGATAGCGCAGCCGCTTCAGGCGTTTGCGCACGCTGTGCTGGTGCGCTTCATCCAGCACAAGAAACTTTTTGCCGTCGCGCAGCGCACGCGAATGCAGTTTGTCAAGGCGCAGTGAAATCGTTTTTTTCAAAGCCTCGGGTGTGTCGGCTGTTTTGGGCGGGTCGCTGTGCACCAAGCCCAGCAGGCCAAGCAATGCGTCCTGAAAATCCGGGGCACGAACCGTTTCGCCAGGGTCAGGAACAGCGCTGCTGGCCGCGTCAAAGCGTATGTCGGGGCCACCGGCTGCCAGCAGCTTGGGCTGCAGCACAAACGCCAGGTGGCTATGGTCGCGGTGGCGGCCCAAAGCCCTGAAGGCGCAAACCAGTGCCGCTTCCCATGCCGGGTCTATGGCATCGGTGAAACCGCCCAGTTCACGCAAGGCCGTGCGCAGCCTGCGCAGGCCAACCCGCAGCTGGTGAATGTGATCGGGATGGTTGCTGCCGCCAGCCAGCTCGCTCATATTGGGCAGTATCTGGTTCAGGCATGTCTGCACCACGGCCATGAGCATTTCATGCCGGGAGGCATGCCGTGCAAACTTGGGCGCCACAGCGGATATGGCGGCACCGAAAGGCACCGCGCTGCGCAGGCGCTGGCCTTTCATGGATTTGGCCACCGTACTCATCCACAGCCCATGCGCTGCACACCACTGACGCGCCAGCGCCACGGCATCCAGAGGCGTTCCCTCCTTGAGTTCAACTTCAAGTTCGCAAATGGATTGCGAATGGCCATCGGCAAAAACGCGGCCCTGGTCCAGCGCAACTTCAATCACTGAACCGCCGCAGGCCACGCGCCGCGTGATCCGTTGTACGTCGGTGGCGTAGAGCAGGTCCAGTCCGGGATAGCTGTCTTGGGCCTTGCGCCCCAATGCCTTGTCAATGGCCTTGCCAACAGGTGTACCCCGATGGCGCGACAAATCAAGCAGGGGCAGCATGCCTGCAGACCGGGATGGCAGAACTGCGTTGTGTTCCAGCCGCTCCAGCAAGTCGCCAGTGGGGCCCTTGGCCGTCTGCACCCAGCGCCGGCCTTCCTTGCGCAGGCGCACCACAATGCCGTGCAAGGCCAACGCGCCATCGGGCGTATCGAAGTAGCTGGCCTGAAGTCGCTGCCGATCGGCTTTGCCCGCCAGTACAGCAACCGCAACGCTTTTGAGCTGGGCTGGCGGAATTTCAAACTTCAGTTCAAATTCAGTCATGGCAATAGTTTAGACAGTGCTTCGCAAAAAGTGTTGTCACGATTTGCCACCAACATGCCACCAATACAGATCAAAAACGGCTGCCAACCCTGTCTTGGTTACATATCAGCATCGTTTGGCCTGTTGCTGATGAATGGGATCATGCGTCAACCAAAACCGCACGGCGTTGGCCCACCGGCTGCTGGCGGGCCAAAGATGGCTGCGGGGTGCGTCAGCGTGCGGCAAAAAGGTTTTTGTGCTGATCGCGCAGCAGGTTCTTCTGCACCTTGCCCATGGTGTTACGCGGCAGCTCTGGCACCACAAAGCATTGTTTGGGGATTTTGAAGTTGGCGAGCTTTGACTTGAGTGCGCCAATGATCGCTTCCGGCTGGAGGGACACACCCGCCCTGGCAATCACCACCGCCACGCCCACCTCGCCAAAGTCAGGGTGCGGCACGCCGATCAGCGCGCTCTCGGCCACACCGGGCAGGTCGTTGATATAGCCTTCAATTTCAGCCGGGTAGACGTTGTAGCCGCCGCTGATGATCAGGTCTTTGCTGCGGCCCACAATGGTGATGTAGCCGTGTTCGTCGATCTTGCCCACATCACCGGTCTTGAAGTAGCCGTCGGCGGTGAACTCTTCGGCTGTTTTTTCAGGCATGCGCCAGTAGCCCTTGAAGATGTTCGGTCCCCTGACCTGAATGCCGCCAATCTCGCCAGACGGCAGCGCTTGTCCTTCGTCGTCCTGCACCCGCAGGCTCACACCGGGCAAGGCAAAGCCGACCGTGCCGCCACGGCGTTCACCGCCCTGGTAAGGGTTGGACGTGAGCATGGCGGTCTCGCTCATGCCGTAGCGCTCCAGAATGGTGTGGCCGGTGCGCGTCTGCCAGTCGTTGAAGGTTTCAATCAGCAAGGGCGCCGAGCCCGCCACAAACAGGCGCATGTTGCGGCAGGCCTCGCGGCTCAGGCCGGACTCGGCCAGCAGGCGCACGTACAGCGTCGGCACGCCCATGAAGACCGTGGCCTCGGGCAGTTTTTTCACCACCAGCTTCGGGTCAAACCTGGCCAGCCAGATCATCTTGCTGCCGTTGATGAGCGCCCCGTGAATCGCCACAAACAGGCCGTGCACATGAAAAATCGGCAGGGCATGGATCAGCACATCGCCGCCGTCTTCGGGCTTTCGCCAGCCCCAGTAGTCCTTGAGCACCAGCGCGTTGCTCAGCATATTGCCGTGCGACAGCATCGCGCCCTTGCTGCGGCCGGTGGTGCCGCTGGTGTACAAAATGGCGGCCAGGTCGTCGGCCTGAACGACGGCGCTGGCGTGCTGGTCGCTGCAATGCGCGGCGCGCTCCAGCAGCGAGCCGGTGCGGTCGTCATCGAGCGTGAAGACGTTTTGCGTGCCCGCCTTGAAGGCGATTTTGCTGACCCAGCCAAAGTTTTTGCGGCTGCAGACCACCACGGCCGGCTCTGCATTGCCGACAAAGTACTCGATTTCAGCGCTCTGGTAGGCGGTGTTCAGTGGCAAAAAAACATAGCCTGCGCGCAGCGTGGCCAGGTACAGCATCAGCGCCTCGACGGACTTTTCAACCTGCACGGCCACCCGGGCACCGGCAGGAAGCCCGAGGGATTGCAGCAGGTTGGCCAGCATGGCGGTGGCGCGCTCCAGGTCGCGCCATGAATACAGCAGGCCGTTGTCGGTTTCTACCGCCACCGCATCCAGGTCAGCGGGAAACGCGGCGCGCAGCGCGGCAAAGAGGTTGTGGTTTTTCATGGGTCAGTCACTCAAAAAAGAAAGCATTCAGGCCAGGCCGCCAAACTGCGGTGGGCGTTTTTCAAGGAAGGCCATCACGCCCTCGCGGTGCTCGGCAGCAGGTGCGTAGTGGTAGGCAGTTGCTACTAAATCAATAGCTGTTTGCGCCCGTATTGATTGGGCCAAAGCCCTGAATGTCTGTTTGTTCAGGCGTGCGGCCCGAGGTGCCAGTGCGCTGATTCGGTCTGCGCACTGCAGTACCGCAGCGTCAAGTTCAGCCGCTGGCAGCACCTGGTTGAGAAAGCCGCGCTGCAGCATCTGCGCGGCGTCAAGCACCGCAGCCGACAGCAGCATTTCCCGGGCCGTCAGCTCGCCCACGGCCCCCAGCACCAGCGCCGCCTCGCGCGGCGCCATCGGGAAGCCCAGCCGGGCAATCGGTGCGCCAAAGCGGGCGCTGTCGCTGGCCAGCCGCACATCGCAGCAACTGGCGATCTCCAGGCCGGCGCCCATGCAGTTGCCCTGCAGTTGCGCGACGATGGGCAGGTCGCAGTCCAGCATGGCCTGCAGGCCGCCCCACACGTCGTTTTCATGAAAATCGCGCAGGCTGCTTTCTTCAAAGCGAAACCCGGCGTATTCAGAAATATCGCCGCCGGCGCAAAAGTGGCCGCCCTCGCCCGATAGCACCACGCAGCGCACGCCCGGGTCTTGCTGCAGCGCGGTAAAAATGGCCCGCAGCTCACGCCACATGGCGCGTGACATGGCATTGAACTTGCCAGCATGCGAAATGCGGACCTGCGCCAGCGGCCCCACTGTCGCGAGGGAAACCACACCACTCATCGGTGGGTCATTCCAGCCTGGCGCCCGAGGCCTTGACCACAGCGGCCCAGCGCTTGACCTCTGCGCTCACAAAGGCGCCGAACTGGGTCGGTGTCAGGTTGCCAAACTCGGCCCCGTTGCTGGCCCAGATGGCCTTGAGCTCGTCGGAACCCGCTGCCCTGCGAAGCTCTTCCACAATGCGGCCCTGCACATCCGCCGGTGTTCCCTTGGGCGTCCACATGCCGTACCAGGTTGTCACGGTGTAGTCGGGCAGGCCCAGCTCACCGGCACAGGGCACGTCCGGAAAAGCCGGGTTGCGTTTCAGGCCCGACACCATCAGCGCCTTGATGCGGCCGCCCTTGATGTGGGCAGCTGACGAACCGAGGCCGTCAAACATCATGTCGACGTTGCCCGAAATCAGGTCTTGCAGCGCCGGGCCGGCACCGCGGGAGGGAATGTGGGTGATGAAGGTCTGGGTCTGCTGCTTGAAGAGTTCACCGGCCAGATGGTGCGAGGTGCCCGCGCCTGCCGAGCCGTAGTTGAGGCGGCCCGGTTTGCTGCGCACCTGCGCCAGAAACGCCTTGAAGTCGCCCGGAATATTGCGCGGGTTGACCACCAGCACCTGCGGCACGTTGGCCATCAGCGCCAGGGGAATAAAGTCTTTTTCAATGTCGTAGTCGAGCTTGGGGTACATCGACGGCGCAATCGCGTGGTGCACCGCGCCCATGAAGAGGGTGTAGCCGTCGGGCGCGGCCTTGGCCGCAATGCTGGCGCCCAGGGTGCCGCCCGCGCCACCCCGGTTGTCAATGATCAGCGGCTTGCCGGTCATCTTGGCAAACTGGGCCGCCAGGGGCCGGGCAAAGGCATCGGTACCGCCCCCCGCCGGAAACGGCACCACCACCGACACCGGCTTGCTGGGCCAGGCCGACTGGGCCTGGCTGCCGAAGGACAGGGTGGCCAGTCCGGCCGCCGCGGCCCGCATTACAGCGCGCCGCGAGGGGCTGGTGTCAAAGTCAAAGGTCATGCTTGTCTCCTGTCGTTATGGAATCAAAAAAAATCAAAATGCCAGCCCTGAAGCGGGCCCACGGCTACGCCGTCAAATGTACAAATCCTGCACGGCGCCCGATACCGGGATTTTCCCCTGCGCCAGCAAGGCGCGGTGTTTGTCCAGGCGCTTGAGGTCATACAGGTAATTGACCATCAGGCCGTAAGACTGCTTGAAGCCCTTGGACGACGGGTCGCCCGCCCAGTTGAGCCGCTCGACCCGGGCGCCATTGCCCAGATGAAAGCGTGCCACCGGGTCCAGCGGCTTGGCGTCATCAACCGGCTGGCCCAGGTAGTGCGCGGCGCAGCGCAGCAGCATCAGGCGAAGCGGTGATTTTTCAGGCAAGGCCAGGGCGCCTTCGGCCGCCGTCAGCAGGTGCCCGGCAGACGGTGGCTCAAACCCGACAGCACGGCCCAGCGCGGCACGGTCTTTGTCATTGAGCTTTTCGAGCATGGCGGCGGCGTTTTTGGCCAGCCAGCCGCGAAAACCCGGAATCGGCGACAGCGTGGCAAAGGTCTTGAGTTTGGGGAACTCTTCATTGAGGGTTTCAGCCACCCGCTTGATCAGCGAATCGCCAAAACTCACGCCGCGCAAGCCCGCCTGGGTGTTGCTGATGGAGTAAAAAATGGCGGTGGTGGCTTTTTTCAGGTCTGACGGTGCCGCCAGCTCGTCGAGCAGGGGCGTGATGTCGCTGGCAATGTCGGTGCCTAGCGCGACCTCGACAAAAATCAGTGGCACACCCGGCAGGCTGGGGTGAAAAAACCCGTAGCAGCGGCGGTCGCTGTCGAGCCGGTTTTTCACATCCGCCCAGCTCTTGATGTCGTGCACCGCCTCGTACTTGATCAGCTTTTCAATCAGCGACGCCGGCGAGTCCCAGCTGATGCGGCGCAAATCAAGAAAGCCCACGTCAAACCAGGTGGAAAACATGTACTCCATCTCGACATCCAGCGCCATCAGCCGCTTGTCGAGCCGCAAGGAGGGCTGCATCTCGGCGCGCAAATCCACCAGAAACTGGATTCCGCCGGGATAGGCGCTAAAGCGCTGCAGCAGCCGCCTGCGCGGCGACACGGTGGCGCGCCGGTAATGTACTTCGGCCACGGCTTCGTCGGGCGTGCCCACAGCGGCGGCAAACTGGGCCTGTGCGGCCTTGACCTTTTGCGCATCGGCCACGAAGTGCTCGCTCATCAGCAGCCACATGTCGCGCCGGCGGGTGACGGTGGCCCCGGCATACCAGGCGGCCACTGCCATGGCGCGGCGACCGCCCTCGACCTCGCTGACGCGCTGGTCAATGATGGCCTGCAACTCGTGCAGGCAGCGGCGCAGCATGCGCGGTGACAGGGCCTCGTCTTTTTGGCGCAGCGTGGCGTGCAGGCGCTCGCGAATCGAGCGGACGTCCGAGTGGGGACTGCCACTGGCCGGCGTGGCGGAAGGTGCAGTTGCCACAGTTGCTCCTTTTTTGATAGCTGCCTGCGCCCGTTCTGCATGGGCAGAAGGCGTATTTTCTTCAGAGCGACTGGCTGGCAGCAGTCGGGAGACGCTGCGGCTGATCCAGGTGGGGGTGTTCATGCCAGCAACCGGCTTTTCTGGTTGCGTGCCAGCTCACGCAGGGCCTCGCGCTGGCGTGTCAGGTGGGTGCGCATGGCGGCGTCGGCACCTTCCGAGTCGCGCGCCCGCAGCGCGGCGTACACCGCCAGGTGCTCTTTCAGGCTTTGCGCCAGCCGCCCCGGCGCATGCAGCTGCTGCAACCGCGCCAGCTTGAGGATCTTGCGCAGGTCGGCAATCGCCTGGGCCAGCCAGCGGTTGTTGGCCAGGGTAATGATGGCTTCGTGAATCGCAAAGTTGGTCGCGTAGTAGTCGTTGATGCGCCCGGCCTGCGCGTGTTGCTGCAGCCGTTCGTGCAGGGTGTCGAGCGCGGCAAGGTCGGCATCGGTGGCGTTGCGGGCCGCCTCAAAGGCGCAGCGGCCTTCGAGCAGCGCAATCACCGGAAAAATCTCGTCAAGGTCTTGCTCGGTCACTTCGTTGACAAAGCAGCCGCGCCGGGGTTCGTGGCGCAGCAGCCCCTCGGCCGTCAGCACCTTGAGCGCCTCGCGCAGCGGTGTGCGGGAAATTTCAAGGCTGTCGCACAGCGCGACTTCGTCCAGAAAGCTGCCGGGGGCCCACTGGCCCGCAAAAATCTGCTCGCGCAGCGTCTGGGCGACTTCGTGGTGCAGCGAGTTCTGGACAAGGCGCATCTGACGAACTTTCTGGAAGGGAGCGTTAAAACCACGGTTGAAAAGCGCCTCAGGCGGGCTTGACAGCCCACACGTAACGCCCTTCTGTTCTGTAATTTCAAATAATTATGCGTAATTATGAAGAGTCAGCGTTTGCATGGCAAGCCAATGGAGCCGTGGTTTCACCCGTGAAAACCCGTACAGGGCTTGGCCGTGGCCTGCCAGCTCCAACACACCCAACAGCCGGGGCGCGCAGGCTGCAGGCCAAGGCCCGCCTCCCGCCAGGCATCAGTCGCTATTGATTCAATAGCTGCTTGCGCCCTATTGGTGAGGGCTGGGCCTGTTTTTGGCCCACAACCAGAGCCAGATGCCACCGGCAATCATGGGCAGGCACAGCCACTGCCCCATGCTCATGCCAAGCGCCAGCACACCGAGAAAATCATCCGGCTCGCGGAAAAACTCGGCGATAAACCGGAACACGCCGTAACCGACCAGAAACGCGCCCGACACCTGGCCGGTCTTGCGCGGCTGGCGCGCGTACAGCCAGAGCAGCACAAACAGCAGCAGGCCTTCCATCAGGAACTGGTAGACCTGCGACGGGTGGCGCGGCTGCATCGAACCGCTGCCCGGAAACACCATGCCCCACGGCAGGTCGGGGCTGCTAAAGCGTCCCCACAGCTCGCCATTGATGAAATTGCCGACCCGCCCGGCCGCCAGCCCGGTCGGCACACAAGGGGCAATAAAGTCCATCACCTGCAGCCAGGGCCGCTGGCGCGTGCGCGCAAACCACAGCTGCGACGCCAGCACGCCCAGCATGCCGCCATGAAAGCTCATGCCGCCCTGCCAGACCGCCAGAATTTCCAGCGGATGGGCCAGGTAATAGCCCGGCTTGTAAAACAGGCAATAGCCCAGCCGCCCACCCAGCACCACGCCCATGACGCCCAGAAACAAAATATCTTCGATGTCCTTGCGCGACCAGGCCCCGGGCCCGGTGATGGACGCATAGGGCTGGTGCCGCAAACGCCGTGTCGCCAGAAAAAAGAACAGGCCAAAAGCGGCCAGGTAGGTCAGTCCGTACCAGTGGATACCCAGCGGGCCGAGTTGCAGGGCAATGGGATTGATTTGAGGGTGAATCAGCATGGGGTGCCATTGTGCACGCAAGCAGGCCGCAGCCTGGGGCTGCCACCAGGACCCTCTGCATAACTCCCTGCGGCCCGTGGACAGCCTCGCCAGAGTTATGCAGAGGGTCCCGAACGGGTGCCGCAATGGCGGCAGCAGGTAATTCACGTAACAAAATCCCACATTCAGGCCCAGGCGCCGGTTTGGCGCGGCCACTGCATTGACAGCCAGCAGCCACTGCCTAAACTTTCGGGTTCGGCGGGCAGGTTCGCCTGAAGTGTTCGCGCCGATCCAGCCTCCGCGCAGTGGCGCTGCGCGGCAATGTCCACTCAATTTTGTGCAGGAGGTTTGCCATGAAGAAAGCCTTGCTCTCCGCGGCTCTTGGAGCATTTGCGGCAATCTGTGTTGTGCCATCGATGGCCGCTGACGGGCGGCTTGAATTCGATGGCGGTATTGGCTCGCAGCCGTTCGCGTCTGCGGGCGGTGTGGCGGTTCCCAACGACGTGCGCGGCGTCCCGCCGGGCGGGCGGCCGTGGGTCATTGGCAAGCTCAGGGGCGTGGTGCGTCCCGACGGCAGCATTTCGGTCAGGGGCGAGGGCCTGCTGCTGGGCGGCGGCAACAACGTCGGCTTGCCGGCCATTCCGCGCCAGGTCGTGGCCACGCTGTTTTGCGGCGCCACAGAGTTCACCTCGACGCCGGCAGACCTGGACGCGAGCGGTAACTTTGCGATCAAGGGCACGCTGGCGGGCGTGCTGCCCAACCCCTGTGCCACGCCAACACTGCTGATCCGCAATTTCGCGGCGGGCGCTGCCGGGCCCTGGTTTGCGGCCGGCATCCCGGACAACTGAGGCGTGGCGTGGGCACGGCGTGGGCGGGCCAGAGCGGTAGCGACCAGTCTGAACGCCCCTCTTCGCTCGGGGGGTGGCCACCACCCGCTGCTGGCAGGCACCCTAGAATGACCGGCTGTCTGTCAACACGTCACTGGAGCCCGCGATGATTGTCGAACGCATCTGGACCGGCAACGCCTACCGCAACTTCAACTACCTGATTGCCTGCCCCGAAACCGGCGAAGCGCTGGCCATCGACCCGCTCGACCATGAAAAAACGCTGGCCACCGCCAGGGTCAAAGGCTGGCAGATCACCCAGGTTCTCAACACCCACGAGCACCACGACCACACCGGCGGCAACGCGGCCGTGATCGCGGCCACCGGCGCCAGACTGATCGCCCACCACAAGGCGGGCGGGCGCATTGCGGGGGTTGACCGGGGCGTGCAGGCTGGCGACGTGATCAGGGTCGGCAAGACGGTCGAGCTGGAATGCCTGGACACGCCGGGCCACACCCTGTGCCACATCTGCCTGCGCTCGCACACCGAGCAGCCGGCCTTGTTTTCAGGGGACACGCTGTTCAATGCGGGCGCCGGCAATGTGCACAACGGCGGCGACGTCAACGCGCTGTACACCACCTTTGCAGAGCAGCTGGCCCGGCTGCCCGACAACACCCAGGTCTACGCCGGCCACGACTACATGGAGAACAACCTGAAGTTCACCCTGGACCGCGAACCCGACAACGCCGCCGCAAAAGCCCTGTTGCCCCGCGTGGCAGGCCATGACCCCGCGGCCTCGGTTGTCACCACGCTGGCGCAGGAAAAGCAGATCAACACCTTTTTGCGCCTGGACAGCCCCGGCGTCATCGCCAGGCTGCGCGAGAACTTTTCCGACCTGCCGGATGCGCCCGATGCCAGGACGGTCTTTGCCAAACTGCGGGAACTGCGCAACCAGTGGTGACCGAACCCCAGCACACGCTGCGGCGCGACGCTGCCCTCAGAACGCAGATCGAGGCACGGCTGCGCGGCTTCAGCGTGCAGGCGGCAAGGCACGACCTGCCAGACCTGCACCATGCGGCGGCGGTGGCTGTGGTCATTACCGACGAAGGCTTTGGCGCCGACCTGCCGGGTTTGCCGCAGCCTGCGGTGTGGAGCACGCAGGCTGCCCTGCTGCTGACCCGGCGCGCCAGCCACCTGCGCCAGCACGCCGGCCAATGGGCGCTGCCTGGCGGGCGCATCGACGCCGGCGAAACGCCAGAACATGCGGCCCTGCGCGAACTGGCCGAAGAAGTGCACCTGGAACTCGACGCCAGCGCCATTCTGGGCCGGCTCGATGATGTGGTCACCCGCTCGGGGTTTGTCATCACCCCCATCGTCGTCTGGGCCGGTGCGGCGCAGCACATTCACCCCAACCCGGCCGAGGTGGCCAGTCTGCACCGCATTCCGGTTGCCGAGTTCCTGCGCGCCGACGCGCCCCTGCTGGCGCAGGAAGGGCAAAGCCTTCACCCGGTGCTGCGCATGCCGGTGGGCAGCACCTGGATAGCCGCACCCACAGCGGCGATTCTTTACCAGTTTCGGGAGCTCTGCATAGCGGGCCGGGCCACCCGCGTGGCGCATTTCGAGCAACCGGTATTCGCCTGGAAATAAGCGGCTGACAGGCGCAAAATGCCACTTTCACAGCCCTGCGCTGCAGCGCAGGAGACGAACTGGAGAAAACCGCATGAATCCCCGTTCAATCGCTCGCCATCGGGTACTGGTCCTTGCA
>JANNXF010000076.1:0-16575 GCA_031409395.1 Polaromonas sp.
GAGTCCGAGGCTGAATTCGGCATCCGCGCAGCCGGCTGGCTGGAGGAAAAAATCCTTGAACTTGGCGCCGACAAGGTGGCCGCATTCATTGCCGAACCGCTGCAGGGTGCGGGCGGCGTGATCATTCCGCCGAGCACCTATTGGGCTGAAATTCAGCGCATTGTGGACAAGTATGGTGTGCTGCTCATCAGCGACGAGGTAATTTGCGCGTTTGGCCGGCTGGGTCACTGGTTTGCTTATGAAAAGTTTGGCTACCGGCCAGATCTGGTCACGTTTGCCAAGGCGGTGACCAGCGGCTACATCCCGCTGGGTGGCGTCATGGTGGGCAACCGTGTTGCCGAGGTGCTGATTGAAAAAGGGGGTGAGTTCAACCACGGCTACACCTACAGTGGACACCCGGTGGCCTGCGCGGTGGGGCTGGCCAATGTGGCCCTGATGGAGCGCGAGCAGTTGCCCCAGCGTGTCAAGAATGACATTGGGCCTTACCTGGCCAAACGTTATGCCGAGCTCAATGAGCATCCGCTGGTGGGCCTGGCTGAAACCTGCGGCTTCACGGCTGGCCTGGTGCTGGTGAAGAATAAAAAAACGCGAGAGCGCTTCGACGAATCACTGTCGGTCGGCATGCTGTGCCGGGGCCATTGCTTCCGCGTTGGGCTGATCATGCGTGCCGTGGGCGACCGCATGATCATTGCGCCGCCGCTGGTGATGACGCACGCGCAAATCGATGAAATGATGGACCTGATCGTGAAATGCCTGGACCTCACTTACGCCGATGCCAAAAGAAATGGCTGGCTGGCATAAGGGTTGCTTCTAAGGCGAGGGCCGCATTTTCGCGATTAACATTTACTTTCGTTTTTTCGGTTTTGTTTTCGGTTGGACTAATGGCGGGTTACCGGCTTCATGGAACCAATTTCGGTTCTGGCGTACCGGGAAAATCTTTTCTTTGACTTCAGGAGCATCTGTATGCGTAATTTTTTTAAGCAATGGACTGGCATCAAGCTGGCAGTGGGTTTCGTTGCAGTGGGCCTGTTCGCTGGCGGAATGACCAGCGCGCAAGCCCAGGAGGAAAAAGTCCTCAATATCTTCAACTGGTCTGACTACATTTCCCCGGACCTGATCAAAAATTTCGAGAAGGAAACCGGGATCAAGGTCCGCTACGATAATTTTGACAACAATGAAATCCTGCATGCCAAGCTGGTCGCTGGCAAAACCGGCTATGACATCGTGGTGCCTTCCAGCAACTGGGCCAGTCTGCAGCTACAGGGTGGCATTTTCCAGAAGCTCGATAAATCGAAGCTGCCCAACCTGAAAAATCTCGACCCGGCCATCCAGTCCCAATTGGCAACCGTTGATCCGTCCAACGCCCACCTCATCAACTGGCTCTGGGGCTACACCACTGTCGGCATCAATGTTGAAAAGGTCAAGGCTGCCCTTGGCACCGAGCCCATGCCCGACGATGTGTGGGAACTGGCGTTCAACCCGAAATACGCCTCCAAACTCAAGTACTGCGGCATCAGCATGCTGGACAGCGGCAATGAAGTCGTTCCAGCGGTGCTGCATTACATGGGCAAGAATCCGTTTAGCAGCAGCAAGGCCGACTACGATGCGGCCCTCGAAACCCTCAAGGGCGTCCGCAAGTATGTTTCGCTCTTCAGCTCGTCAGGCTACATCAATGACATGGCCAGCGGTGGGATTTGTCTGGCGGTAGGCTGGTCTGGTGACATCAACATTGCGCGTCAGCGCGCCATTGACGGCAAGACCGGACAAAACATTCAGGCGCTGCTGCCCAACAAGGGTGGCCTGCTGTTTTTTGACACGATGGCAATCCCGGCTGATGCCGCTCACCCCGGAAACGCCCATGTGTTCATGAACTACGTCATGCGCCCCGAAGTGCACGCCTCCCTGACCAACACCGTTTTTTACGCCAACCCCAACAAGGAAGGCATGAAGTTTGTCAAACCTGAACTGGCCAGTAACACCACTATTTTCCCTGGTGCCGCAGACCTGCAGAAGATGGTTCCCCCCAAATCACTCAACAGTGCAACCCGTCGTTTGCAGACCGACGTGTTCAGAAGCTTCAAGACTGGGATTTAAATGATGATGGCGGTCGTAGATTCAGATACTGCATCCAAATTGCCGTTTTTACGCATCCAGTCGCTGGTCAAGCGATTTGATGATGCGGTGGCTGTTGACAGCGTATCGCTTGACATCAAGCAGGGCGAGATATTCGCCCTGCTGGGCTCCTCCGGCTGCGGCAAATCAACCTTGCTGCGCATGCTGGCCGGGTTTGAGAAGCCCAGCTCGGGGCAGATTATTCTGCAAGGCCAGGATCTCACCCGGTTTGCGCCCAACGAACGGCCTGTGAACATGATGTTCCAGAGCTATGCGCTGTTCCCCCACCTGAGTGTGTGGGACAACGTGGCATTTGGTTTGCGCCGTGATGGTTTGCCCCGGCAGGAGGTCAGCACCAAAGTGGAGCAGATGCTCAAGTTGGTGCAGCTTGAATCATTTGCCAAGCGCAAACCGCACCAGTTGTCAGGGGGGCAGCAGCAGCGGGTGGCCCTGGCCCGCAGCCTGGCTAAAAAACCCAAGCTACTGCTTCTGGATGAGCCACTGGGGGCCCTGGACAAAAAGCTGCGTGAGCGCACCCAGCTTGAACTGGTTGAGATCATCCGCTCCGTCGGTGTGACCTGCGTGATGGTCACGCACGATCAGGAAGAGGCGATGACCATGGCCACCCGCATTGGTGTGATGAGCCAGGGCCAGATTGTCCAGGTGGGCAAACCGGGCGACATTTACGAAACACCTAATTGCAAGTTTGTGGCCGATTTCATTGGCAGCGTCAACCTGTTCCCCGGGAAACTGCTGGTCGATGAACCCGATCATGTGGTGATTGAAGGGTCTGAGTGCCGGCACTATGTCAGCCATGGCATTACAGGAATAAAGGGCATGTCCGTGCATGTGGCCATTCGCCCCGAGAAGATAGGCATCAAAAAATCGGCGCCAGTAGCCGAAGATTTTGGCAGCTCTGCAGAGTTTGGCTTTAATACCGCTCAGGGCGTTATTCACGGGTTGTCGTATTTGGGCAGCCAGACCAGTTTTCACATCACGCTGTCTGCCGGCATGAAGGTGAAGGTTACCCAGGCGAACAGCGGCCGCTTTGCAGAAGAAAAGCTGAGCGTGGGTGACAGCGTGCATCTTTGGTGGTGGGGCGAAGATCTGGTGGTGCTGACGCAATGAGCCAGATTGTTCTTTCGTCCACGTCGCCACGCCCCCCTGGTGTGAGCGCTTTTCTGAGCCGGTGTTCGCGCTGGCTGGATCAGTTGGTGAGCCGGTTTGGCCGGGTGCTCGTCATCGGTGTGCCCATGGTTTTTCTGCTGATCTTTTTTGCATTGCCGTTTGTGGTGGTGTTCAAGATCAGTGTGTCGGAAATGGATGGCATCAACTTCAGGAGCATCTCTACTTTCGCCGAGGGTGCGTGGACGCTGCAAATCAGGTTCGCCAATTTCATCACGGTCGTACAGGACGACCTTTATATCCGGGCCTACCTGTCCTCGATGAAGTACGCGGCCATCACCACCGCGATTTGCCTGGCGATCGGTTATCCATTTGCCTATTTTCTGGCGCGCAGTCGCGCCGAAATCCGGCCCGCACTGCTCATGCTGGTCATGCTCCCGTTCTGGACGTCTTTTCTGCTGCGTGTCTACGCCTGGAAAATGCTGCTGGCCGACGATGGCGTCATCAATCAGATCGCCATGTGGTTGGGTTGGCAAACCGAGCCCCTGAAGATGATGTACACCCCGTTTTCCCTGACTTTGGGCATGGTCTACACCTACCTTCCCTTCATGGTGCTTCCCCTGTATGCCAACCTGGTAAAAATGGACATCCGCCTGCTGGAAGCGGCGCGCGACCTGGGCGCCAGCCCGTGGGTTGCCTTCTGGAAGGTGACCGTCCCTCTTTCCAGGGGTGGCATCATCGCCGGTGCGCTTTTGGTGTTCATTCCGTGCGTCGGCGAATTCGTGATTCCTGAACTGTTGGGGGGGCCCCAGACCCTCATGATAGGACGCGTGCTGTGGGATGAATTTTTCTCCAATAACGACTGGCCCTTGGCCTCGGCGGTGGCGATTGTGATGATTCTTCTCATCATTGTTCCACTGGCCCTGTTCAACAAATACCAGGCAGAAAGTGCAGGGGGACGCTGATGAACAGTCGTCTGGGTCAATTGACATCGCGAACCTGGCTGGTACTGGCCTTCCTGTTTTTGTACCTGCCGATCTTCACCCTGGTGGTGCTGAGTTTTAACGACAACAAGTCCGTCACCATATGGACTGGATTTTCTCTGCGCTGGTATGGTGAACTGGTCAACGACACGCAACTTATCGAGGGTTTTTTGCTGTCGCTCCGGATTGCGCTCATGACCGCCACCTCCTCGGTGATTCTGGGTACGTTTGCCGCTGTTGCGCTGGTAAAATATCCGCGATTTCCGGGACGCACCATGTTCAACGGCATGGTGAACTCGCCACTGGTGATGCCGGAAGTCATCGTTGGACTGTCGCTGCTGCTGATGCTGGTTTCTGTGCAAAAGCAGTTCGGGTTTCCAGAGCGCGGCCTGATGACCATCTGGCTGGGCCACACCCTGCTGGGGATGGCTTACGCCACGGTCGTCATTTCGTCTCGCTTGCGTGAGATGGATCCTTCCCTGGAAGAGGCGGCACTTGATTTGGGCGCCAAGCCCTGGCAGGTTTTTTTCCTGATCACGCTGCCGTTGATCTTCCAGGCGCTGCTGTCGGCCTGGCTGCTGACCTTCACAATTTCTCTGGACGACGTGGTACTGTCTGCGTTTTTGTCCGGACCGGGTTCCACCACGATGCCAATCACTATTTTCAGTCGTGCGCGTTTGGGACTTAACCCAACCGTTAACGCTGTTGCTACCTTGACGGTCCTCGCCGTCGGGATAGGCGTTGTGACCGCAAGTGTCTGGATGGCTCGCGCTGAAAGGCGTCGTGCCCAGGAAATGGCAGCCGCCCTCAAGACCTGACCGCATTATTTTTTTCACTACCCATACCAACATCAGGAGAAGCGTATGAAGTTCAGCAGGAAAACCCTCGTGATCGCCATGGCGGCGGCATTGCCCTGGATCGGCGCTCACGCGCAGACTGCGGCCGACATGCAAAAGCAGATTCAGGCACTGCAAGCGCAGCTCCAGGCTCTGCAGACGCAGGTTGAGCAACTCAGCAGCAAGGGCGCGGTGGACCCCACCGAGTTCAATCGCCTGGTGCAGAAAATGGAGGTCAATGAAGAAACCGCACAGAAATCCGGCTTCAGTGGCCTGGCTTTCAAAGGCGTGATCGAGGCCCAGTATCTGTACGACAAAAACTTCAATTCGCAGAACGGGCTCAGCTCACCGGCAGCCGGTTTCAGTGCAGGCAATGGTTATGCCGGAACCGGCATGCTTGAAATTACCAAGCAGGCCGAAGGCGGCGAAGGCATTAACTGGACTTTACGCCTGACACCTGGCGGTGCGAACGTCAACGGCAGCGATCTGGTGCATGAAGCCTCCATATCGATGCCCTTGGGTGAAGGTGGTACGCGCGTGATTGCCGGTGTGATTCCCGACTGGCAGGGCTATGAGTACTCCTTCGGTAACCAAAACCCCCTCGTGACCCACAATTTGCTGTTCACGCATGCATCGGCCACCAACTACACCGGTGCGGGTCTGCAACATGCCTTCGGACCAGTCGTCACCAAGGCGATGCTGGCCAACATCGACACCAAAAGCACCAACAAGAGAGCGCCTGGTCTGGTCTATAACGCCAACTGGACCGTCAGTGAGTTCACCTACATGAATTTCTCGGGCGCTCATTCGCGTCAGCGAGACGCTGTCAATGCCATTACCCCGTTTGACCTCGTGGAAGTCGACGGCGGCTACACCCGCGGTGACCTGGCACTGAATGGCCAAGTCAGTCTGGGTCGGGTCAAGGAAGCTGCGGGCAACGCGCTTGGGGATGATGCCAAATGGTGGGGTCTTTCAGGCTTTGCGGGTTACAAGCTGACGCCTCGCCTGCAGGCTATTGCCCGCTATGATTTCATCAACAACCGCAAAAATGGCGGTGGCATGTTTTATGACCCGAGCGCAGCCGGAACCATATTTGGCCCCGAGCTTGATGAAACGGGTGTGGCTGCAGACTCTAACCGTGGCACAACCCGATCTGCCCTGTCCCTCGGCGTGAACTATGCGGTGAACCCAAGCACCCAGTGGAAAACCGAAGTTCGCTTTGATCGCTCTTCCGGCTATAACTTCCTGGACTCCAACGGCGCGCCAACGAAGTCCAATACGACGGTGGGGACGGCTTTGGTGGTGTCGTTCTAAGAAACGGTCCTGCGGGTTGGCCCGCGACTTGATGAACAACGGGGAGGGCTTTTGCCTTCCCCGTTTCCATTTCCGGCTCTCGACAGAACCACTTTTACTGCAACACATGCAACCAATTGGAGGAATGCTCACATGACTTCCATAGTTCACAACATGCAAGACATTCAAAATTTTAAATTCGACGGACGTGCCCTGATCAACGGCGTGCGCGTTTCTGCTGCGAGCGGTGTCGAGTTCGACTGCATTTCACCGGTCGATGGCCGTACGCTGGCGCAGGTGGCGCGCTGCGACGGGGCCGATATTGACATCGCCGTTGCCGCTGCCCGCGCTGCGTTCGAGGACAGACGCTGGGCCGGGCTGGCGCCTGCCCGGCGAAAACAGGTCATGATCCGTTTTGCTGACTTGCTGCTCCAGCATGGCGATGAACTGGCCTTGATGGAAACGCTGGACATGGGCAAGCCCGTCCAGTACGCGCGCAGCGTTGATGTCAACAGCGCGGCCAACTGCATTCGCTGGTACGGTGAGGCGGTAGACAAGGTGTACGACGAAATTGCCCCCACGGCCAGCACCGGGCTGGCGCTGATCACCCGTGAGCCCATGGGGGTGGTGGGCGTGATCGTGCCGTGGAATTACCCGATGATCATGGCGTCATGGAAAATTGCCCCGGCACTGGCGGCAGGCAATTCGGTGGTTTTGAAACCCAGCGAGAAGTCACCCCTGACCGCCTTGCGTCTTGCCGACCTGGCCCTGGAGGCAGGTATTCCACCCGGTGTCTTCAATGTGGTACCCGGTTATGGCCCGGAGGCAGGATCACCGCTGGCACTGCATATGGACGTGGACTGCATTGCCTTTACGGGCTCCACCCGGATTGGCAAACAGATTCATGTCATGGCCGGGCAAAGCAACCTCAAGCGTGCGTGGACAGAGCTGGGCGGAAAGTCACCGAATATCGTGTTTGCCGACTGTCCGGATCTGGACCGTGCAGTCGCGGCGGCGGTGGGCAGCATTTTCTTCAACCAGGGTGAAAGCTGCAATGCGCCTTCCCGTCTGTTTGTCGAGGCCAGCATCAAGGACAGGTTTCTCGAAAAAGCGTTGGCACTGCTACCTTCGTATGCGCCTGCCAACCCGCTGGAACAAACCACGGTGATGGGCGCACTGGTCGACAGGACGCAAATGGAAAGCGTCATGCGCTACATTGAAGTCGGCAAGGCCGAGGGCGCCCAGCTGCTGGCCGGTGGCAACCAGGCACTGGTTGAAACCGGCGGCTGCTATGTGCAGCCCACCATTTTTGATGGCGTCCGCAACGACATGACGATTGCCCGGGAGGAGATATTTGGGCCGGTCTTGTCAGTTCTTTCTTTTACCGACGTTCACGAGGTGGTGCGCCAGGCCAACCAGAGCATTTATGGTTTGCAGGCTGGCGTCTGGACCCGGGACATCAACAAGGCCCATGGTGTTGCGCGCGCTCTGCGAGCCGGGACAGTGCATGTGAACCAGTACGACGAAGACGACATTACCGTGCCTTTCGGTGGCTTCAAGCAGAGCGGGGTGGGACGTGACAAGTCCCTGCATGCCTTTGACAAGTACACCGAAATCAAGACAACATGGATACGCATCGACAGCCCGGTCTGATGACCCCGCCCGAAACCGTGCTTGCCACGGTTCCCCACGATTGAACAGGAGACGACTATGAACGCCAATTCCACCAAAGAAGCTACCGCCCACGCTGCGGCCGACACCCAGAACAATGCCTCATGGCATGCGCGCCGCCTTGCCGCCACACCACGCGGTGTGGCCGTCATGGGTGATTTTTTTATCGACCATGCCAAAAATGCCGAGTTCTGGGACATTGAAGGTCGCCGCTTTATTGATTTTGCTGGAGGCATTGCGGTTCTGAACACGGGCCATGCCCACCCCAAAATTCAGGCGGCCATTGCCGCACAGTTGCAGCGCTTCACGCACAGCTGCTACCAAGTGGTGCCGTATACCGAATATGTTCAGCTGGCCGAGCGCATCAACGCCATCGCGCCGATTGACGGCGAGGTCAAGACTGCGTTTTTCTCGACCGGCGCGGAAGCAGTTGAGAACGCCATCAAGATTGCCCGGGCGGCCACCCGGCGCAGCGGTGTGATTGCGTTTGGTGGTGCCTTTCATGGCCGTAGCCTGTTCGCAGTGGCCATGACAGGCAAGGTGCAGCCCTATAAAGCGGGTTTTGGCCCTTTTCCTCCCGAAATTTACCATGTGCCCTTTCCGTGTCACTGTGCTTCGCTCGATGAAGTCAAGCACGCGATGGAGCAGCTTTTCAAGTGCGACATTGAAGCGGATCGTGTGGCGGCAATTGTGTTTGAGCCGGTGCAGGGTGAGGGCGGCTTCAACGTCATTCAGTCAGCAGCCGTTACCTGGCTGCGCGAACTGTGTGACCGGCATGGCATCCTGATGATCGCTGACGAAGTGCAGACTGGTTTTGCCCGTACCGGCAAAATGTTTGCGATGGAGCACTTCGGGGTGTCGCCCGATCTGATGGTCATGGCCAAGAGTCTGGCGGGCGGTACAACCCTTTCTGCCGTGGTCGGCAAGGCCGCCATCATGGATGCGCCTGCGCCCGGTGGCCTGGGAGGCACGTATGCCGGTAATCCACTGGCCGTGGCAGCTTCTCATGCGGTATTGGACATCATTGCCGAAGAAGGCCTGGTGGAGCGCGCCAACGTACTCGGCGCTACGCTGGTGCAACACCTGAAAGCGCGGCAGGCCGCTGACAGCCGGATTAGCGACGTGCGCGGACTGGGGGCCATGGTGGCCTGCGAATTTGTCAACCCCGCCACTGGATCACCGGATGCTGATCTGACCAAAAGAGTTCAGCAGGAGGCGCTCAGGCGAGGGCTGCTGTTGTTGACGTGTGGGGTTTATGGCAATGTGGTCCGCTTTTTGTTCCCCCTGACGATTGAAAATGAGGTGTTTGCCGAAGCCCTTGGTATTCTGGATGCCGCCCTTGACGCAAGCCGCTCATGAGTCGCGCTGATATGCCTGCGCTGGTGGCGGGGCTGGAGTCGCAAGGCATCCATTCCCTGCTGGTCCAGTTTGCGGATATTCACGGTGTCGGCAAGGGCAAGCTGGTGCCCGTCAAGCTTCTCAAGGATTGGGTTGAAAGCGGCGCTGGCTTTGCCGGCCCCAGCATTTGGGGCACCGGTTTGCCGCGTTTGGGCGACCGCAGCGAATACTATGGACGCGTTCAGCCCGAGACCATCCGCCCACTGCCTTTCATGCCTGGCGTTGCGCATGCGGTGTGCGATGGGTACGCTGGCGGCCAACCACTGGACACCTGCTCGCGCCAGTTGCTGAAGCGGCAGGTGGAGGCATTGCGTCAGCGCGGGCTGACCCTTTTTGTTGGTATCGAGCCCGAGTTTTTCCTGCTGAAACGAGGTGACGGCGGGCGCTGGGTGGTGGCCGACGGCCAAGACGAACTGGCCAAGCCCTCATACGACCTCAAGTCCATTTATCGCCATCGTGACTACCTGGACGATATGCGTGTAACGCTGACGGCCCTGGGGTTCGAACTTGAACAGACTGACCACGAAGACGCCAACGGCCAGTATGAAATCAACTACCGGTTTGACAACGCGCTGGCCGCTGCGGACCGCTATATGCTTTTCAAGTTTGCAGCCCATGCTGTGGCGCAAAAGCACGGCTTGGTGTTCAGCTGCATGGCCAAGCCACTCGCCAATGCGCCAGGCAGTGGCCTGCACTTTCACCTGAGCCTGCGAGACGAAGCCGGCAACGCGGTGATGGCCGATCCGTCTGATTCACTGGGCTTGAGCACTGTGGGCCACCAATTTGCAGCAGGTTTGTTGCAGCATGCTGATTCACTGGCAGCCTTGTGCGCGCCTACCGTGAACAGCTACAAACGGCTGGCGTCGAGTGTCAGCCTTTCCGGAACGACGTGGTCGCCGGTATGGAAGACCGTGGGTTACAACAACCGAACCTGCGTCATTCGCACCGTGGCAGGCCGAATCGAATGGCGTCTGCCAGACCCCTCGTGCAATATTTATGCAGCTCTGGCGGGCACCCTGGCCGCTGGACTGGAGGGTCTGGCGTGCGAACTGCCCGCTACGCCGGCCTGTAATGAAGACCTCTACCTGCGGCAAGCCTCGGGTGCTGCGATGCCGGAGACCCTGCCGCGCGATTTGTTCGATGCGCTGGGAGCGCTGTCGCGTGATGAGGTGCTGACGCAGCGCCTCGGATCGGCTTTTGTCGCCCAGTTCCTGGGCTGCAAATACGGTGAGTGGGACGCTTATGCAGCGCACGTATCGGATTGGGAGCTTGAGCGTTACGCCGGGCTGTTTTAAGGCCGGTGCGCGCCTGCATGTGCCGTATCACAAGCGGCCGGCGGGCCTGAGGCGTCATCAGGGCGTTCATTTTTCATGAATCAATTATTGATATCACATTATGGAATTGAACAAAAAATAACAAGACTTAAAAATTTGCATTGAGCGAGGCGATTTCTTGATGCGAAATTACTCTTGTAAGGCGTTGATTTTATTGAATTAAATAATAGTCTTATATAAGACATAAGAGATGAAGTAGTCTTATAGAAGACTTAGAATACGGCATGGCCATCAGCCATGCGTCAGCGCTACTGATGATCAGATTTTTCTCTCAACCCAAGGAGTTATTTCATGCCGCAATCACTGACCGAACAACTGAGCCGTGCTCAACAAATTGAAGCCCTCGAAAAAGACTGGGCTACCAACCCCCGCTGGAAAGGTATCAAGCGTGGCTACAGCGCCGCAGACGTGGTTCGACTGCGCGGATCTTTCCCGATTGAGCACACCCTGGCTCGTCGTGGTGCCGAAAAACTGTGGGATATCCTGCACAGCGAGCCCTATGTCAACTGCCTGGGTGCGCTCACCGGCGGTCAGGCCATGCAGCAGGTCAAGGCCGGCGTGAAAGCCATCTACCTGTCGGGCTGGCAAGTCGCCGCCGACAACAACACCTATTCGGCCATGTACCCGGACCAGTCCCTGTACCCGGTGGATTCGGTGCCCAAGGTCGTCGAAACCATCAACAACACCTTCCGCCGCGCTGACGAGATTCAGCACTCCAAGGGCATTGACGCCGGCGACAAGGACTACATCGACTACTTCGCGCCCATCGTGGCCGACGCTGAAGCCGGTTTCGGTGGCGTATTGAATGCCTTCGAACTGATGAAGGCCATGATCAATTCCGGTGCGGGTGGCGTGCATTGGGAAGACCAGCTCGCATCCGTCAAGAAGTGCGGCCACATGGGCGGCAAGGTGCTGCTGCCTACCCGTGAGTCCTGCCAGAAGCTGATTGCAGCCCGCATGGCGGCTGACGTGTGCGGCGTGCCTACGCTGGTGATCGCACGCACCGATGCCGAAGCGGCTGATCTGCTGACTTCAGACTACGACGAGATCGACAAGCCTTTCCTGACCGGTGAGCGTACTGCAGAAGGTTTTTACAAGACCCGCAAAGGTCTGGATCAGGCGGTGTCGCGTGCCAATGCCTACGCCCATTACGCTGATCTGGTGTGGTGCGAAACCGGCACGCCTGACCTCGAATTTGCGAAGAAATTTGCAGATGCCGTGCACAAGGTGCATCCCGGCAAGATGCTGGCCTACAACTGCTCGCCGTCGTTCAACTGGAAGAAAAACCTGGACGATGCCACCATCGCCAAGTTCCAGCGCGAGCTCGGCGCAATGGGCTACAAGTACCAGTTCATCACCTTGGCTGGTATTCACTCCATGTGGTACAACATGTATGACCTGTCGCAAGACTACGTCAAGCGCGGCATGACCGCTTACATCGAGAAGGTGCAAGAGCCCGAATTCGCAGCACGCGACCGCGGCTACACCTTTGTGTCGCACCAGCAGGAAGTCGGTACCGGCTACTTCGACGAAGTGACCACCGCGATCCAGGGCGGCAAGTCCAGCGTGACAGCCCTGACCGGTTCGACCGAAGAAGAGCAGTTCCACTGATCTGCTGTTGACTTAGAAACCAAAAAAGGGGCGGAACTGCGGTTCAGCCCCTTTTTTTATGGCTTTAAGACAGTTTCGTTTTACTCAAAAATATCAACCCAACGCCCGACAGAATCACGCAACAAGCGAGCCATTCCCCGCCGCTGACCACCTCGCCACCCAGCGCCACGCCCAACGCCAATGCAATCACCGGATTGACAAATGCATAGCTGGTTGCCACCGCAGGTGTTGCGTTGGCCAGCAGATACAGATAAGCGCTAAAGGCAACTAGCGAGCCGAACACGACCAAGTACACCCAAGCCGCCAGCGCTGCGGGCTGCGGCGGCCAGCTTGGCTGCTCGCCGAGGACGAGGGAAATCACCATCAACACAACGCCGCCACAAAGCATTTCGCTGGCAAAGCCAACGGGGCCTGGTGCCAGCGGCAAACGCGTCGTTTGCAGTACTGAACCCAGCGACCAAGAAATGACTGAGCCAATGATCAGAGCAATGCCAACTGGCGATGCTGAAAAGCTGGCCCCGCGAACCAGCAGCAGCACACCCAATGCGCCAAGCGCCATACCTGCCAGCTCTAGCCGAGTGGGGCGTCTGCCGGCCAATAACCCGAAAGCGCACACCACCATGGGCACGATGGCAATAAACGTGGCAATCAAACCCGAGCCGATGTGCTGCTGCGCACTGGCCAGCCAGCCCATAGCTGCCGCCAGCATCAAGCTGCCGACGACAGTAGCGTTGCGCCATTCAATCAAACTGGGCCAAGCTGCGCCGCGCCAACGCATCCACAGCATCAGCAGCGTACCGGCAACAATAAAACGCGAACCCATCTGAAAGTAAGGTGGGAAACTCACCAGTGCAAAGCGAATAGCTAGGTAGGTAGAGCCCCACACCAGATAGCAGGCAAGCAAAGCGGGAAGCAGCCAACGAGGGGAGGTGCTGGGGCGATCAAGTGGTGCAGTCATGACATTCATGCAACTATGGTAATTTGCCAAGTTGAGATTCGTTATGCAAAATTAATGGTGCTTAATCTTGATTACCTTACTTTTTAATGTCTATCAACACTTTGACAGAAACTACTGAATTTGATGCGTACGACGCTGGCATATTGGCAGCGCTGCAAAAAGACGCCCGTATCACCATGGCCCAGTTGGGCAGGCTGGTGCATTTGAGTCAACCTGCAGTCACTGAGCGCGTGCGTAAACTGGAGCTGTCTGGCGTCATCACGGGTTACCGCGCACAGGTTAACTACCAGCGCCTGGGTTACGGCATTCGCGCGGTGGTACGTGTCGGGCGTGCTGACTACGCCCGAATTGTCAAACTGGTTGAGCTAACACCTGAAGTCATCACAGCCTACAACGTAACAGGGGACGACAGTTGGGTGATGGAAATTGCAGTGATCGACGTAGCGCATCTGGATGCGGTGGTTACTAAATTTTGTAGCGTGACTGAAACCGCAACCTGCATCGTGCTGAGCGCTTTGCGAGAAGGAACGGTGGTGTTACCCGCTCGTCGTGACAGCATCAAGCCAACGATCAAAAAAGTCACCGGGCGTTAGAAGTGCCGATTTTGCGACTTCAAGAAGCTGTCGTAAAATTGTTTAATGAGTACTATTCATCCAGAAACAGAAAGGGCAGCTCGGGTTATGACACCGCGAACTACGACCTCGCCCTGTGTCTGGAGTCATCCGGGGCGCTAGCCCGCACCCCCTGTTGACTGACAGCTACAAATTTAATAGCATTCAATCATACATTTACATTTCAAAGCGCGGCAGGTTCCGCGCTTTTTTATTGTCGAGTTCGTCTAAAAAAGTATTTCAAATGATTCAAATTACGCTCCCCGACGCTTCCAAGCGCGAATTTCCACAAGCCGTCACCGTAGCAGAGGTCGCTGGGTCGATTGGTACCGGCTTGGCCAAAGCCGCGCTGGGCGGTAAAGTCGATGGCAAGGTTGTTGACACCAGCTACCTAATTGACAAAGACTGTGCATTAGCCATCATCACCGCCAAAGATGTTGATGGCCTTGAGCTGATTCGCCACTCTACGGCGCACTTGCTGGCTTATGCGGTTAAAGAACTGTTTCCCGATGCGCAGGTGACGATTGGCCCGGTGATTGAAAACGGGTTTTTCTATGACTTCTCATACAAGCGCCCGTTTACGCCTGATGATTTGATTGCCATTGAAAAGCGCATGACGGAGTTGGCAACCAAAGACGAACCGGTGACGCGCCGCGTTTTGCCGCGTGATGAAGCCGTTGCCCATTTCAAAAGCATCGGCGAGCATTACAAGGCCGAAATCATTGCCAGTATTCCTGCCACTGAGGACGTGTCGCTTTACCGCAAGGGTGCGTTTGAAGACCTGTGCCGTGGTCCCCATGTTCCCAGCACCGGCAAACTGAAATTTTTCAAGCTCATGAAGGTGGCTGGCGCTTATTGGCGCGGCGACCACCGCAACGAAATGCTGCAGCGCGTCTACGGCACGGCCTGGGCCACCAAAGACGAGCTGCAGCAGTACCTGACGATGCTGGAAGAGGCTGAAAAGCGCGACCACCGCAAACTGGGCAAGGAACTGGACCTGTTCCACATCGACGATCATGCGCCTGGCCTTGTGTTCTGGCACCCCAAAGGCTGGACCGTCTGGCAGGGCGTTGAGCAGTACATGCGCAAGGTCTATCAGGACAATGGCTACCAGGAAGTCAAAGGGCCGCAGGTCATTGACAAGACGCTCTGGGAGAAAACCGGACATTGGGACAAATACCGCGACAACATGTTCACGACCGAGAGCGAAAAGCGAGAATACGCGCTCAAGCCCATGAACTGTCCTGGTCACATCCTGATTTTCAAGCAGGGCATCAAGAGTTACCGCGATCTGCCCTTGCGCTATGGTGAATTTGGCCAGTGCCACCGCAACGAACCTTCGGGCAGCCTGCACGGCATCATGCGCGTGCGTGGCTTCACGCAGGACGACGGCCACATTTTCTGTACCGAAGAGCAGATTCTCAAAGAGTGTGTGGACTACACCACCCTTCTGCAAAAGGTCTACACCGACTTTGGCTTTAAAAACATCATTTACAAGGTGGCAACGCGCCCCGAAGCCCGCATTGGCTCTGACGAAAGCTGGGACAAGGCGGAGCACGCACTGATGGAAAGCCTGCGCGCTTCAGGCTGCGAGTTCGAAATTTCCCCGGGTGACGGTGCGTTTTACGGACCCAAGATTGAGTACACCCTGAAAGATGCGATTGGCCGGCAGTGGCAATGCGGCACCATGCAGGTCGATTTCTCGATGCCAGAGCGCCTGGATGCCGAGTATGTGGGGGAAGACGGTGCCCGGCACCGCCCCGTGATGCTGCACCGCGCCATCGTGGGCAGCCTGGAGCGATTTATCGGAATTTTGATCGAGGAACACGCTGGCGCACTGCCAACCTGGCTCGCGCCAAGCCAGGTTTCGGTACTCAATATCACTGATTCCCAGGCGGATTACGCCCGGGAAGTTGCTAAAACGCTGCAAAATCAAGGGCTTAGAGTCAACCTGGATCTGCGCAACGAGAAAATTACGTATAAAATACGGGAGCACTCAATGCAAAAGCTGCCTTACATCCTTGTCGTAGGCGACAAGGAAAAGGCGGCAGGCGCTGTTGCAGTGCGCGCCCGGGGTAACAAAGACCTTGGCGTGATGTCCCTTGAAGCGTTTGCCCTGCAAATCGCCTCTGACATCGCGCAAAAAGCCTGATGCTCATTATTTTTATTGAAATCGGCTTCTCGTCCAGTAAAGACGGGCGCAAGCAGCTATAGCTTTTATAGCAAAGATTAAAGGATTAAAACCATCGCTACTGAATTTCGTGACCGCCGTCACCGCGAAGAACGCAAACACCGTTTGAACCGTGAAATCATGGCCCCTGAGGTTCGACTCTCAGGGCCAGACAATGAGCCTCTGGGTGTTGTCAGCCTCATGGAGGCTTTGCGCCTGGCCGGTGAGGCGGACGTAGACCTGGTTGAGATCTCGCCAACGGCCGTGCCGCCGGTGTGCAGACTCATGGACTACGGCAAGTTCAAGTACGCGGAGCAGAAAAAGGCGGCGGAAGCCAAGTCCAAGCAAAAAGTGATCGAGGTCAAGGAAATCAAGTTCCGGCCCGGCACCGATGATGGTGACTACAACATCAAATTGCGCAATATCAAGCGCTTTTTGGACGATGGCGACAAATGCAAGATCACCTTGCGTTT
>JANNXF010000077.1:0-2293 GCA_031409395.1 Polaromonas sp.
CCGCAGATGTTTCGCATGGGTGCGTTGATGGCGGCGCTTGAAGCGGCCGGTGACGCGGTGACAGACGAGTCGGGTGCGATGGAGTCGCAAGGGGCCAGGCCGCTGCTGGTTCCCGGCAGCGCGCAGAATTTCAAAGTGACCTACCCAGAAGACTTCGCCCTGGCCGAAGCTGTTTTGCATAGCCGGGCAAAGCCCTGAAAGAAAGCGCCGCATGACCCCTGATTTTCCAACTGTCCGCATCGGCGAAGGCTGGGATACCCATGCGCTGGTGCCGGGGCGCAAGCTCATGATTGGCGGCGTCGAGGTGCCTCACACGGCGGGCTTGCTGGGGCATTCAGACGCGGATGTGCTGCTGCACGCCATCACCGATGCCCTGCTGGGCGCGGCCGGGCTGGGCGACATTGGCAGCCACTTCCCGGACACCGATGCCCGCTTCAAAGGGGCCGACTCCATTGTTTTGTTGACCGAAGTGGGGCGCCTGCTGGCCGAGCAGGGCTACAAAATTGGCAATATAGACAGCACTGTGGTGGCGCAATCTCCCAAACTCGCACCCCATATTGCGGCGATGCGCGCACGGATTGCTCAGGCGCTGGGGCTGGCAACGGCCCAAGTGAACGTGAAGGCCAAGACCGCCGAAAAGCTGGGTCCGGTCGGGCAGGGCCTGAGCATGGAAGCCCGCGCGGTTGTGATCCTGTTTCAGGGCTGAGTTGCTATTATTTTGATAGCTGCCTGCGCTCGTGATTATTGGGCAAAAGCCGTATTTCGTTGCAAGAGTTCGGGGCGATTGACGTCCAGGGTGCTTGCAGGGTGTTTAGCTTCTGCGCAGCTTGATATGCGCCGCCAGTCCACCTGACGCCGAGTTGGCCAATCCAAACACGCCGCCCATGCGGTGAATGGTTTTTTCAACAATCGCCAGGCCCAGGCCGGCACCAGTAGCTGCCGTGCGGGCGGCGTCGCCCCGGAAAAACGGGCTGGTGAGTTTGGACAGGGCCTCGGGCGCCACGCCCATGCCGTGATCGCGCACCTTGATCAGCACCCACTGGTCGCGGCGTTTGGCCACAATATCGACCCGTGCAATGCCGGTTTCAGGCGTCTTGCCGTAGCGTCTGGCGTTTTCCAGCAGGTTGGAAATCACCCGCAAGAGTTCGACCTCGTCCGCCAGAATCGCCAGGTTGTCGGGGATGTCTATCGCGACACGCATGTCCTCATAGTCTTTGACCGAATACAGCGCTGCGTCTATCACCGCATTGAGCGACACGCGTTCAAGCCGTGGCGGCTCGGGCCGCGCGTAGTCAAGAAACTTGTCAATGATGCGGTCCAGCTGAACAATGTCGGCGGCCATGTGCTCCCTGGCGTCGGGGTCAGCCACGCTCATTTCGGTTTCCAGCCGCAGGCGTGCCAGCGGGGTGCGCAAATCGTGTGAAATGCCCGCCAGCATGATGACGCGGTCCTGTTCGATCTTTGACAGCTGCTCGGCCATGCGGTTAAAGCCGATGTTGACCTCGCGGATTTCGCTGGTGGCGGCTTTTTCGTCCAGCCGGCTGGCGTCAAAATCGCCGTCGCGCATCCGGCTCGCGGCAAATGACAGCTCCTTGAGCGGCCGGTTGATCAGGCGCGCAATAAACGCCGCGCCCGCCAGCGACAAGGCCGCCGCCGTGACCAGCCAGATCACCCAGGTGCTGCTGCGCGAAGGTCCGACCTTGGACGGATCGGTCTGCAGCCAGTAGCTGTCGCCATCAATCGTGAAGCCCACCCACAAACCCTTCTGGCCGTTGACGGTGCTGGCGACCACGGTGCCAGCGCCCAGCCGCGCCTTGAGTTCTTCGGTGATGCGTTCGCCCAGTTCCTCGCTGGCAAAAAACTCGAACTTGTCCTTGGGTTCTCGCGGTGTGATGCGAACACGCTCCTCGTCGGCCAGCGTCTTGATCAGCGAGACGCGGGCAATCGAGTCGGAGTAGCGAAGCGCGGCACGGCTCAGGTTCACCAGAGACGCCAGCTGCTGCGCGCTCTGGATGGCGCGAGGCTCGGACTCCAGCGCACGAAAGGTCTGCAGCCAGGCCACGATGGAGCCAAACAGCAGCAGGGCGAGAAAGAAGAAAGTACGCCAGAACAGGCTAAACCCCCGGCGCGGCCGCATTTCAAGCTGCGCCGGGCCGGTGTCAAGGGGGATCGGGTTGGTAATGTCCATGAGCAATCAGTTGGCTTTACCTGCCGAGAAAAAAAGCGTGGTGACAGTCCGGGGTCAGGTGGCCTTCGTTGTCCGTGTTGTCGCAAGCCTGAGAGCGCCGCCCCC
>JANNXF010000078.1:0-10229 GCA_031409395.1 Polaromonas sp.
CTCCTGATGGAGAAGTTGCGCCAAATCAGATAGTTCCTCGCGCCTTGATGGGTGCGCACGAAATTGGGGAGTATCAACACCTCATGCAACGCGTCACGTCCGAACAACTTGAAGCATTGTTTGAGGCTCCAGCCCAACAAGCATCAGTGCAAGCAGCTCTCGAAACCATAGCAACTATTCCAGGTGGCGAAGAGCTGGCACCCACCATCACCATTGACGACTTCGCCAAAATCGATTTGCGCATTGCCAAAATCGTCAACTGCGAAGCAGTGGAGGGTTCGACCAAGCTGCTGCGCCTGACGCTGGACGCGGGTGAGGGAAAAATGCGCAACGTCTTCAGCGGCATCGCCAGCGCCTACACACCTGAGCAATTGATTGGGAAACACACCGTGCTGGTGGCCAACCTGGCCCCGCGCAAGATGAAGTTCGGCATCAGTGAGGGCATGGTTCTTGCTGCGAGCCACGGCGATGAGAAAGCCAACCCCGGCATCTATGTACTGGAGCCCCTGCCTGGCGCAACACCAGGCATGCGGATCCGGTAAACCAGTGGCGTTCACGCCAGCCTGATCCCCCAAAGCCCCATGCACCTTCCCCCCTACCTGGCCCCGTTCAAGCCCCGGCTGCTTTCTGCGCTGGCAGGCTACACCAAATACAATTTTTCCAGGGACCTGGGGGCGGGCATCACCGTCGGCATTGTGGCGCTGCCGCTGGCCATGGCGTTTGCCATTGCCTCGGGCCTGAAACCCGAGGCCGGCATCTGGACCGCCATCATTGCCGGCGCCCTGATCTCCGCGCTGGGCGGTTCGGCCGTGCAGATTGGCGGGCCGGCAGGCGCTTTCATTGTGATTGTGTATGGCATTGTCGAGCGCTATGGCCTGGCCAATTTGCTGATTTCTACCGCCTGCGCGGGCGTACTGCTGTTCTTGCTGGGATTTTTCAAGCTCGGCACGCTGGTGCGCTATGTGCCGGTGAGCATCGTGGTCGGCTTTACCAACGGTATCGCCGTGTTGATTGTGCTGTCGCAGCTCAAAGACCTGTTGGGCCTGAACGTGGCCAAAATGCCGGCAGATTTTTTCTCGCAATTGCGGGTGATTGGTGGCCAGCTCGACACGGTCAATTTTTACGCCCTGGGTTTGGGTCTGACCTGCCTGCTGGGCTTGTTTGTCTGGCCGGTCTTGTTCAACCGCCAGAACGACGCGGCCGACAGCCCGGCCCAAAGCCTGAGCCATCGCCTGCTGAAGATGCTTCAGGCGGTGGAAGGGGTGCAGCTGAAGCGGGCCACCCGCATGGCCGCGCGCATGCCGGGGCCCATCATTGCGCTGGTCACGCTGACGGCTTTGGCCTGGGCCCTGAATTTGCCGGTGGAAACCATTGGCACGCGTTTTGGCGGTATTCCGCGAGCGCTGCCCGGTTTTGCGCTGCCCGACTTTTCGTGGGACACCGTGCGCCTGCTGGTGGCGCCCACCATCACGATTGCGCTGCTGGGGGCGGTGGAGTCGCTGCTGTGCGCCCGTGTGGCCGACCAGATTTCAGGCCTGCCCCGCCACGACCCCAACCAGGAACTGATGGCCCAGGGCGTGGCCAATTTTGTGGTGCCCTTTTTTGGCGGCATGCCCGCGACCGGCACGATTGCCCGCACCGTGACCAATGTGCGTTCGGGCGCAACGTCTCCCGTGTCTGGCCTGGTGCACTGCCTCACGCTGACGCTGGTGGTGCTGCTGGCAGCGCCGCTGGCCGTGCATGTGCCGCTGGCGGTACTGGCCGGCATTTTGCTGTACGTGGCGTGGAACATGGGCGAATGGCGCGAGTTTGCGCACCTGCGGCGCGCCAGCAGCCACTACCGGCTGATCATGCTGGGCACGTTTTTTCTCACGGTGATTTTTGACCTGACCGTGGCGCTGCAGGTCGGCCTGATTCTGGCCTGCGTGCTGTTTGTGCGGCGCATGAGCACCCTGTTTCAGGTGGTCGAGGTGTCGCGCAGCGCGGAGGCCGCCAACTTCCAGCTCTATGGCTCGCTGTTTTTTGGCGCAGTGGCCAAGCTCGACCCCATCCTGACAGTGGTGGAAAGCGCGCCGCAGGGGCTGCTGGTCCGGCTCGATGTGCAGTCGCTGCAGTCGCTGGACACCTCGGGGCTGGACGTGCTGGAGCAACTCCACAAGGCCATTGTGCTGCGCGGCGGCCGGCTGGTGATTGCCGGGCTTAACGCGCAACCGAAAAGCGTGATGGAACGTTCAGGCTTTCTGGCAAAAATCGAGTCGCTATAAAAAAAGTAGCAACCTGCGCCCGTGCTTATTGGGCTAAAGGCCTAAATTGCTTGGGCGTATGGCCCAAAATCAACGCGTTCCACCGGTCGGACGAAGGCTTTCCTCGTCAACCGACTCGGTTCGCAGCACCACCAGATCCCGGTCAAAAACCACGGTGAAAATCCTGGCGGTGCTGGGCGGGTTCAGGTAGCGCCAGTCGTAGTGCGTTTCCTGCGTGAGCGCAAACGGCGTGGTCTTCATCGGCTTGCCCAGCATTTTTCGCACCTGCTCCATGCGCATGCCGGGCAGCACGGCATTGAAAGTCTGCGGGTTCAACACCTGCCGCAGCGCGCTCATCTTGCCGTCCGCGCCAATGGTGATCATGTAATTGACATTGCCTGCCGGCTGGCGGTTGTATTCAAAGGTTCTGGCACCGGGTGCCGCCACCACGGCCAGGGTGGCGCCAGGCAGTGGCGTGGACGCCATGTCAGCGGCTTCCCAGATTTTTTCGGGTTCGCCAAAACGCGCCCGCACGTCGGCCTCGGTGGCCACGCCTTCTTCCAGCTCTGCAATGCGCTGCGCGTCACAGCCCACCAGGCTGGCCAACAGGGACAACAAACCCATCGCAATCACCGCTTTCCTGAAAATTTGGAGCCTCATGACCGTCCCCCGGTAAAATCAGGCAACTATACGACCCACACCGCCCCTCGCAAAGCAGCCCATGTCCCTACTGTCATTTTTTCGCCGCCCTGACTACACCTCTGAAGCCACGCAGTTCATTGACCAATTGAAAGTCGATAAACCCACGCTGGAAGCCGAGCAGCGCGCAGGCCGCGCCCTGTTGTGGGACAAAAACCTCAAGGCTGCCGAGCAGGCAGACTTTCTGGATGCGCGTGTGGCGCAGCAGCCCTATGTGTACGGCACTGGCAACCACCCCAACGCCCAGTAAGCCGTTTTCCGCCTGTGCGTATTTTTAGCATCAAATAAGCCTGCAAGCCAATGGATTCGGGCGCAAGCAGCTATTTATTCAATAGCAAATCAGCCCGCCTGCCACAACGCCCTGCAAAGCGCCAGACAGAACGTTAACGTTGACCACCGCCCTCGACACCCCTCTGCCGCTGGCTGACGCGCCCAGCCCCGACATGCCCGCCGTGGTCGACCAGGTGGCGCTGGCCCGGCTGTATGGCGAGCCGCTGTTTTCCATGCCGCAGGATTTGTACATCCCACCCGATGCCTTGCAGGTGTTTCTGGAGGCGTTTGAGGGCCCGCTGGACTTGCTGCTGTATCTGATCCGCAAGCAGAACTTCAATATTCTGGACATCCCGATGGCGGCGGTCACGCGCCAGTACCTCGCCTATGTCGATGAGATTCGCGCCACCAATCTGGAGCTGGCGGCCGAATACCTGCTGATGGCTGCCATGCTGATTGAAATCAAGTCGCGCATGCTGCTGCCGCCCAAAAAGACCGCCGAAGGGGTGGAAGCCGAAGACCCACGCGCCGAGCTGGTGCGCCGTCTGCTGGAATACGAGCAGATCAAGCTGGCCGCCCACAAGCTCAATGAGATACCGCAATTTGGCCGTGATTTTCTGCGCGCCCAGGTGTTTGTCGAGCAGTCGCTGCAACCCCGCTTTCCCGATGTGAGCGTGGTCGACTTGCAGGACGCCTGGCGCGATATTGTCAAACGCGCCCGGCTGGTGCAGCACCACGTCATCAGCCGTGAAGAACTCTCGGTGCGTGAGCACATGAGCATCGTGCTGCGCAAGCTGCAGGGCCGCAAGTTTCTGGAGTTTGAAGACCTGTTTGACACCACACGCGGCATGCCGGTGCTGGTCGTCACTTTTATTGCCATGCTGGAGCTGGCCAAGGAAGGCCTGCTGGAAGTAACGCAAGCCGAAGCCTTTGCCCCGATCTACGTCCGGCTGGCCTACACACCGGTCTAGACCTTTCCATGCCGTCCATTCCTCAAGACAAGGGCCCAGGAACTGGCTCCGCCAAACTGCAAGCGCGGGGAGCGTTGTCATTTGACGTTCTCATCATTGGCAGCGGCCTGGCAGGCCTGAGCGCCGCGCTGCTGCTGGCGCCCACGCACCGCGTGGCGGTACTGACCAAACGCGAGCTCAGCGACGGCTCCAGCGGCTGGGCCCAGGGCGGCATGGCGGCGGTGCTGGCCGAGGGCGACAGCGTGGAGCAGCATGTCAGCGACACCCTGATTGCCGGTGGCGGCCTGTGCGACCTGGACGCCACCCGCGCAGTGGTGAGCGGCGCGCCGCAGGCCATTGCCTGGCTGCGCCAGCTGGGCGTGGCTTTTTCCGAAGACAGTGAACACCCCGGCGAGCTGCACCTGACCCGCGAGGGCGGCCACAGCCAGCGCCGCATCGTGCATGCGGCCGACGCCACCGGGGCTGCCGTGCAGCAGACCCTGATCAGCCAGGTGCGCCGCACGCCCGGCATCACGGTGTTTGAACACCACATGCTGGTCGACCTGATCACCGACCGCCAGCTCAAACAGGACAGCAAGAACCCTGGCACGCAATGCCACGGCGCCTATGTGCTCGACACCGCCAGCGGCCAGGTGCTCACCTTCAGCGCCGGTCACACGATTTTGGCCACCGGCGGCGCGGGCAAGGTCTATTTGTATTCGACCAATCCCGACACCGCCACCGGCGACGGCATAGCCGCAGGCTGGCGCGCCGGTTGCCGCGTCAGCAATATGGAGTTCATCCAGTTCCACCCGACCTGCCTCTACCACCCTGATGCCAAATCGTTTCTGATCACCGAAGCGGTGCGAGGCGAGGGCGGCAAACTGCTGCTGCCCGCAGCCGCAGGCGGCACGCGCTTCATGCTGGCCCACGACGCACGCGGCGAACTGGCACCGCGCGACGTGGTGGCCCGCGCCATTGACTTTGAAATGAAAAAGCACGGGCTGGACTGCGTTTACCTCGACATCTCGCACCAGAGCCCAGCGTTTTTAAAAGAACACTTTCCCAACATTTTGCAGCGCTGCCTGGAGCTGGGCATAGACATCACCCGGCAGCCGATTCCGGTGGTGCCCGCCGCGCACTACACCTGCGGCGGCGTGCTGACCGACCTGGCGGGCCGCACCGATGTCACCAGCCTGTACGCCGTGGGTGAAACCGCCTGCACCGGCCTGCACGGGGCCAACCGGCTGGCCAGCAATTCGCTGGTCGAATGCGTGGTGCTGGCGCGCGCCACGGCCGAAGCCATTGCCACCGGCCGCGCCAGCCAGACCACCGACCTGCCCGCCTGGGACGACAGCCAGGTGACCGACGCCGACGAGGCCGTGGTGATCTCGCACAACTGGGACGAGTTGCGCCGCTTCATGTGGAACTACGTGGGCATTGTGCGCACCACCAAACGGCTGGAGCGCGCCGCCCACCGCATTGCGCTGCTGCACGCCGAGATCAACGAGTTTTACGCCAACTTCCGCGTCAGCCGCGACCTGCTGGAGCTGCGCAACCTGGTGCAGGTGGCTGACTTGATCGTGCGCTCAGCGCATGGCCGGCACGAAAGCCGCGGCCTGCACTACAGCCGCGACTACCCCGAGCTGGCCGCCAGCGCAGAGCCGACGATTCTGGTGCCAAACCCCGCTGCCACCAGCACAGACTTGCTATAAATTAAATAGCTGTTGGCGCCCGTAACGCTTAGGCTGCACCCAGGTTCGGCACCAGGCTCCCGGGCTGGGAAGCCGTTTTCTGGGCCGCCGTAAACGCCAGCATCCGGTCTATCGGCAGCCGCGCACGCAGGCCCAGCGCCGGGTCAATATGCACTTCGTTGGTACCGTGCTCCAGCACCTGCGCCAGCCCGGCCAGGCCGTTCATGGCCATCCACGGGCAATGGGCGCAGCTTTTGCAGGTGGCGCTGTTGCCCGCCGTGGGCGCTTCGATGAAGACCTTGCCGGGGTTCAGCGTGCGCAGCTTGTGCATCATGCCGTTGTCGGTGGCGACGATGAATTCCCGCGCGTCCAGCTCGCGTGCGGCCTTGAGGATGGCCGAGGTGGAACCCACCGCGTCCGCCAGGGCCACCACATCCGTCGGCGACTCGGGGTGCACCAGCACTTTGGCCAGGGGGTGTTCTTTTTTAAGCGCGGCGAGTTCAAACGCCTTGAACTCGTCGTGCACGATGCAGGCGCCGTTCCACATCAGCATGTCGGCACCGGTCTCGCGCTGGATGTAGTGACCCAGGTGGCGGTCGGGTGCCCAGAGGATTTTCTGGCCCTGTGCGTGCAGCGCCCGCACGATGTCTACCGCGCAACTCGAAGTCACCAGCCAGTCGGCGCGTGCCTTCACGGCCGCGCTGGTGTTGGCATACACCACCACGGTGCGGTCCGGGTGGGCATCGCAAAAGGCACTGAACACATCAATCGGGCAACCCAGGTCGAGCGAGCAGCTGGCGTCCAGGTCGGGCATCAGCACGCGTTTTTCGGGCGACAAAATCTTGGCCGTTTCACCCATGAAGCGAACGCCCGACACCACCAGCGTCTGCGCCGCGTGGTCACGGCCAAAACGCGCCATCTCCAGCGAATCTGACACGATACCGCCTGTATCTTCGGCTAAATCCTGCAAATCAGGGTGCACATAATAGTGCGACACCATCACCGCATTGCGCGCCTTGAGCAGCTCACGGATACGGGCCTTCAGGGCGGTGCGCTCGCCTGGAGTGGGTTCCAGCGGCACACGTGCCCAGGCCTGGTGGGTACTGCAAGTGGCGGCCTGGCCTGACGCGCTGGCGTCGGGCTGCTCGTAGTCAACGCGAAGTGTCAGCATCACAGGGCTCCCGGCGCGGCATCAAAGCGCATCGAAAAATCAATCGCCTGCACATCCTTGGTCAGGGTGCCGATGGAAATGCGGTCGACACCGGTTTCAGCCAGCGCGCGCAGACCTTCGAGCGTGACGCCGCCTGAAATCTCCAGAATGGCGCGGCCCCGGTTCAGGCGTACCGCCTCTTTCAGGTCGGGCAGTGCCATGTTGTCCAGCAGCACCATGCGGGCGCCTGCGTCCAGCGCCTCGGCCAGCTGGTGCAGATTTTCGACTTCAATCTCCACAAAATCAGCCTGCGTTGCCATGGGGGCGGCGCGCTGCAACACCTCCGCAATACCGCCGGCAGCAGCAATGTGGTTTTCCTTGATCAACACGGCGTCGTACAAGCCGACCCGGTGGTTGGTGCCGCCACCCATCAGCACCGCGTATTTCTGGGCCAGCCGCAGGCCTGGCAGGGTTTTGCGGGTGTCCACGATTTTTGCCTGCGTTCCCGCCACAATATTCACATACGTCGCGGTTTTGGTGGCAACAGCGCTTAAAAGTTGTAAAAAATTAAGTGCAGTACGCTCGGCAGTCAGCAAGGCCTGGGCCTGGCCCTGCACTTCCAGCACCACCTGGCCGGGTGCGCAGCGCTCTCCATCGTTCACATGCCAGACCAGCACGGCCTTGGGGTCCAGCTGCTCAAAGGCGGCGCGCGCCCAGGCGCTGCCGCACACCACCGCGCTTTCACGGGCCAGCACACGGGCACGCGCCTGCCGGGCCGGGTCAATCAGCCCGGCGGTCAAATCGCCCGCGCCCACATCTTCGGCCAGCGCACGCGCGGCATCGGCCCCGGCGAGCGCGTCAACCGCCGCAGGAGAGAAATCAAATGACTTTTTCATAACCAATCCAAATAAAGAAGCACGCCGCGCCGTGCCCTAAACTATCTGCAGCCCTGCAAAACTGTCGCAAATGTTACAGCGGCCAAAGCGCCGCTGGCGGCACCGTGGCCCGACAGTATGCCCAAGGCCGATTTTTCTCCCTGGACGCCCGTCCGCCCACCCTTGTTGTCCCATGCTCAGAACCCTGCTCAAATCCAAAATCCACCGCGCCAGCGTGACCCACTGTGAACTCAACTACGAAGGCTCGTGCGCCATTGACGAAGACCTGCTGGACGCCGCCAACCTGGGAGAAAACGAACAGGTACATATCTGGAACATTAACAACGGTGAACGTTTTATCACCTACGCCATCCGGGCCGAGCGCGGCAGCCGCATTATCTCGGTGAATGGCTCGGCGGCCCGGCGGGCTGCAGTGGGAGACCTCGTCATCATTGCGGCATTTGCGCAGCTTGATGAGAAAGAAGTCGCCGGTTTTGCGCCCAGGCTGGTGTTCGTCAACCCTGACAACCGCATCAAGGAAGAGCGCTCGACCATTCCGGTTCAGTTGCCCTGATGAATAACGCATCCTTCATCGAGCGCAGCCTGCGCCATGTGTGGCACCCCTGCACGCAGATGAAACTGCACGAGTCGCAGCCACCCGTGCCGATTGCCAGCGCCGAAGGCGTGTGGCTGCATGACTTTGACGGCAAGCGCTACCTCGACGGCATCAGCTCCTGGTGGGTCAACCTGTTTGGCCACGGCCACCCGCACATCAAGGCGGCGCTGCGCGACCAGCTCGACTCGCTCGACCACGTCATGCTGGCCGGCTTTACGCACCAGCCGGTGGTGGAATTGTCGGAACGGCTGGGCGCGCTGACAGGGCTGGGCCATGCGTTTTACGGCAGTGATGGCGCCAGCGCCACCGAAATCGCCCTGAAAATGAGCGCGCACTACTGGCGCAACATCGGCAAGCCCGAAAAGTGCCGCTTTATCGGCGTGGCGGGCGGCTACCACGGCGAAACCGTGGGCGCGCTGGCGGTGACCGATATTGCACTGTTCAGGGAAGCCTATGCGCCGCTGGTGCGGCTGGCCGCCACCGTGCCCAGCCCCGATGCACGCGGTGCCTTGCCCAACGAGAGCGCCGCCGATGTCGCCCACCACGCCGCCGCAGGCCTGCAACGCTGGCTGGCAGAGCACCACGCGCAAACCGCCGCGCTGATTCTGGAGCCCATGGTGCAGTGCGCCGCCGGCATGGCCATGCACGATGCGGCCTACCTGCGCGAGGCCCGTGCACTGTGCGACCGCTACCAGGTGCACCTGATTGCCGATGAGATTGCCACCGGCTTTGGCCGCACCGGCACGATGTTTGCGCACCAGCAGGCGGGTATCCGGCCCGACTTTATCTGCCTGTCCAAGGGGCTCACGGGCGGCACCCTGCCGCTGTCTGCCGTGCTGACCACAGACACGGTGTATGCCGCGTTTTACGGCGACGATATGGCGCGCGGCTTTTTGCACTCGCACTCTTACACCGGCAACCCGCTGGCCTGCCGCGCCGCACTGGCCACGCTGGAGCTGTTTGAGCAGCACGACGTACTGGCCAGCAACGTCGCGCTGGCCCACACCCTCAGCCAGGCTTTTGCGCCCTTGACCGCCCACCCGCGCATTGCCAACGCCCGCCAGCTTGGCATGATCTGGGCTTGGGATGTGGACACCGCATTGCCAAATTTTTCGCGCCGCTACCACCAGCACGCCATGGCGAACGGCGTGCTGCTGCGTCCTATCGGCAACACGATTTACGCCATGCCGCCCTATGTGATGAACGAAGAAACGGCTGGCCACCTGGCGCGCGGAGCACTGGCCGCGCTGGAGGCCACGCTGGCGGAAGAAGCTGCGCATGCCTGAGCCCAAAAAACTTTCACTTTTTGTCACCGGCACCGACACCGGTGTTGGCAAAACGCTGGTGACTGCCGCGCTGCTGCACGCCCTGGCCAGACACTACCCGCGTGTGGTGGGCATGAAACCCGTGGCGGCTGGCACCACGAAAATCGATGGCCTTGACAGCAACGACGATGTGCTGGCCCTGCGCGCCGCCTCCAGCTGCAGCGTCCCGCCCGAACTCGACAACCCGGTGCTGCTGCCCGACCCGGTGTCGCCGCACATTGCCGCCGCCCGTGCCGGCGTGCAGATTGACATGGGCCACCTCGTCACCTGCCACCGCCAATTGCTGACACTGGCCGATGCTGTTGTAGTGGAAGGCGCGGGCGGCTTCATGGTGCCGCTGTCGGACACCACCACCGGCGCCGATCTGGCGCAGGCCCTTGGCTTGCCGATGGTACTGGTGGTCGGCC
>JANNXF010000079.1:0-30719 GCA_031409395.1 Polaromonas sp.
GTAAACGCCCCGCGATCCGGACGAAGGGCCCAGAACGACGCAGGGCGCAGCCGTGTCAAAACTGTCAGGAATCTGCACTGCGATCACGACTTTTTTGCGGCCTGTGCCGTCGTCCAGCGATGCCACATACTCCCGCCCCGGTATCAGGCCCTCGCTGGCCGTGATGACTCCGGTAGTCGTCACGTTCGGGCCGTAGAGCGAACCATAACCCCCATTGGCGGTTGGATCCAGAATGCCGCGGTAGTTGGAGTACAGGGCATTGCGCCGCAGTTCGAGTGCGGTCGGGCTGGCCGCAATGGCATAAGCCGGCGCTGCACCACCCAGGCCCGTGCGACCAATGCCGCCGGTCAGCAGATCTTGCGACGCAGCGGTATCACCCACGCCCACGGTGGTCGCCGGATAGGCGATAACGCTGTGCTGCGTGATGCCAGCGGGAAGCGTATTGGCCGGGGGGATGGTCGTGCCGTCGCCACCGCCGCAACCCGCGAGCGCCATGGCACTGACCACCGCTGCCAGCGCGATTCCAAGCTTTCTTTTGTGGTGATGAGGTGAGGTCATATATGTCTCCTTCATGATTTATTTAACAAGACAAGGCCTGGTCATGGCTGCGCGCCTTGCGCGCGCAACCTTCCCACCACGCCAGAAGGGAAGTAATAAACGGAAAGTACAAACAGCACCCCCAGCCAGAGCAGCCAGCGGTCGGGGGACAGCAAGGCGGACAGCCATGGCAGGCTGACTGCGGCTTCGCTGCCCAGCCTGAGCAGGTCCTGAAGGTAGCTTTGCGCCACCAAAAACAACGCCGCACCGATGGCCGCGCCGTAGATGGTTCCCATGCCGCCAATCACCACCATCAGCAGCACATCGATCATGATTTCAAACGACAGCGAGGTGTCTGGCCCGTTGTAGCGAAGCCAGAGCGCGAGCATGGCGCCGGCCAACGTGGCAAACAGGGCGGACAAAATACTGGAGGTGGTGCGGTAAATCACCACGCGATAACCAATGGCTTCGGCGCGAAACTCGTTTTCGCGAATCGCCTGCAACACGCGGCCAAAAGGTGAATTCACGATACGCAGCAGACACAGAAGCAGCACCAGCGCCACCACGAACAGCAGGTAATAGCACAGCAGTCGTCCGTCCATGGACACGCCAAGAAAAGGCTGCGCCATGAACTCGAAACTTGGTGACAACCACTCGGGGACCTTGAAGGTCAGACCATCCTCACCCCCGGTGATCTCCGACAGTTGCGAAGCGAGCGTCTGGAAAGCCGACGCCACAGCCAGGGTAATCATGGCAAAGAAGATGGCTTTGACCCGCAGTGAAAAGAGTCCCACCAACAGCGACAGCACAAACGACAGCAGCAGCGCACACAGCAATCCCGCTGCCAGTGCCGTCCAGCTGGGCCCGAGCCGGGCCATGGCGACCGCCACACCATAAGCACCGATGCCAAAAAACATGGTGTGCGCAAAACTGACAATGCCGGTGTAGCCCAGCAACAGGTCGAAGCTGGCCACCAGCACCACAAAAACCAGTATCTTGGCCGCTACATTCAGGGCCTTAACGCCTGGAAATACAAAGGGGGCAAAAGCCAGCGCCAGCAACAGCGCCACCAGCACGGCTGCCAATACGCGGCTGCGCGGAAAATCCCCGGAGAGCAGGCGTGCGAGAAATTTTTTCATGCCCATGATCTTCAACGGTTGGTCACCGGGTAAATGCCCTGGGGACGCCACAGGAGCACGGCAGCCATCAGTGCGATATTGGAAAAAAGCGCCACTTTGGGAACCAGAAAGCCGGTGTAGTTGGCCATCAGGCCCACCAGCAAGGCGCCTATCAGGGCGCCACCCGTTGAACCCAGCCCGCCAATGATGATGACGATGAAAATCAGTACATTCACCTGGGCGCCCATCTGCGGAATCACGTTTTGCTGGTACAGGCCCCACATCACGCCACCCAGGCCGGCCAGCGCGCTGCCCACCACAAACACACCCACGAACAGGCGCTTGATGCGGTAGCCAAGCGATTCGACCATCTCGCGGTCTTGCACACCAGCACGAATCAGCAGGCCGACCTTGGTGCGGCTCAGCGTCCAGACCAGCAGCACGAAAACGGCCAGACCCACCACCACGGCAATCACCCGGTATTTTTCAATGGCGGCATCACCCACCAGCAGCGCGCCGCGCATGGCTTGTGGCAGTGGCAAGGCAATCTGCGCAGGCCCCCAGACCACCTTGATCAGTTCCTCGCCAATGATCATGCCGCCCATGGTGATGAGAATCTGCTTGAGGTGCTGGCCGTACACCGGCCGCACGATGAAGCGCTCAAAGGCCAGGCCGACAGCTGCCGAGACCAGCATGGCGACCAGCATGGCCGGCAATACTGCCACCAGGTTTCGCCAGAGCTCCTGCGAACCCGTCCAGTCGCTCATGCTGCCCAGCACGCTTGTCGCCACAAAGGCGCCCAGTGCAATGAAGACGCCATGACCGAAGTTGAGTACATCCATCAGCCCGAACACCAGTGTCAGGCCCGAAGCGATGATGAAAATGATCATGCCCATGGCCAGACCGGCCACCGTGAGCGTGAGCCAGGTGGAGCTGGAGCCGATAAAAGGAAACACCCCCAGGGCCAGCAGCGGCACCAAAACCAGGGGCTGCCAGTCAAAGTCCGGATTTTTCATAAAGCGAGCCCCAACAGGGATTGCTGCAACGCAGCGTCTTGCGCCAGCTCTTGCATGGCCCCCGCATACACGACGCGGCCGTTGTCCATCACCGCCACGCTATCGCCCAGGCGTTTGGCAAAACTGATGTTTTGCTCGACCAGCAAAATGGTCACGCCGCTGGCTTTCAGCTGTGCAAACGCGTCGATCATGTTGTTGACGATGGCGGGCGCCAGACCCTTGCTGGGCTCGTCAACAATCAGCAGTTCACGGGGTTCCACAATGGCGCGTGCCACGGCCAGCATCTGCTTTTGCCCGCCCGAAAGTTTGCCGGCCGGGTGGTTCCAGAACTTTTCGACCGCCGGAAACAACGAGAAAATCCATTTCAGGCGTGCCTCGTCCATCTGGCTGACGCGTTGGGCGCTGCGGGCAGCCAGCAGCATGTTTTCCTTGACCGTGAGATCAGAAAAAATGCCCATGCTTTCAGGCACATAGGCAATATTGAGTCTGGAGATTTCCGGTGTGCCGAGTACCGTGATGTCTTGTCCAGAAAATGTCACACGCCCGCGTGAGGCCTGCCACAAGCCCATGATGGTGCGCAGCGTGGTGGTCTTGCCCGCACCATTGCGCCCCAGCAGCAGGGTCATCTGGCCACGCGGCACAGCCAGGTCAACACCTTGCAGGATGTGGTACGCACCGATGTGGGTGTGCACGCCTTCGAGGGTCAGCAGGGAATTGCTCATGGCAACACTGCCTTCGCCGTGCTGACGCCTAGATAGGCCTCTTGAACAATGGGCGAGGCAATCACCTCGGCGGGCTTGCCGTCGGCCACCAGCGTGCCGTTGTGCAGCACGATGATGCGGTCGGCGAGTTCACGTACCACATCCATCTTGTGCTCGACCAGCAAAATGATTTTGGTCTTGTCCTGCTTGATCTGGCGGATCAAATTCAAAATGACCGGCGCCTCGTCCGTGCTCATGCCCGCAGTCGGTTCATCAAACATGAAAACCTGCGATTCCAGCGCCATCAGCAGGGCCACTTCCAGCTTACGCTGGTCGCCGTGCGGCAGACTGGCGACCGCCATGCTGGCCTGGTCCTGCATCGCAACCGCTTCCAGTATGTCCTCGGCGCGATGTATCAAAGCCTTGTGGTCAGTCCAGAGACTCCACAGGTTCAGGCCGTGCCGGTGCAGGCCTTGCCGCGTGGCCTGAACCGCCAGGCGTACGTTTTCCAGCACCGACAGACCAGGAAACAGGTTGGTCAGTTGAAACGCCCGCCCCAGGCCAGCGCGGGTACGTTCCGACGCGCTCAGGCCAGACAGCGCCTGGCCATTGAGCGTGACAGTGCCACTGCTGGCTTTGAGCTGGCCAGAAATCAGGTTGAAATACGTGGTTTTACCAGCACCATTGGGGCCCACGATGGCGGTCAGGGTGCCAGGCGCAAACGCGCAGCTGACAGCATTGACCGCCACATGGCCGCCAAAACGGGCCGTCAGGTCTTTAGTGACTAACAAACCTGGTCCTTCCGGTACAAACAACCGCCCCTTTCACGGGCAAGTGCCAATCACGTAGTAGTTCGTGCCAGTCATCTTCAGCGTCTTGACCGTGAAGGTGTTCCACAGACCCATGTTTTGGGCAGACCCGTTCGCATAGGTGTAGCCCCCCGACTGGTAAGCGCGCCCTGCCGTGGTGTGCGCGTAGTTCGATGCGGTGTAGCAGGTCGCCGCCGGTGGTGGCGTACCTGTGGTGGTGCCCGCGGCGGCAAGGGACGCCATGCTTTCCACGCTATTGGCGTCCACAGCTTTCACGGTCCAGCTGTACTGGGTGGCGGCAGCCAGGCCGGTATCGGTGAAGCTGGTCGTCGTTACCGGCAGCGCATTGGTCTTGTTGGCATTGCGGTAGACGTTGTAGCTGCTGGCCCCCGTCACGGCACCCCAGCTGATCACCATGCTGCTGACGGTGGCACCGGAAGCAACCACACCCGTGGGCGCGGCCAGGGTCGGCGGCGGCGGGGTGCCGCCACCAGCAGAGACCTGGTCCACCATGGCCTTGATCGCCGCCATCTGAGGACCGGACTTTTTGGCGTAGTTGGCACTGTCATAGCCCCACCAGTCCCAGCAGCTGTTGGTCGCCTGGGTACTGGTCTGGGGATAGATCATCACGATGTTGTTGGTATCGGCCCAGCGGTTGTAGCCCGTGTTGCGCACGTACTTTTGCTGCACCAGCGTGACGTTTTGCTGGCAACCATGCAACACCACATGCAGGCGGCACTGCGTTCCGGCGGTGCAAGCTTGCGGAATATAGGCCCAGCCTGTCGGCGCCATGCCGTGGTTGGTGATGAACTGGCTCTGGTTGAATTCGACAAAATTGCCCTCGGGCAAGGCAGCGCTGTTACGCGCATTGAGCGTGCCGTAAAAATGCGCCAGCATCGTCCCCGCGAGGTCAAAGTTGCAGTCGTTGATGTAGGGCGACGCCTTGGTCGAACAGGTGCTGCCGAAGTCGTCCGTGATCATGGCGTGCTCCGCCGCGATGTCTTTTTTATAGACCACGTTGGCGGTTGGCACAAAGCTGTTGTAGTAGGTTTTGAGCGCATCCATCACGCCCGGCTTGACCGTGCTGTCGATGGAGCCAGAAAACAGGTACACCTTTGAATTCTGAAGATTGACGACCGGGTCTATGCTGCCCTGGCTGGCCCAGGTGTTGGTGGTACTCACCAGTGTGCTGGTGGGAATGCCGGCGGGGCTGGCCATGCAACGCCCGGTGGCGTTGGTGATGGAGCCTTCAGCGCAATAAAACGGGCCGCCGGCGACGATGCCAGCGCCTTTTTTGAAGGTGGCGGAATACGCCACATGAAGTTGCGCAGCCATGAAGCCACCCGAAGACAGCCCCGACACGGTGGTCTGGCTGGTATCGATATTGAGTTGCGGAAGATTAACGGCGGCAGATGCAGCCGTACAGGCAAATGCTGCGCCGGCGGCAGCTGTACGAAGAAGCTTGAATGTCATGTCTCTTGTCTCCTGGTTGTTTTTGGGCAAAGCAGAGTCCATCCCCCGTGTTTCCGGGAGTTTTATCCAACTGTCAGTAAAGCGGGGCCTTGCACCCCACAGGTTGTGACTCCCCGCTACCGCTTGTTACGGATGGGAACGCTCATCTCGTCAGCTTTGATTTCGTGGACGAGTTCAGGCACGCCCCAGGCAAACGCCGGGTCGACCTTGATCTTGAAGTGATACATGCTCTGCATGGCCTGATGATCCTCTTTGCGGAAAGTCATCATGCCTTTGGGAGTGTCAAAACTCATGCCTTCCATGGTTTTGATCAGCGTGTTGGCGCTGCTGTCACCCTTGCTGTTTTTCAGCGCTGTCACCACAGCCATGGCGGCAGAAAAACCCCCTGCGGTGAAGAAGTCGGGGGGCGTTTTGTACTGGTTGTAGTGCCGCGAAACCATGGCGTCGTTCACCGCATTTTTGGGAATGCCAAAGTAATAGTAGGTAGCGCCTTCCATACCGGGGAAATTCTTGAAGCTGGCCATGGCCGGCAAAATATTTCCACCACTGGCAATTTCAATGCCGTGACGCTTGAGGTCCAGGTCAGCGATCTTGAACGGGTTGCCGGCACCCGCCCACAAGATAAAAATGATCTTGCGGCCCGGCTGGTCTTTGAGTTTGTCTATCAGCCGCTGGGCACCCGCCGTGAAGTCGGTGGTGTTGGTTGGCAGGTACTCTTCGTGAACCAGCTTGGCTTTCTTGATGGCATCCTTGAATGCTTTCACACCATCACGGCCAAAGGCATAGTCCTGGGCCAGCGTGGCGATGGTCACACCCTGTTTGTCCAGCGCTACAGCGTTGGAAATAGCGTCTTGCGAACTGTTGCGGCCAGTACGGAAAATGTACTTGTTCCACTTGTCACCCGTGATTGAATCGGCCACAGCCGGTTCGACCAGCAGGATTTTTTTGTACTCCTCAGCCACCGGCAGCATCGCCAGCGCAACACCTGAAGAGGTGGGGCCCACCGCCAGATCAACCTTGTCATCGGAGTAGGCCGCAGCCAGCAGTGATTTACCCAGATCAGGCTTGCCCTGGTCGTCTTTTTCAATGACCACCAGTTTTTTACCAGCCACCGCCATCGTGCCGCCGGTCGCGTAGTCCAGACCCATCATGAAGCCTGTGGCAGTTTGCTTGCCGTAAGCCTCCAATGGACCGGTTTTACTGTAAATGTGACCGATCCGAATTTCTCCGGACTGCCCGAAAGCGCTGCTTGAAATAAACGTGACCGAGAGCGCGGCTAGCGCCAACAGACTGCGAGGCTGCATGGATTGTCTCCAATTATTACTATTTGCACCAATATTGCACATGCCGTGCCAGGAAGAAAACCGTTGATATATATAGATATTTTTCTTAGCTATAAATGTATTGTCTGATAAAAATACACTTTAGATGCCTTTAAATCAGACATATGTATAAATTTCATACAGGGTTATCGAGACGCTCGTACAGCTTTGCGCGGGAAATACCCAGCAAGCGGGACGCTGCCAGTTTGTTACCCCGGGTTGCCGTCAAGGCGGCGGCAATGGCACGCCGCTCTACCTGCGCCACCTGTTCCGACAAGGGTCGCAACAGCTCCGTTCCCACCAGATCCGAGACACTGCCCAGGTCAGCAAATGGTCCGGGGCTGATGTGCTCAATACCGGCTTCCTTGAGCACTTCCACCAGCTGCGCACGGCTGATGTTGCGAGAGTCGCTGCGCATCACGGCCTGCTCCAGCACATTGCGCAGTTCACGGATATTGCCACGCCAGGTCTGGGCCGACAGCAGGGCCAGTGCATCCGGCGCCAATTCAGGCTGCCGCTCGCCACTGCGAAGCGCCATGTCTTCGCCCAGCACCTCCAGCAACGCGGGAATGTCGGCGCGGCGTTCGCGCAGCGGAGGCACCCGAACAGGCAGCACATTGAGCCGGTAAAAAAGGTCTTCGCGAAACGTGCCTTCCCGCACCAGAACCGCCAGATCGCGCGAGGTGGCGGCTATCACGCGGGCATCGAATGGCTGCAGCTTGTTCGAGCCCAGAGGCTCAATCTCGCCCTCCTGCAAGGCACGCAGGAGTTTGACCTGAAGCGCCTGCGGCATGTCACCAATTTCATCCAGAAACAGGGTACCGCCATCGGCAAGCTTGAACTTGCCATGGCGGCCCTTGCGGTCGGCTCCGGTATAGGCGCCGGGTGCGACACCAAAAAATTCAGCCTCCAGCAGAGTACCCGGTACGGCCGCGATGTTCACGCTGATAAAAGGCCCGCGAGCCCTGTCCGAAGCAGCGTGGATCGCGTGTGCCAGCAGCTCCTTGCCGGTACCGGTTTCACCCAGCAAAAGGACCGGACTCGACGTTTGCGCGGCGCGGCGCGCCTGGCGCTTGACTTCAACCGCCGCCGGGCTGGTGCCAACAAAGCTGGCGAAGGTGTATTTGGACTGGCGCTGACCTGACTGTTGAAGACGCTGGCTGGCCAGTTCACGGCGGGCGTCGTCAAGGTCGCGGTGCAGCAGTGAAAACTTGCTGATCAGGGGTTGCAGCGTGGTCTCGGGATGGTCAAACAGCACGATGCCAATCGCGCCAATCACATCACCGCCGCTTTCATCACGCAAGGGAATTCGGCTGACCACAAAGGTACCGGCCCTGTTGGTGAGCAGGTCAATCAGGAAGGCCTCACCCGTCTCCAGCACGCGCCGCATCTGGGTGTTGGGAATGACCTCCTCCACCATATGCCCGACAAACTGGTCTACCGATGAAAACCCCAGTGCCGGCAAAAACCGCTTGTAGCCGTCATTGACCCAGACAATACGACCCGTCTTGTCAACCAGAAACATGCCCTGGCTGATGCTGGAGAACAGGTGAAACATGGACCGCGCGGCCAGCGCCAGAATACTCTGCGCATCCAGCGGCAAACCGTGCGGCGTGGTGTCTGTGTCTTTCATGCGCCGATGGTACCGCGCAGACCCGATCGTTCAGGCTTTGAGCTTGAGCAGGTGAACCATCACCCGGGATGTGGTCAGGTCAAAGTCGATGAAACTGGTCAGGCTGGGCCCGGCAAGCCAGGAGGATTCCCAACGATTTTGCTTGAGTGTTTTTTGCCAGGACTCATGGGCAGTAGCTCTCTTCACCGCCTCGACCATCTCGGCCTGGCGCGCGGCAGTCACGCCCTGTCCGGTAAAAACGGCACGCCAGTTGGCCATGTCCACGTCGACACCCTGCTCGCGGATAGCCGGAATGCCAAAAACGGACCGCTTGGACGAAACCCCAATGGCGCGCAGCTTGCCGCTGGCGAGTTGATCGCTGAATTCACTAAAGCCTGAAATTCCGGCGACAGCCTTGCCACCCAGCACAGCCTGCACCACCTCGGCACCGCCGGCAAAAGGCAGGTAGACAAGCTCCTCTGGCTTGCTGCCGGAAGCGCGGGTAAACACGCCGGCAAAGACGTGGTCGACACCCCCTGCAGAGCCGCCGGCAATCGGCACGTCTTTGGGATTGGTACGCATGCGCTGAGCCAGGTCGTTGACGCTCTTGATCGGGGAGTCGGCAGCGACCACCACCACCAGATAGTCACTGGTCAGACGGGCAATCGGCTGGATGCGCGTCATGTCTACCGCCGGCTTTTGCAGAGCCACCGCCCCGACCATCACCATCCCGCCCATCAGCAGGGTGTTGGCGTCGTTACCGTATTTTTCTGCAAAGTGCGCCAGCCCCAGTGTTCCGCCTTTTCCGCCCTTGTTTTCGTATTCGATTTCGTCGGTAGCCCCCGAACCAATCAGTGCAGCACCCAGTGCCCGACCGGTCTGGTCCCAACCGCCACCCACGTTGGCCGGAATCACGATACGCAGTTTGGGGGCCAGCCGGGTTGCCGTTTTGCCTTTGACTGTCGCGGCAGCGGCCACCGGGCTGGGCGTGGCAGCCCAAAGTGGCGCGGCTGTACCGGCCAGTGTGGTCGCCCCGAGGCCGGCAAGGCCTCCCAAAACAGTCCGGCGTTTGATATTGAGCATGTTTTCCCTAAAGTTGAGTTGTATTTTCAGGCTGGGGCCCTGCGTCCAGACCAGTGCTTGGCCAGGCGTGGCAATACCAGCACCGCCACGACCACCACGATCAGCAGCAGTGACACCGGCCGCTGCACAAACACAAGGGCGCTGCCCTCGCCAATCGACATGGCATTGCGCAACTGTGCTTCGGCCAGCGGCCCCAGAATCATGCCGACGATGACCGGCGCGGTTGGAAAATCAAACCGGCGCATCAACACCCCCAGCACGCCAATAGCGTACAACAGGAACAAGTCAAAACTGCTTTGACGCATACCGTAAACACCGACGGTGGCAAAAATCAGGATACCGGCGTACAAATACGGCTTGGGAATCTTCAACAGCTTGACCCACAGGCCGACCAGCGGCAGGTTGAGCACCAGCAGCATCACATTGCCGATGTACAAGGAGGCAATCAATGCCCAGACCAGTGCCGATGAACTGGTGAACAATTGCGGGCCGGGCTGAATCCCGTAATTTTGAAAGGCGCCCAGCAAGATCGCCGTGGTGTTTGAGGTTGGGATACCCAGGGTCAACAGCGGAATCATGGCTGCAGTGACCGTGGCATTGTTGGCGGCCTCAGGGCCTGCCACGCCTTCAATCGCACCGGCGGTTCCGAACTCGGTGCTGTCTTTGGCCAGCTTCTTCTCTGTGGCGTAGCTCAGGAAGGTCGGAATCTCGGTGCCACCCGCAGGAATACAGCCAAAAGGGACACCGATGGCCGTTCCGCGCAACCAAGCGGGCCATGACCGGCGCCAGTCTTTGCGGGTCATATGCACCTTGCTCATCTTGTTCTGCGAGTCGACGACGCGTCCCTCGTAGAGCACGGCATAAAGGGCTTCGGCCACCGCAAACAAACCTACCGCTACCAGCACAATCTCAATACCGTCGAGCAGCTCGGGCACTCCCCCGGTGTAGCGCGCCTGACCCGAAATCTGGTCAAGACCCACCAGGCCGGCCGCCAGGCCCACAAACAGGGCCGTCATGCCACGCAGGGTGCTTTTCCCCAGCACGGCACTGACCGTGGTGAAGGCCAGCAGCATCAGCATGAAATACTCGGGCGGCCCCAGCTTGACCGCCAGATCGGCCACGATGGGCGCAAACAGCGTCACCAGGACGGTGGCAATCGTACCCGCCACAAACGAACCGATGGCGGCCGTTGCCAGAGCAGCACCCGCTCGCCCGCTCTTGGCCATTTTGTTGCCCTCCATGGCCGTCACCATGCTGGCCGTTTCCCCCGGGGTATTCAGCAGAATCGAGGTGGTCGAACCACCATACATGGCACCGTAATAAATACCGGCGAAAAAGATCATGGAAGCCGTGGCTTCCACCTTGACCGTGATCGGCAGCAACATGGCCACGGCCACTGCAGGCCCGATGCCCGGCAGCACACCCACAGCGGTGCCCAGGGCACAGCCGACAAAACACCACAACAAATTGATGGGTGTGGCTGCAGTGGCAAACCCCTGCAGCAGCTGGTTAAAGATATCCATTTAGAGCCACCCTGTTGATGTAAGACCAGGCAAGTTGATCGCCAGAAATTGCGTGAACATCCAGTAGACCGGCGCAGCGATGGCCATGCCAATCAGCACATCCTTGAGCCAGGTCGCCGGTCGCCGGTCTGCCTTGCCTTCAGCGCCGCGCAAACCCTGCACCGCGAGCACAAAGCACAGGGTGCAACTGAAAATAAAGCCGATGGTGGTGATCAGCGCCGCATTGGCCAGCAGGCCAGCCGACACCCACACAAAACCGGGCCAGTAAGCACCCGCCGCGCCGGCAGGTTCGTCCATGGCGCGAAAGCCGCCACTGCGTGACTCCCAGACGATAAAGCCACCACAGACCAGCAGCGACAGTGCAATCAGCCAGGGTAAAAAGTTAGGGCCAACGCCACCATAGCCGGCCGCCGACGGAATGGTGATGGCGCCCCCCGCCAGTCCCAGGCCGATCAGGAATACGCCAGCGCCAATCAGCGTCTGGAAAAAAGAAGATGAAGAGGCAGGCTGTTGTGTCATTTTTTATACCCCGCAGTGTGGGAGGTGAAACGTTGTCGGTCAGATTGTCAACAAACAAAAACCGCCCTGTCTCGTGGAGTCGAAACAGGGCGGTTTCAAAAATATCGTGCTGACCTGCTGCGCGCAAGATGCTTCCCTTGGGGGGTTGCCGCTTGCAGTGCAGAAAGCGCTTTAAATCATGCCGGACTTGACCATGGTGGCACGCAGGCTGGCAAAGTCGTCATCAACGAAATTGTCGAAAGCCGAGCCCGTGAGAACGGCAGCCGTCCAGTTATTTTTCTCGGAGGCCTCGATCCAGCTCTTGGACTTGACCGCTTTCAAAATCATTTCTGTCAACGCCTTGCGCTGCTCGGCCGTAATACCGGGGGCGCCGTAAACGCCGCGCCAGTTGCCAATCACCACATTCACACCCTGTTCCTTGAGGGTGGGCACATTGACACCTTTGAGGCGCGCCTCGGACGTCACTGCCAGCGCCTTCATCTTGCCGGCGGCAATGTATTCGGCAAACTCGCTGTAGCCGCTGCCGCCCACCGTGACGTTGCCGCCGAGAATGGCGGCCGTGGCTTCACCGCCGCCCCGGAAAGCCACGTAATTGATCTTGGCGGGGTCGACGCCGACTTCACGCGCAATCATGGCCGCCGCAATGTGCTCGGTAGAGCCGCGCGAACCGCCACCCCACTTCACGCTGCCAGGGTCTTTTTTGAGCTGCTCGATCACGTCTTTCATCGATTTGAAAGGCGAGTTGGCGGGCAGCACAAACACGTTGTATTCGCTGGTCAGGCGCGCAATCGGCGTTGCCTGCGACAGGCTGACAGGCGGTTTGCCAGTGATCAGGCCACCCAGCATCACGGCGCCCATCACCATCAGGGCATTGCCGTCGCCCTTGCTGCCATTGACGAACTGGGCCAGACCCAGGGCGCCAGCGGCACCGCCCTTGTTGTCAAAAGTCACCGTCGTGGCCGCGCCGGATTCGAGCAAAGCCTTGCCCAGAGCCCGGCCGGTGGTGTCCCAGCCGCCGCCCGGGTTGGCCGGAATCATCATTTTCACGTTGGCTGCGGCAAAGGCCGACAAGGGGAAAGTGCCCGCAGTCGCCATGGCGGCCAGGGATTTCAAAAAGGTATCGCGACGCATGGTGTCTCCTTAGGATAGGTAAAAGCGTCTCTATCATGCACCTTCTTTCTGTCAAACGGCTGTCCGCAGGCATTGGGGAAAGTGCTAATGTCCTGCCCATGACGCTGACGATGAAACTGCTTTTGATTGAAGACGACGCTTCCATGCAAGCGGCCCTCCAGCGCGCCCTGAGTCGGCGCGGCATCGAGGTGCTGGGCTGCACCGACGGCAGGCAGGCCCTGGCCCAATGGACCGCCGCGCAGCCCGATGTGGTGGTGCTTGACCTGAGCCTGCCCGGGCTCGATGGCCTGCAGGTGCTGCAGCAGGCCCGCCGGCAGGGGCTGACCACCCCAGTGCTTATCCTGACGGCGCGCGGAACGGTGGGCGACCGCATCATGGGGCTGAACAGCGGTGCCGACGACTACCTGCCCAAGCCGTTTGACCTGGACGAACTGGAAGCCCGTCTGCGTGCGCTCAATCGCCGCGCGGCGTCGAGTAGTGAATCTGCCGCCAGCCCACATATCGTGGGTCATCTTCGCTATGAAAAAGAGAGCGGTGCAATTTACCACCAGGGGCAAGTGCTGGAGCTCACTCCGCGCGAGTTGGCCCTGCTTCAGACGCTGATCGTCAAACCTGGCCATGCGGTGTCCAAAGAACGGCTGTTTGAGCTGGTCTTTCCCGGCGAAGCCGATGTGCAATACGAAGCAGTGGAAGTCGTTGTTTACCGGCTGCGCAAAAAACTGGCGCATACGGGCGTCACGCTGGTGACGCTGCGCGGCCTGGGTTATCTGCTGAAAGTGGACGCATGACACCGGCCGCCGAAGTCCCCCGTGTCGCCTCAAGAGCCCTCTCGCTGCGGCGGTATTTGCTGCTGGGGATTTTGCTGCCGGTCGGCTTGCTGGTGGTGGTCAATACGGTCACTCTTTACCGTCAGGCGCTGGACGCTGTCAACACCGCCTATGACCGTACGCTGCTGGCCTCGGCCAAATCGATTGGCGAACAACTCGCAGTGAGCGGCTACGACGAGCAATCTGAATTGCGCGTGACGGTGCCCTACGCGGCACTGGAAGCCTTTGAGGCCGACAACCAGAGCCGGCTGTTTTACCGGGTGTCCAGCCTGCAGGGTGAAATGGTGTCGGGCTTCGCCCAGTTGCCTTTCTGGCGCGGCAGCATTCCGGCCAAACCACCCTACGCTGCGCTGGTTGACTTTTATGACGATGTGGTAGTGGACGACGCAGTGCGCGTAGCCGTGCTGTTGCAGCCTGTGTCCAGCCCACGAGGCCGCGGCATGGCGGTGATACAGGTGGCCGAAACCCTGGAACTGCGTAAAACCCTGGCGCGCAAAATCCTGCTGGACACCCTGTGGCGACAGGCCCTGCTGCTGGCCGTGATTGCGATGGTGGTGGTGGTGGTGGTGCAGCGCGCCACCCGGCCGGTGCGCCGACTGAGCGCAGAACTGCAGGCCAGGCCCGAAGGCGAGCTTACCGCTATCGCCGCGCCCGACGCCCCCAGAGAACTGCAGCCGCTGGTCGATGCGACCAACTCGGTGATGGGCCGGCTGCAGCACCTGCTGGACCACCAGAAACGCTTTGTACGCGATGCCGCCCACCAGTTGCGGACTCCGCTGGCTGTGCTCAAGGTCCAGGTGCAATCAGCGCTGCGCGGAGACCTCGATGCGTACGACGCTCTCACTGAAATCAACCAGACCGTGGAGCGCGCCACCCTGCTGGCCAACCAGATGCTGGCCCTGGCCAAGGTAGAGCAATTGCGCCAGCAGTCCGGGGGGCAGACCATAGACTTGGCGCAGATCGTGCGCGATGTGGCGCTGGATCTTTCCCCGCTGATTGCCGAAAAAGACATCGATTTCGAGATTGAAACAGTGGCTGCGCCGCTTGAAGCGCATGAATGGATGTTGGGCGAACTGACGCGAAACCTGCTGCACAACGCCATCAAGCACACGCCGAAGGGCGGCACGCTGGCCGTCCGGATTGTGCGCGATGCAACGTACATCGCTCTGACCATCAGCGACAGCGGCCCCGGAATTTCTGACGAACTGTCAGCACGCCTGTACCAGCCCTTCTCGGCCGGCAATGTGGAACGCGGCTCGGGGCTGGGCCTGGCCATTTGCCAGGAAATTACCCAGGCGCTGGGGGGTACCATTTCACTGGAAAACCGTGATGTGAAAGGCCACCCGGATCAGGTCACAGGCCTGGATGCCACCGTCAGGCTGCCATTGGTTCAAAATAAGGGGTAATGGACAAATTGCGCATCGACAAATGGCTGTGGGCCGCCCGCTTCTACAAAACGCGTTCGCTCGCGGTAGAAGAAATTGACAAAGGCCGGGTTCGCATCAACAGCCTGGAAGCCAAACCGGCGCGTGAGGTCAAGGTGGGCGACACCGTCGCCCTGCGGCAAGGCCCGATAACGCGTACGCTGGTGGTTCGCGGCATCAGCAGCCAGCGAGGCGCGGCACCGGTCGCGCAGCAGCTGTATGAAGAAACCGCAGAAAGCCAGGCACTACGGGCGCAGTTCGCCGAACAGCGCCGCCTGGCCGGCGACCCGGCCAGCAGCCTGGAACACGGCAGGCCGACCAAGCGCGACCGCCGTGACTTGGACAAAACCCGTGACAAGGCCTGGAACAGCCGCTGGAGTGCGTCGACGGATTGACGTTCACACAAGAAAACCCGCAGTTGCTACTATTTTTATAGCTGTTTACGCTCGTAGATATTGGGCTACAGTCGATTTTTATTAAGATTCAACTGGTTTTTTGACGTCAAGCAACGGCATAGGCCCGTTGCGCCAAAGCCCGTGCCAGCAATGCCGCCGGGTCAATCAAATCCAGCCCTTCCATGCCGGGCCCCGCGCTGACTGCCAGCGGGATTTCCGTGCAGCCCAACACCAGCGTTGACAGAGTATGCCGCCGCGCCAGCGCCTCGCCCACCTCCACGAAACAGTCGCGTGCCAGCGCCATGTTGCCCGCCTTGACGCCGTGGTAAATCCCGTGCATCAGGCGCTCGCGTTCTTCGGGCTCGGGTAAGTGGCATTGCAGTCCGGCCTGGCGCAGCGCCTGGTCATACAGTCCGACGCGGTAGGTGCCTGCCGTGGCCAGCAGACCGACTTGCGTAACGCCACGCGCGGCCAGCGCGCGTGCCACTTCGCGTGCCACATGCAGCACTTCGAGTTGCGGAAAACGTTCTTGCAGCTCACCATGCCAGGCATGCGCCGTGTTGCAGGCCACCGCCACCGTGATGGCCCCTAATGCGGCCAGCTTGCCCATGGCCTGCAGCATGGGCTCCAGCGGCTGATGTCCCCCCGCACCGGGCGACGCCAGCGCCGTGCTGCGGTCAGGCACCGGTACCTGCGCCAGCCAGTGCTCGGGAAAGGCCTGGTCTGACATCGGAATCTGCAGCGCCCGCATGTGCTCGGCACAGGCCTGCACAAACAGCCGGGCAAAGTCTGCCCCGGCGGCGGGGCCCATGCCACCCAGGATGCCCACCACGCGGGTTCGGTTCATGGCTTGTTTCCGTTGCTGGAACAACACGTCAGCAACCCCTACCTGCGCTCAGGTGGCCGGCTTGTCGCTGGGTGCTTTGAGGTTGGCCTTGAGGTCAGGGCTCATCGGCAGGTTCAGGTTCACGCCCTTGGGCGGAATGGGCGACTCAAACCATTTGGTGTAGAGCTTGCTGAACTCGCCCGACTTGATCATCCGCGTGATGGTGCCATCGACCAACTTCTTGAACTCCGGGTCGTCCTTGCGCAGCATGCAGCCATAGGGTTCGACCTGCAGTGAGTCGCCCACCACTTCCAGCGACGCCGGATTTTTGGAGTTGGCCATCAGGCCGAACAGCAAAATATCGTCCATGGCAAAAGCCACGGCACGGTCGCTTTCCACCAGCAGCAGCGAGTCATCATGGTCCTTGCCCAAAATGAGCTGCATGTCGAGTTTGTTGTCGGCGTTGTACTTGCGGATCACCTGCGCATTGGTGGTACCGGTGGTGCTGGCCACCGTCTTTTTGGCCAGGTCAGCGTAGTTCTTCACGCCCGAGGTCTTTTTGGCCAGCAGGCGTGTGCCGGTGTAGAAATGGCTCACGGCAAACGCCACATCCTTGCCGCGCGCGGAGTTGTTGGTGGTCGAGCCGCATTCCAGGTCATAGGTGCCGTTGACCAGCAGTGGAATGCGGTTTTGCGAGGTCACGGGCATGTAAGCCACTTCAAGGTTGGGCTTTTTGATTTTCTTGCGCACGTCGTCGATGATGGCCTCGGTCAGCTCCACCGAAAAGCCCACCGCCTTGGTCGAGCCGATCAGGTAGCTGAAAGGCACCGAGGATTCGCGGTACGACACCGTGATCTTATTGCTATCGGCAATCTTTTGAAGCGTCTGTGCGCCTGCCGTGGTGGCCAGGCCAGCTGTCAGCAGAACAGCGGTCATAAGGGTAGCGAGTTTCATGCGAGTCCTTTCGGGAGCAAGGGTTGGAAGATTTCACAAACTTGACATCGCCAGTGTAGGAAGGCTCCGCGCGGCGTGGCATTCATTTTGACGCCAAACCCATGACGAAAACTCATGGTTACCCGGGCCCCCCGTACCGCCCCAAGACCACAGGCGCAGGCATAACAACCAGTCATGGCCGGTGGCGAATTCAGCATTATTCAAACACCCGGCCACTGCGTAAAGTGGCATTCTTTCAAAGCGGCCAAAGGATTTTTATGCATGTGTGTGTGCTGGGTGCGGGCATCGTGGGCCTGGCCACCGCCTACAGCTTGCGGCGTGCCGGCCATGAGGTCACGGTGATTGACCGTGCCGGCCCCGGCAGTGGTGCCAGTGGTGGCAACGGCGCGCAGTTGAGCTACGCCTACGTGCAGCCGCTGGCCGACCCCGGCATCTGGAAGCAGCTACCCAAACTGCTGCTGTCGCCTTCATCCCCCCTGAAACTCCGACCCCAGTTCGATGTCCATCAATGGCTGTGGGGATTGCGGTTTCTGGCAGCCTGCAACGCTGCCACCTCGCGCAACACCACCATGCAGTTGCTGCAACTGGCCGCCGAAAGTCGGCGCGCTTTTGATGCCATGATGGCTGAAGAAACCCTTGACTGCGATTACTCCGCCAGCGGCAAGCTGGTGCTGTATGCCGACGCAGTGTCGTTTGCCGGTGCACGGCGTCAAATGCTGCTGCAGCGCGAACTGGGCAGTAGCCAGGAGGCTATCAACGCTGACCGCTGCGTGGAGATTGAGCCTGCACTGGCGAGCCGCCATGCACAAATAACCGGTGCCATTTACACGCCCGGCGAATGCGCCGCCGATTGCCTGAAAACGTGCCACGCCTTGATGGCCGTGTTGTATCGGCAAGGCGTGAAGTTTTTACTCGACACGCCCATTGAACAACTGCTGCTGCGCGGCAATTCAGTAGCGGCAGTGGTAACACGGCAAGGCCATATCGAGGCCGACCAGTATGTGCTGGCACTGGGAGCCGCCTCGGCGCCCTTGGTCCGCACGCTGGGGGTGCAGCTACCCATCTACCCGCTCAAGGGCTACAGCATCACGGTTGACGTGGATGAAACGGCTCAAACAGCGCCCTCAGTGAGTGTGACCGACAGCGCCCGAAAAGTGGTGTTTGCGCGCATTGGTTCGCGCCTGCGCGTGGCTGGCATGGCGGAACTGTCTGGCTACAACAGCACCATTGAGCCAAAGCAAATCGCGTCACTCAAGGCCTCCACCCAAACGCTGTTTCCCGGCTGCAGCGCATTTTCAGACCTCAGCCCCTGGGCTGGCATGCGCCCCGCCACGCCCACCGGCCTGCCGGTCATCGGCAGGCATAAGCGCGGCCCCAACAACCTGCTGCTCAACACGGGCCACGGCGCCCTCGGGTTCACGCTGGCGTTTGGCTCAGCCCAGCGCATCAGCGGCATACTGGCCCATAGCTGAAGTTTGCGCAGGCGACTTTCTGGCTCAAGCCGAATGAGCCAGCGCCTGCTGAAAACAGCGCACAAAGGCCCTGACAGCGACTGAGCCCGGCTTGCCCGCAGGCAGCACAGCCTTGATGGGCACCGGAATCAGCGGCTCCAGCGCCAGCACATCCACCCGCGTCAAATCAGCCGAAGCGGCGGTGCAGGTGTCGATCAGCGCAACCCCCAGCCCGTGATGCGCCAGCGCCAGTGCCGAATGGTAAGTTTGCACGGTAATACCAAACTGCAAGCCCACCTCAGCCTCGCGGCAAGCCTGGTTCAGGCTGCGTCCCATCGGGTCCAGCACATCGAGGCCGATCACCGGCACCTTGGTCAAGTCGGACAGCGTGACACTGCCGCGTTTAAGCAGGCGCGGCGTCAGCATGCCCTTGGGCGCAATGCACACCATGCGGCCATCGGCCAGGTGCTCCTGCGCCAAGGCGGGGTGCACCACCGGGCTGAACATAAAACCCACATCGGCTTCCTGCAAGGCCAGCGCCGACACAATTTGCGGCGAATGCAGGGCCCGGACCGTGATGGCCACATCGGCATGCTTGACACGAAACAGCTTGATGGCGTGCGGCAGGATTTCATAACTCAGGGCCAGCACCGTCAAAATGCGCAACTCCTGGGCACCCTCCCCGGTCTTGAGGTTGGCGGCCAGGCGCTGCACTTCGTCCAGCTGTGCAAACAGCCGCTCAATGTGCGGGTACAGCGTGAGCGCTTCAGAAGTCGGTGCCAGCCGCCCCTTGCTGCGCTGAAACAGCGCAAACCCCAACTGTAGCTCGGCATGCTGAAGGATGCGGCTGACAGCAGGCTGTGTGACATTGATCAGGCGAGCAGCGCCGCTCACACTTCCAGTGAGCATGACGGCGTTGAAGACTTCGATGTGGCGCAGGCGCATGGCGGTTCCGGTTGGTTTTTTAAACAAGCGAACACCGGCGATTATGGTGCGCGGCATTCGCTCGAATGCTCTGCACAAATTTCAGACCAATACCCTCCAACGGGTCACACCAAAAAAAAGCCGCCCGAAGGCGGCTTTTTGTCTTGGCGGAAACGGAGGGATTCGAACCCTCGATGGGGCTCTACACCCCATACTCCCTTAGCAGGGGAGCACCTTCGGCCACTCGGTCACGTTTCCAATTACCTGATTATCTCACGACTTCCCGCCCGGATTCACGTGCTTGGCTGGTCCAGATCAAAAGCCTTGTGCAAGGCGCGCACGGCGAGTTCCATGTACTTCTCGTCGATAACGACCGAGGTCTTGATTTCGCTGGTGGAGATCATCTGGATGTTGATGCCTTCTTCGGCCAGTACGCGAAACATCTTGCTGGCAATACCCACATGGCTGCGCATGCCAATACCCACAATACTCACCTTGCAAATCTTGGCGTCGCCCGTCACTTCCTGCGCGCCCAACTTGGGCAACACGCTGGTTTTCAGCAAGTCAACCGCCTTGGCGTAGTCGTTGCGGTGCACGGTAAAGCTGAAGTCGGTCTTGCCGTCTTTGCTCATGTTCTGGATGATCACATCCACTTCAATATTGGCCTCGGCCACAGCGCCCAGAATCTGGTACGCAATGCCTGGGGTGTCTGGCACGCCCAGGACAGAAACCTTGGCTTCATCGCGGTTGAAAGCGATGCCCGATACGATGGCTTGTTCCATGTTTTCGTCTTCCTCAAAACTGATCAAAGTGCCCGATTTGGCCTCGATGTTGATGTCAATATCCCACTCGGTGAAGCTCGACAGCACGCGCAGTGGCACCTTGTATTTGCCGGCAAATTCGACCGAGCGAATCTGCAGTACCTTGGAGCCCATGGAGGCCATCTCCAGCATTTCCTCAAAGCTCACGGTCTGCAGGCGACGCGCTTCGGGCACCACGCGCGGGTCGGTGGTGTACACCCCGTCAACGTCGGTGTAAATCAGGCACTCATGGGCCTTGAGCGCTGCTGCAATGGCGACTGCCGAAGTGTCTGAGCCGCCACGACCCAGCGTGGTGACGTTGCCGCCTTCGTCCATGCCCTGAAAGCCGGTGATGATCACGACCTTGCCCGCGTCCAGGTCGGCGCGGACGCGCTCGTCGTCAATCGACTCAATGCGGGCCTTGGTATAGGCGCTGTTGGTTTTGATGGTCACCTGCCAGCCGGCGTAGCTTACGGCCTGCATGCCCTCGGCCTGCAGCGCAATGGCCAGCAGCGCGCTCGATGCCTGCTCGCCGGTCGCCGCCAGCGCATCCAGTTCCCGGCCATAGGCATCGCCCTGCCTGGCCGGTGCAAGGTCTTTGGCCAGACCCAGCAGACGGTTGGTTTCGCCGCTCATGGCGCTGGGAACCACCACCATCTGGTGGCCGGCACGTGCCCATTTGGCAACGCGCTTGGCAACATTGCGGATGCGCTCGGTCGAGCCCATCGAAGTGCCACCGTATTTGTGAACGATCAAAGCCATTTCAGGTTGTCAATCAAGAGGTTGTTGCAAACTTTGCTTGGGGTCCAGGCGCGGCCATTAAAGGCAGTCCTGAAGAGAGCCGGGGCGTCCGGCAAAGCCATAGATTATAGCCAGGAGCCCATGGTCAAGACTCAACCCGCCCCGGCACGCCGGACGCGACGGCGTAGTGCAATACAGCCCCTGACCGGGTCACATAACCGGTCGCCACCTTGAGATGAATATGGTGCCCGCGGGTGGTGCAGGCAGCGATTTGCCCCATCAACTGCTCAAGTTGCGCCGTGCTGGGCGTGGCCTGCCGGCCTTGTAACCAGCAGCGCAGCAGATTGGCCTGGCGAGGTTGAGACAAGACCTGCAGCGCCTTGATGGCCGGCGGATTGCCGACAAGGGCCAAATCCTGCCGGGCCACTTCCAGCAGCAAGGCCTGGGCCTGCGCGGCATGGCGGGCACTGCGCGCAAAAGTGGTCCGGAACTGGGGAAAGGCTTCGGCCAGCGCCGGCAGCAGGCGGGCGCGGACACGGTTGCGCGTGTAGCGTTCGTCGGTATTGCTGGGGTCGTCCACAAACGGAATCTTCAACCGCACCAGCCATTCACGCAGAACACTCGACGGAATCTGCAGCAACGGACGGTAAAACATCACGCCGTCGCGTTCAAACTGCGCCGTCATACCGGAAAGCCCAGGCAAGCCAGCACCACGGCCCAGCGCCAGCAGCACGGTTTCCACCTGGTCATCCGCATGCTGCCCCAACAGCACACGACTGGAACCGAGGCAGGTTGCCGCCTGTGCCAAGGCCGTATAACGTGCCTTGCGCGCAGCGTCTTCAGGACTTTCGCCTGCCGCATTTCTGGCGTCGACACGCACGACCTGCAGGGGTATGGCGTGCTGATGGCAAACCAGTTCGCACACGCGCACAAAATCGTCGGCTGCAGCCTGCAGCCCATGGTGAACATGAATGGCCTGCACTTGACCAGGCCAGCATTGCGCCGCCGCCAAAAGCAGGGCGGTTGAATCTGCGCCGCCGCTGTAAGCAATGGCCACAGGCAGCGCGGGCTTGATGGCCGCCAGCGCCGCAGCCATGGGCGATGGTGTCATCGCATGGAGGCCAGTTGCAGCAGCCTGAACTCCGCTTGAAATGCCTTTAACCATCCCAGTCCTTGTGACCGCGGCACTGTGTCAGCTCAGGCGACGTGCAACCTTTTGCCCTCATCGGCGGGTGCCGGGGCCTTGCTGGCCAGACGCTCTGCGCCGGCCAGTTCCTCAACGCGCTTTTTGATGACTGCCCTGAACTGCCAGGCAAGCCCGAGGACAAATCCCAGCCCCGCGAAAAGAATGATGACCTTCAGGGGGGACCGCGTGGGCGCTTCCGGCAGGGTCGGCGCCACGATAAATCGGCGCAGTGCAAAGGCGTTACCCATCATGCTTGCGTACAGGTCCTCATAGCGGGCCAACAGGCCCTTGGCATGGCTGCTCTGGGCTGCCGGCAGCCTGGCCTTGATGTCCTGAATCAGGGCCAGTGCCAAGGCCTTGCCGGAAGTCGCCGTTTGCGCCAGTTTTTCGTGCTCCACCAGCATCAACTCTTCGGCCAGAAGTCCGTCTATCCGTCTTTGTAGCAGCGCGATTTTTTCACGAATATCAAAGCGGGCTCTTTCGGCAGCCACCATCTGGACCGGTAGCGGCAGGTAGTGTCCGGTATTTTTTTCAGCCACCAACATCTGGCGCTCGGCAAGGGGCGCTGCTGCCGGGTACGTTTTTGACAGGCGCGCAATGTCTGCCAGCCGGTTTTCCACCAGTGACAAATCGTAGGTTTCGGCGTCCCGCTCCAGCGCTGCAGAAGCAATCAGTCCTCTTTTGGCCGCGAGCGTCTTAAATATAAAGTCGTCCAGCTGCGTTTTCAGCGCCATGTCATCCACGTAATGGGCCAGAAAATCAGTTTTCCGGCGCGCCATCTCGGGGTCTGCAGAAAGAGCAGTGATCTGGTAACCCACCAGGTCCGAACGCCCCGTACCTTCTTTGGTCGCAGGCAGTTCCCTGGCGTCTTTTTTACTCACCCTGAAAATGGGTGAGAGCCAGTCCTCTGCGGCCAGCACCTGGGCTCGAACCCCGGCATCCTCAAGCTGTACTTCAGGGTTGTTTTGCCAATACCGGTCAAAAACCGCCGGGGTACTGACCTGTGCTTGCAGGGTTCGGAAATCAGAAATATTTCTTTCAAAATGAACCGAGGCCTGCGATTTGTACGACAGCAAAAAACCATAGGACAGGGCGGCTCCGACACAAGCGAAAACTACCGTTGCAAGCACCACTGCGGGCGAAAAAACCTTTTTCCTGATCTGCCTGATTTGGCTATCAGCCATACGGTTATCACCCATACATCTCCCTGTTAAATTCTTATGGCGCTCTGTCAGCTGCTGGTCTTGGCATCAGCCTTGATGTCGGTATAGCGGCCATAGCTCTGCAGGCGTTCGTAGCGCCGGTCCAGCAACTCCTTGACCTTCAGATCGCTGACCTGCCGGAACGCATCGTTCAGCGCGCGTTTGAGGAAGGCGGCCATCTGCTTGTGGTCGCGGTGCGCCCCCCCCACCGGCTCGTTGACGATCTTGTCAATCACGCCCAGCGCCTTCAGGCGGTGCGCGGTGATGCCCAGCGCTTCAGCCGCTTCCTGCGCCTTGTCAGAGGTTTTCCAGAGAATGGAGGCGCAGCCTTCGGGACTGATGACTGAATAAATCGAATACTGCAGCATCACCACCTGATCAGCCACCGAAATGGCCAGCGCGCCGCCGGAGCCGCCTTCACCAATGATGGTGGTGATGATGGGCACTTCGAGTTGCGCCATTTCAAAAATATTGCGGCCGATCGCCTCAGACTGACCGCGTTCTTCTGCGTCAATGCCGGGGTAGGCGCCGGGTGTGTCCACAAAGGTGAACACCGGCAGCTTGAACTTCTCGGCGGTTTTCATCAGGCGCAAGGCCTTGCGGTAACCCTCGGGCTTGCTCATGCCGAAATTGCGCAGGCCGCGCTCTTTGGTGTCGCGCCCTTTCTGGTGGCCTAGCACCATGCAGGCAGTGCCGTTGAAGCGGGCCAGGCCGCCGACGATACTCAGGTCGTCCGAAAAATGCCGGTCGCCGTGCATCTCTACAAAGTCAGTGAAGATTTCATTCACGTAATCGAGCGTGTAGGGGCGCTCGGCGTGACGGGCGATCTTGGTGATCTGCCACGGGCTCAAGACACTGTAAATGTCTTTGGTCAACTGCTGGCTCTTTTTGGCGAGCTGGTCTATTTCCTCGGAAATATCCACGGCCGACTCGGTTTGCACGTAGCGCAGCTCTTCAATTTTCCCTTCAAGCTCCGCAATCGGTTGCTCAAAATCCAGGAAGGTCTTTTTTGCCATATAGGGCTCCTCAGGACGTCATCACACTGTCTTTGCTCGGAGATTCACGCGAATGGTCACACCAATCGCGTCACGCCATCTGTCTTTGGTCTACTGGCCTGCGGGCTGTGTGTCCACAACCGGCAAGGGATCCAGCGAGCGCCAAATATACCAAGTTGCCACGCTGCAGTACGGCGCCCAGGCAGCGGCCACTTCCCTGGCATCGCTGCGGCTCACGGATTCACCTGAAAAATAGTTCTGGCTGATGCCATTGATCAGCCCGACATCATCAAGTGGCAAGACATTGGGGCGCATCAGGTAAAAAATCAAAAACATCTCGGCGGTCCAGCGGCCAATGCCGCGAATGGCCACCAGTTCTGCAATGATGGCCTCATCGTCCATCGCCTGCCAGTCCTTGACGTGGACGGTTCCGGCGTCAAAGTGAATCGACAAATCCACCAGGTATTCGACCTTGCGCGCACTCAGACCCGCCGCCCGCATGTCGTCGACCTTGAGCCTGAGTACATTGGCGGGGGTCATTTTTTTGGGCAGGGCGGCAAACCTGTGCCACACCGTTTGCGCCGCCTTGACCGAAATCTGCTGGCCCACAATGCTGCGTGCCAGCGTGCTGAAGGCGTCGCCACGGGCCTCCAGACAGGTGTCACCGAAGAGCGGAATCAGGCGTTTCATCACCCGGTCTTTTTTAACCAGGTGCTTGCAGGCATCGGCCCAGTAGGCGGGCATCGTGGCAGACGTCTGCGACGCTCCGGCCATGCCAGCCGCGTCCTCGACCTCCGCCAGCTCCGAACTCGCAGGCCCACTTTTCACTATCTTTTTCATAGCTTCCCGCGCCCGTGCTGATTGGGCAAAACACCAAAATGGCTCAAGGAATTCACGACTGGACCTCCCAGGTGGTGCCGGCAGGCGAGTCTTTCAGCACAATGCCTTTGGCCAGCAAATCCTGGCGAATCTGGTCGGCACCGGCAAAATCCCTGGCTTTTTTGGCGTCAGCGCGCTGCGCAATCAGGCTTTGGATACTGGCGTCATCAAGCCCCGCGCCGGCCTGCAGGTAGCTGCCGGGCGCGCTTTGCAGCAGGCCAAGGCAGCCGCCCAGCGCTTTCAATAGGCCCGCCAGTTGCGCCGATTGCGTTCTGTTGACTTCACCGGCCAGCTCGAACAGCACGGCAAGGGCTTCCGGCGTGCCAAAGTCTTCGTCCATGGCCGCCTTGAAGCGGCTGGCAAAGGGGTTAGCCCAGTCAATCGCCACCTCAGCCGGCTTGACGAGATCGAGCGCGGTGTACAGGCGCTTGAGCGAATTGCGCGCGTCGTCGAGGTGCGCGTCGCTGTAATTCAGGGCGCTGCGGTAGTGCGCACGGACGATGAAGAAGCGAACCGTCTCGGCGTCGTACTGTTGCAGCACCTCACGAATGGTGAAGAAGTTGCCCAGCGACTTGGACATTTTTTCGTTGTCCACCCGCACAAAGCCGTTGTGCACCCAGAAGCGTGCCAGCGGCTTGCCGTGGGCCCCTTCACTCTGGGCAATCTCGTTTTCATGGTGCGGAAACTGCAGGTCGGCGCCACCACCGTGAATGTCGAAGGTTTCCCCCAGCGTCGCGCAACTCATGGCCGAGCATTCAATATGCCAACCCGGCCGCCCCACGCCGTAGTCATGGCCCAGCGCTGCGCTGTCCCACTTGGCGTCCTCGGGTTCACTGGGTTTGGCAGACTTCCAGAGCACGAAGTCCAGCGGGTCTTCCTTGCCGTCCTGCACCGCCACGCGCTCACCGGCGCGCAGTTCGTCGAGCGATTTGCCCGACAGCTTGCCGTAGCCCCTGAATTTTCGGACCGCATAGTTCACGTCCCCGCTGGAGGCCCGGTAAGCCAGGCCTTTTTCCTCCAGCGTGCCAATCAGGCGCAGCATTTGCGGCACGTACTCGGTCGCGCGCGGTTCATGGGTGGGTGTCTCTATGCCCAGCGCGCCAATATCCTGGTGCATGGCGGCAATCATTTCGTCGGTCAGCGCCCGAATCGGGATGCCGCGCTCTACCGCGCGTTTGATGATCTTGTCGTCAATGTCGGTGATGTTGCGTACGTAGGTGACCTGCAATCCACCGGCCCTGAGCCAGCGCTGCACCACATCGAAGGCCATCATCATGCGCGCATGGCCGATGTGACAGAGGTCGTAAATCGTCATACCGCAGACATACATGCGGACATGGCCTGGAACCAGGGGGGAAAATTCTTCTACGGCACGCGACAGCGTGTTGTAAATGCGAAGGCTCATGAATGGTGGCGGTGCAGGAACTAACGTCAGTCGGCAAATCCGGCGGTCGGTCAGAAAGGGGAAGGTAGGCTCTGTTTCACGCGTATTTCACGCGTATCGCCCGCCAACAAACACCATAAAGTGCAGGCGAATGGGGCGGGTACAAAACGGAAAGTACGAAATCAGGACGGCTTTGAACTATACCCCCCTCAGCTACAATCGCCCAGTATAGCCAGCCGGTGAGCCCTCTCCCCATGGCGCCAGCAGCCCCGCTGAAAAGCCGTCCGTTTCAGGGTGGGCATTCCGCCAGCAGCTGTCCAGCATATTCAAATCATCGTGAGAGTTCTTATGCCCACGCCCGCCTTCTTTTCACACCATTCCCTGTCCAGCGCCGTGTCCGGTGCGCTGCGCGTGCTGCTGGTGGCTGCAACGCTCTCGGTAACTGCCGCTTACGCGGACGATTACGCTGATGTCGGCCGCCTGATACGGAGCGGCCAGTACGCCGAGGCGGCCACCAAGGCAGACCAGTACCTGGCCACCAAGCCGCGCGACCCGCAAATGCGCTTCCTCAAAGGAGTGCTGCAAACCGAAACCGGCAAGGCAAACGACGCGATTGCGACCTTCACCAAAATCAGCGAAGACTACCCTGAGCTGCCTGAGCCCTACAACAACCTGGCGGTGCTGTATGCCGGTCAGAGCCAGTTTGACAAGGCCCGGGCCGCGCTTGAAATGGCGATACGCACCAACCCCAGCTACGCCACCGCCCACGAAAACCTCGGCGATGTCTATGCCCGGCTGGCCAGCCAGGCGTACAGCAAGGCGCTGCAGCTCGATGCGGGCAACGCCGGCGTGCAGCCCAAACTGTCGCTGATACGCAGCCTGTTTTCGATGGATGTCAAAAACCAGCCCAAGCCTGCCACCCCCAGCGCGGCCGCTGCGCCCGTTGCCGCCGCTGTAACCAAACCCGTCGCCGCGCCGGCAGCGGTTGCCGCACCAGTAGTCGTTGCAGCTGTGGCAGCCAGCAAACCCGCACCGGCAGCTACGCCCTCCGCCACACCTGCGCCCCCGGCCGCCGCTGAAAAGGAAATCGATGCCGCCGTGCGGGCCTGGGCCGATGCATGGTCCAGCAAAAACATGGCGGGCTACCTGGCCAGCTACGGACAGACTTTTGACCCCCCCGGTAACCAGGGGCGAAAAGCTTGGGAAGAAGACCGCCGCGCACGCATTGTGGGCAAGTCACGCATCAACGTGAAGCTGTCCGACATTGCCGTGTCCGTGCAGGGCAACAAGGCCACCGCCAAATTCAAGCAGGACTACAGTGCCGACTCGCTGAATATTTCGAGCCGTAAAACCCTGGATCTGGCCAAAGTGGGCGATCGCTGGGTCATCGTCAGGGAATCCACGGGCAGCTAATGGCCGGTGGCAGACCCTACCGGCTATTTGCCGCCATTTGCCTGTTGAGCCTTTGTCTCGTCCAGCACTCTTTGCACCCCGACCACTGCCTGTGAAAGTTCCATGAACAGGGCATCAGCCGCTTCTTTTTGTTCAACGCTGTGGCTGGCGCTGGGTCTGTGCGGCCTGGCGCTGCCGGTATTGCCTGCGTCTGCCGCAGAGCAGACACCCCAACGCGCCGGTGCCCGGCCTTCCCCGCCCCCCAAACGTCCCACTGCCCTCCAGGCCCCCGCCAAACGCGAGGCCAGCGAAGGTGAGGCCGAAGCCAGGCTGATCGCCATTTACAAGCTGATTGGCCAGGCCAACACCCGCGAGGCGCTGGGCAACGCCGAACGCCTGGTGGCAGACCACCCCAATTTCCAGCTGGCCCAGCTGGTGTACGGCGATTTGCTGGCGGGCCGCACGCGGGCGCTGCATGCCCTGGGTGATGTGCCCGACACCACCGCCAAAGCCGCAGGCCCCCTGCTCACAGAGCTGCGGCAAGAGTCGCAATTGCGCCTGCGCGCCCTGCGCGAACGCCCTGCCCCCGGCATGGTGCCTTCGCAATTTTTGTCGCTCTCGCCGCGCACCCGGCACGCCATCGCGATTGACGCCTCGCGCTCGCGCCTTTACCTTTTCGAAAATTCTGCCGCTGGCCTCAAGCTCGTGGCGGACTACTACATCTCGGTCGGCAAATCAGGCATCGAAAAATCGGCCGAAGGCGACCTGCGCACGCCACTCGGTATCTACTTCATTACCAGCAACCTCGACCCCCGCTCCCTGCGTGATTTTTATGGCTCGGGCGCGCTGCCCATCAACTACCCCAACCAGCTCGATGTCAAGCGCGGCAAAACGGGCAGCGGCATCTGGCTGCACGGCACGCCGCCGTCCCAGTTTTCACGCGCGCCGCTGGCCACCGACGGCTGCGTGGTGCTGGCCAACCCTGACCTTGAACACATCATCAAGACTGTCGAAATACGCACCACGCCCGTGGTGATTGCACCAAGCCTGAAATGGGTGGCTCCCCAGTCACTCAAGGCGGAGGTCAAGTCGTTTGAGGAAGTGCTGCAGGCCTGGCATCAGGCCAAGTCCAGCGGCGACATCAGCCGGCTCACCACCTGGTATGCGCCCGACTTCACCAGCTACGGCAAATCGCTGGCCGAATGGACGCCAACCCTGAAAACCGAGTTGAAGCAGATGGGCACCAAGGGCAGCCAGATCAAGGATATTTCCTACCTGCGCTGGACCGATAGCGCCGACACGATGGTGGTAACCTTTGGCGAACTGGTCCGGGGCGCCAGTACCGGCCACACCAAACGCCAGTACTGGACGCGCCAGGGCAACCAGTGGAAAATATTTTTTGAAGGAACGATTTGATGGCTTCAGCAAAACCCACCCCGCTTGCCGCACTCAAAGGTCTTGACACCGGCAAGGCGGCACGCCGCGCATGGCTGGCGGCCGCCGTGGCCACCAGCTTTGCCGTCTGGCTGAACTGCGTGGCCAGCACAGCCCTTGCGCAAAGCGCACCCAGGGTGAAATTTGTCACCAGCGAAGGTGATTTCGTGGTCGAGGTCTACCCCGACAAAGCCCCCAAGACCGTTGAGAATTTCCTGCAGTACGTCAAGGACAAGCACTACGACGGTACGATTTTTCACCGGGTGATTGGCAACTTCATGGTGCAGGGCGGTGGCTACGATGCGCTCTACGCCGAGAAAAAAACCCGGCCACCGGTGGTTCATGAAGGCCGCGAGGCGCTGGCCGCCGGCGGCAGTAAAAACACGGTGGGAACACTGGCCATGGCCCGCACCAACGACCCCAATTCCGCGACCTCGCAGTTTTTCATCAATGTGAAAGACAATGATTTCCTCAACCCCAGCACGCAGGCGCCTGGCTACACCGTGTTCGGCAAAGTGGTCAGCGGCATGGACGTGGTGGGCAAGATCAAGTCGACGCCCACCGGTGCCGGCGGGCCTTTCCCGAGCGACGTCCCCAAAACGCCCGTCCTCATCAAATCTGCCAGTCTCGTCAATTGATTCATTTAGCAACCGACCTCCACAGGACCACCATGAGCAACCCGAAAGTAGAACTCCACATTGCCAGCTACGGCGTCATTACGCTTGAACTCGACGCCGCCAAGGCGCCCAAGTCGGTGGCCAACTTTTTGAGCTACGTCAACAAGGGCCACTACACCAACACCGTGTTTCACCGCGTGATTCCCGGCTTCATGGTGCCGGGCGGCGGTTTTGAAGTGGGCATGAACCAAAAACCGACCGACGGTGAAATTGAGAACGAAGCCGGCAACGGCCTGAAAAACGACAACTACACCGTCGCCATGGCCCGCACCAATGCACCGCATTCGGCCAGCTCGCAATTTTTCATCAACGTGTCGGACAACGGCTTCCTGAACCACACCGCCCCCAGCGCTTCGGGCTGGGGCTATGCCGTGTTCGGCAAAG